>CAWUHY010000155.1:0-7297 GCA_963922215.1 uncultured Gammaproteobacteria bacterium | reverse complement strand
CACCTTGATGGACTGCGGTCGCAGCTCCAACGCGTTGCCACGTTCGGTGAGCTCGCCGCTCGTCGGGTCGAGGGCGAAATCGCCGAATCGAAAGACCGTTCTGTCGTTCGGGCCACTCATTGCGTCATTCGCAGCAGCAAACCTCGCAAGCACCTGATTCCCATCAGATTACAGCAAGTCGGTGTGTCGCCGCGACTGACAGTTGACCGATCACGGCGACGATTTCGTGTCTTTTTCGTCCTTTTTTCGTTACCTCTGCGAGCCCGTTTCCTAGTCTGCTCGCGCTTGTCAATCAACAAGGAGTCAGAACAATGAAAAAGATCATTTGCGGCTTTGTCGCCGTTTGCACATTAATCGTTGTCACGGCAGCAGCATGGGCATCGGACCACGTATCGACAGCAGCGCCCTTCTGGGTCTTCCCGTCTGATCCACCCGCCGGAAACACGAAGATCATTCGAACCCCTCAGGGAATCACGGCGCAGTTCAAGACAACGGGCCTTATGGCCGGTCACACGGCGACTCTGTGGGTCATGTTCTTTAACAATCCGGGGGAATGCGAGAATCCAGGCGCATGCCAGCTTGCACCTGTCGATATCTTCAATCCGGCGACCGGGTTCGATTTTCACTACGCGGGTGGCCGCATCGTGAACGGCAACAAGACCACAATTTCCGGACATATCCAGGTGGGTGAAATGAGCACGTCAGGTGCTGCGGAACTCGCTGCGATTGGCGGATGGCCGGAGGACCTGGTGACTTCGCTGACGAACCCGATGGGTGCGCAGGTCATTCTCGCCGTGCACAGCCACGGACCGGCGCAAACGGGACCGGCGCTCGCGGCGCAGATGAGTTCTTATCTCGGTGGCTGCGACTTGCCGCTGCTCGGTGTCGGCGGATTCGCGACGAACGCGAGCGAGATTCCGGCCAACACCGGAGAATGCTCAACGATCCAGATCGCCTTTCACTGAAGAAGGGACAACCTGTTTCCCGAAAGGAACGGCGGGCGCCACGGAAGGCGCCCGTTCGACGGCAAGGGGTTGGGGGCGGGCATCACGCTGCCCTGCTGGTCGCTCAATCATGGTCAAAGGTTGCGAGCCCCCGCATTCTCGGTGAGTCACCCGGCGTGAGCAGAATGACGAGCTCCAGACCTCCGACCTTTGCAGAATCGAGTCCGATCAGAACGGAGTCAGGCTCCGGCCCGGAAGTGACACCTGAGAGATCAACGGCGCCCCACGCATCGAAGAGCGCCCGGTAGCGGCCTGGAGACTCGTCCGTCGTCTCGATCGCGCTCATCGGTCCATTGTAAAAACCAAGCATTTCATCGACACCCGCGTTGTACGCGGCGAGCCAGGCATGGACGACGGCCAGCGCCGGGGCTTTCACAGCTTTGGAAGCTGGCGCCTGCGCAGGTGCCAGACTTAATGCTTCTTCCAGGAAGTCGCAGTGCTGGTCGACCCGCGTGAAACGATCGCGCCGAAATTCAGTCGTTCCGTCGTGCGCGTAATGCGAGCTCACTCCGATAACAGCCCAGTCTCCGTCCTGTCGCCGCAACAAGGGCCCGCCGCTGTCACCGCCGGCGCTCATGACCGCGTCCGGGGGGCTGGCGGGAGCATCGACCGCGATCTCGATCCAGCCTGAGGTCACAGCGAACACGGTGTTCGGGCCCGCGAGAACAGCCGACGGCGGCACGTTCGTCAGCGGGTTTCCTTTCGCGTCCTCGTGATCGCCTGAGCCGACGAAGACAACCGGCGCGCCGGCCTGCGGTTCTGTGCAATCGAGCGCTGCAATTCGCTCCGACGGCAGAATCCCGTCAATACGAAGCAGTGCAAGGTCATCGGCGATTCGACCCTGCTTCGGATCATCAACGAACGCCGCAGGCGTATCGACACGCGTGACACGGTAGTCCGCGCCATCAATACGGAGAACAGACGCGCCGGGGATCAGCGCGCGGGCGACGTGCCCGGCTGTCAGAATGGCGTCCGGTGCGATTGCAACGCCCCCGCCGATTTCCGCGACAGGAACGAAAGGAAGCGCCGACGCCATTTCACGATGCCGGTTTGCCTGATCGGGTTGCTTGAGAACGACGGCATCTGCGACACCGGTCAGCAGGATTGCCGCAAGAACGAAAAGCAGTCGGTACATCGCTTAATCCCCTCCAAGGTTTCGTACTAGATGCGCGGGAACGACGTTTCGTCGCGACGCATGGCCCCGAAATAGTCAGGCGCGACTCATGCGTTTATAGTGCCCGCCATGAACGCGCTCTTTGTCCTCGAGGTTCTCGGCACGGCCGCATTCGCGATGAGCGGTGCGCTCGCCGCGGCGCGCAAGGGCATGGATATCTTCGGGTTTTTTGTCTTGGCCATGATGCCCGCGGTTGGCGGCGGTACCTTGCGCGACGTCATTCTCGATCGCAACCCGGTGTTCTGGGTAGCCGACGTTCGCTACATCGCAATCGCGCTCGTCTGTGCAGTCCTCGTCTATTTCAGTTTCTACAAACCCGGAGGCCGTCAGCGCGTGCTGGTCTGGATGGACGCGATGGGACTCGCGCTCTTCGCGACACTCGGGACCCGCATCTGCCTCATGTCCGACACCGGCCCCGTCGTCGCCGTGATGCTCGGCGTTGCGTCGGCCGTCACCGGCGGCATGATCCGCGACATCATCTGCAACGAGATACCGTTGATTCTGCAAAAGGAGATCTACGCGACGGCAGCTTTCGTCTCGGCGGTCGCGTACGCGACACTTGCCTGGCTGTCTGTTGAGGAGCAGGTCGCGATGGCGATCGCAGTGATGCTCGGCTTCAGCGTGCGCGGCCTCGCGATTGTTCTGAACTGGTCGTTGCCGACGACTGAACCGAAAGAGTAGCGGCGGTTGGCAGCCTGCTAGAGCTCCGCAAAGGCGCGGTGGTAGCGAACCACGCCGGTAACTGACGCCAGCGCGCCCGGTACGAGTTCGAGCGCCATGAAGACATTGTCCGGGACGTCGTATTCCGAACGAATCCCGAACGTACTCGCCGGTGCAAAACCGAAACGCGGATAGTAGTCGGCGTGGCCGAGCACGATGACTGCCTCGAATCCCTGCGCTTTGGCGAGCTCGAGTGCGAACGGCAAGAGTTTTGAGCCGACGCCCTGTCGCTGGAGGTCAGGACGGGTCGCCATCGGTGCAAGTCCGAGCAGCTTTTTGTCAGGCGCTTCCTCCGCGACGACAATGGAGAGCATCGCGTGACCGACAACGCTGGCATCCTGCTCGGCGACTACGGAGATGACGGGGTCACCGCAGGCACGCAGCGCGTCCACGAGCGTGGCTTCATCGGGTCCTTCGAAGGCTGCAGTCACCAGTTCGCGAATCGCCGCCTCGTCGCCGGGCTGCTCTTCGCGAACGGTGAGCGACGCGGTCATACGTTGAAACGGAAGTGCATGACATCGCCTTCCTTGACGATGTATTCCTTTCCTTCGAGGCGCAGCTTGCCCGCTTCCTTCGCGCCGTTTTCGCCGTTGCCCGCGATGTAGTCGTCGAAGCCTATGACCTCGGCACGAATGAAGCCCTTCTCGAAATCGGTGTGAATCTCACCCGCCGCCTGCGGCGCGGTCGCGCCGGTCTTGAACGTCCAGGCGCGGACTTCTTTCGGGCCCGCGGTGAAATAGGTGTTGAGGCCCAGCAACGCGTAGCCGGTGCGGATCACGCGGTTCAAACCCGGCTCGTCGAAGCCGAGATCGTCGAGGAAGTCTTTCTTGTCTTCGTCATCGAGCAGTGCGATTTCCGCTTCGATCGCTGCGCAGATCGCGACCACCTGTGAACCTTCTGCCGCCGCATACTCGCGGACCGCATCGAGATGTGGATTGCCGTCGAAGCCGTCTTCCGCAACGTTTGCCACATACATGACCGGTTTTGCCGTGATCAGGTGCAGTTCACGCAGAAGTCTCTGCTCGTTCTCGTCAAGCGTCAGCGCGCGGACCGGGTGTCCCTCGTCGAGGTGCGCTTTGACTTTCCTCATCACGTCGCGCACGTAGAGGTCTTCCTTCTTGCCGGTCTTGGCGTTTTTCTCGGCTTTCGCGAGCTGGCGTTCGACCGACTCGAGGTCGGCGAGAGCCAGTTCGGTGTTGATCGTCTCGATGTCGTCGATCGGGTTGATCGTGCCCGACACATGCGTGACGTCATCGTCTTCGAAACAGCGTACAACGTGAGCGATGGCATTCGTCTCGCGAATGTTGGCGAGGAACTGGTTGCCGAGGCCCTCGCCTTTAGACGCACCTGCAACGAGTCCGGCGATATCGACAAACTCCATCGTTGTGGGAATCAGTTTCTGCGGTGAAACGATCGCCGCGAGCTGGTCGAGGCGCGGATCGGGTACCGGCACAACACCGACGTTCGGCTCGATCGTACAAAACGGATAGTTCTCTGCCGCAATCTCGGCGGAGGTCAGCGCGTTAAACAGGGTCGACTTGCCGACGTTCGGTAGCCCGACGATTCCACATTTAATAGCCATGGATGATTTCTAGTCCTTGTCTTTCGTGTGCAGCGCTTTCATCGCCGCGTTCAGCCCGTCGTCCAGCAAGGTTGGCAATACCCGCAGCGCGTCGTCGATGTTGTCTTCGATCGCGCGTTCGGTTTCGCTGCTGGCCCGCTTCAGTACGTAGCCGACCACCTGCTCCTTCGTTCCCGGGTGGCCTACGCCGATGCGCAGGCGCAAGAAGTCGTTGCCGCAGTGCTTGATCACGTCGCGCAAGCCATTGTGTCCGCCGTGGCCGCCGGCCTTCTTCAGGCGGACCGTGCCGGGCGGCAGATCGATCTCGTCGTGCGCGATGAGAACGTCGGAGATTTTCACGCGGTAGTAGTCGATGAGCCCGCGCACCGGCTGGCCCGACATGTTCATGAAGCTCTGCGGCTTAATCAGCCACACGTCATTCCCGTCGACGCTGACCTTGCACACGTCCGCATCAAACTTCTTGTCGTAATTAAACGAGCCCGAATACTTGCGCGCGACGGCATCCGCAAACATGAAGCCTGCGTTGTGCAGTGTGTTCGCATATTTGTCGCCCGGGTTTCCGAGGCCGACAATGACTTTGACGCTCATGCGTGATCCTCACAATCAAAAAAACCGCAGCCGGTGTTTCTCTCTGGTCGAGATTAACGCCAACCGCGGTTTTTGTTGAACGACAGACGTCGAGACTAGCTTTCGTCCTTGTCTGCGTCCTCTTCGCCGTCGCTCTCTTCTTCCTCGCCGGCGACCGGAACTTCACCCGGCTCGGCTGCATCTTCGTCTTCGTCTTCCTCGATCGGAGCGAGCTTGATTTCCTGGATGGAAACGATGATGTGATCGTGGTCTTCGCCCTGCTCCAGTTCCGGAATCGTGACGCCTTCCGGCAACTTGATGTCGGACAGCGACAGTGACTCGTCGAGCTTCAGCTCTGACACGTCGACTTCGAGGTATTCCGGCAGGTGCTTCGGCAGACAGACGACTTCGACGTCGTTCATCAGGTGAGAAATTGTTCCACCTTCCTGCTTCGCGCCCGGTGCCTGGTCTTCGCCGATGAAGTGCAGCGGGACGTTCATGCGAATCTCGACGTCATCGAGGATGCGCTGGAAGTCCATGTGCATGATGATGCGCTTCGCCGGATGACGCTGAATGTCTTTCAGGATCGCGGCCTGGCTCTTTTCGCCGACCTTGATGTTCAGGACACTGGAATAGAATGATTCGTTTTCCAGCTGGCGCAGGACCTTGTTGTGGTCGAACGACAGATTGCGCGGCGGACGGCCGGCACCATAGAGGATTGCGGGTACTTTTCCTTCACGACGCAGGCGGCGGCTCGCACCTTTCCCCATGTCTTCACGGAAATCCGCAATCAGATCGAATTCTTCAGACATGGCTGAAACTCCGTTAACTGATTGATTGGTTTGTATTTTCTTGCGAAATGCACTCACACAATCCTGCGACCGGATCGCGCGAGGCGGCGAACTATAACGCAAGGGACAAGGAGACGCCAGCTAAGCACGGCGGTAATGCCGGGCGTATCAGGGACTTGTGGCGTTTAAAGAATCGCGAATCAATTCGCTCACCCCCGCAAGCCTGCCTCAACTCGCTCTGCCATCGCCTCCATTTCTGCCCGCTGCGCTTTTCGCATGGCACCCCGTGTGAACAGCGAGGCTAGCCAGTAGAAACCCTTGAAGCGATATTCGATAAACAGCGTCCACTCGGTTCGGTAGTTGACGGATTTGAACGCAAATGTTGTCGTCGTCACGCCCATTTCCGAGGTCGACTCCGTGGTCATCGAGCTCGGCGGACGACGATCCGTAATCGTCGCAGTCGTCAGCACCTCACGATCGCCAACCGTGTGGATGAGTTCATAGACGGCACCGGCGTCGCGTTCAGGTCCTGCAACATGGCGCATCGACTTCAAGCCCGGATTCAGCGTGGCTAGGTTGTTTGGATCGTCGACGTAGTTCCAGACGGCTTCCCGCTCTGCATTCACGACGACCGTGTGTACGAGTCTCATGGGCTGGTCTCCCGAGTTGCGCCGAAATGGGAACAGGACTTCCGCGTATACGTCGTCACAGTTCGGTACCAATGTGCGCTGCGGCGGCGAACCGCTGCAGCAGATCGTCGCGCGCCTTGCCGGCGACGTTCATGCGCTGCATGTATTGGTCGAGTCGATCGCGGGCCGGGGTGCTTTTGCCGACTGCGTTCAGCGTGAACGCATGCGCGAGGGGCAGACTCGTGTAATTCCAGTAGCTTAAGCCCTCTCCTTTGTCCGCCTCCAGCCTGTCGAAGAGCGGCAGGAGGTCATTCAGGCTGCGGTAGCGTTCGAAGAACTTCGCCGCGCGGTCGCAGGCATCGCCGAGGATGCGCGCTGCAGCGTGTTCGTGCGCGTCGGCGGTTGCGAATCGGGACAGGGTTGGAAGCGCGTGCTGTTCGTCGAAGGGGAACACGTCGAGGCGCGCTGATTTTTGGGTGCGGTGCCAGGCAACGCGCCTGCCTTCGCCTGTGAGATGTGGCACGTAGTTCAGCGAATAGCCCCAGACCGGAGCAGATTGTTTGCCCTTGTAGTGACGAATTTCGACCATCGGTCTGCCGAGGCGGCAGTCTGCCTTTGCCCAGGTTCCGGGTTTCGTGCGCTCGAGTCCAAGAGTCTTGAGCCGCTCGTCGAGGATCGCGTTGATCGGCGCGTGAAAGGCGTCGGCGCTTAGCAGGTCCGGCAGGGTCTCGTCTTTATGAAAGAGCTTTCGAAACATCGCGCCAATCATGATCGCACGTTTCCTGTGGGAGCGGATTGATCCGCGATTGGGCTTGGGAGAATTTTGAGGC
>CAWUHY010000154.1:0-7308 GCA_963922215.1 uncultured Gammaproteobacteria bacterium | reverse complement strand
CGCCCTGCGCAGACGCATTGATTGACGCCAGGGTTGCGCGCGTTATCGTCGCCTCGGTCGATCCGTCGGACAAGGTGAACGGCGCGGGGGTCGAGCGGCTGCGGGAGGCCGGTATTGCGGTCGAGACTGGTCTGATGGCGGGACAAGCCGAGTCGCTGAATGCCGGGTTTTTCACTCGCGCCCGGACCGCACGACCGCGGGTGAGGGCGAAAGTCGGAATGAGTCTTGACGGCGCGACCGCAATGCTGAGCGGCGAGAGCCAGTGGATCACTTCGCCCGAATCGCGAGCCGATGTGCAGCGTTTGCGGGCGCTGTCCGGGGCTGTGCTGACCGGCATCGGCACGGTGCTGGTGGACGATCCGTCGCTTAACGTCCGGGATGTCAGGTATGGCGACGCGCCACAACCCCTGCGGGTTGTCGCGGACGCAAACTTAAGGCTGCCGCCGTCGGCGAAAATGCTCGGCCTGGACGGCGACACGCTCATCGCGTCGACGGTCGACGGCGAGATCGCCGGAGCGGAGGTTCTCGTCCTGCCGGCCTCCAGTCATGGCGTCGACCTCGACGCGCTGCTCGCCGAGCTTGCCGCGCGCGAAATCAACGACGTCCTCGTCGAGGCGGGGCCAACGCTGACCGGCAGTTTTCTCGAGGCGGGACTGGTTGACGAGCTTGTGATTTACCAGGCCCCCCTTATATTGGGGAGCGAAACACGGCGTTTCGCATCGACAGCCGACCTCAGGACGCTCGCCGCAGGGTATCGGGTCGACATCATCGACGAACGCCGCATTGGCCCGGATCGTCGACTGACCGTTGCGCCCCGAAAGGCGCCCTAACGAGAAAACCTTATGTTTACCGGAATAATTCAGGCTGTCGGGCGCATCGATGCGATGCGTCGTATCGGTGGCGACGTGCGTATGACCGTCGTCTCCGACGACCTGCCGTGGTCCGAATACGCCGTCGGCGACAGCATTTCCGTCAACGGCGTCTGCCTCACTGCCATTGCGCTGCACGACAACGGTTTCGACATGGACCTGAGCAATGAAACGCTGGACGTCACGGCGCTGAAGTCCATCCGCGAGGGTTCGACTGTCAATCTCGAGCCCGCACTTGCCATCGGCGACCGGCTGGGCGGTCACCTCGTCAGCGGACATGTCGACTGCCTCGGTGAGGTGGTCCGAATGGAGGAAGACGCGCGGTCATGGCGCCTGACGATCCGCATTCCTGACGAATACGCCCGCTACGTGGCGAAGAAGGGCTCGGTCTGTGTCGATGGGGTCAGTCTTACCATCAATGATGTATCGGGCTCCGAGTTCGACCTGAATATCATCCCACACACTGCCCAGAACACGACCATCAGCACCTATCGCGTCGGGACTGTCGTCAATATCGAGGTCGACCTGCTCGCGCGCTATATCGAACGACTGCTCGGCAAGGACGAAGACGGCCTGAGTATCGCGACCTTGAGAGAACACGGCTATGCCTGAGAAAACCAACGTCACGCCGATCGACGACATGTTCAGCGACATCGAAGACATCATCAGCGATATCCAGAAAGGTCGCATGGTAATCATGGTCGATGATGAGAATCGCGAGAACGAGGGCGATCTGCTCATGGCGGCCGAAGCTGTCAGGCCGGAAGACGTTAACTACATGGCGACGCACGGCCGCGGACTGATCTGCCTGACGCTGACGCGCGACCGCTGCGCGCAGCTGCGTTTGCCGCTGATGGTGACGGAGACGGACCAGCACCACGCAACAAACTTCACGCTGTCGATCGAGGCGGCGGAAGGCATCACAACGGGCATCTCTGCGCACGATCGCGCCCGCACCATCAAAGCCGCAGTCGCGCCAAACGCAAAGCCGGAAGACTTGAGCCAACCCGGTCACATCTTCCCGGTCATGGCGCAGCCTGGCGGTGTCCTGACCCGTGCCGGGCACACGGAGGCGGGCTGCGACCTCGCAAGGCTGGCCGGGTTTGAGCCCGCTGCTGTTATTGTCGAGATACTGAACGCCGATGGCAGCATGGCCCGTCGGCCGGACCTCGAGAAATTTGCTCGCGAGCATGGCATTCGCATCGGCACGATCGCAGATCTGATTCGCTACCGCCTTGAGAAAGAACGGAACGTCGAACGGATTGCGGAACAGACGGTTACTACGGCGCACGGCGAGTTCAGGATGATGTGTTACGACGACCGCATCAATCGCTCGGTGCACGTTGCGCTGGTCAAGGGAGATATCAACAAAGACAGCAACCCGCTTGTTCGCGTCCACCTCGCCGACACGCTCGGCGACGTGGTCGGTGTGCAAAGCCCGGTTCTGGGCTGGCGGCTCGATGCAGCGATAGAGCGCATCGCCAGGGAAGAGACAGGCGTTGTCGTCGTCCTTCGCGATCAGGAATCGTCCCGCGACTTCGTCGACATGGTCAATCTTCTGCAAGCGAGCCAGAGCGACAGGCGTGCGCAGTCGGGAGACGCCGTCTTGCGTACCTACGGCGTGGGCGCGCAGATCCTGCGAGACCTCGGTGTATCGAGAATGCGTGTATTATCGGCGCCCAAACAGATGTACGCGATTTCCGGTTTCGACCTCGAAATCAGCGAATACGTGGACGAGCTTAAATGACAGACATTCGCAACGTCGAGGCAGACCTCGACGCACACGGACACCGGATCGCAATCGTTGCATCGCGGTTCAACGATTTTATTGTCGAGTCGCTCATCAAGGGCTCGCTGCGCAGCCTGAAGCAACACGGGGCGAACGAAACCGATATCGAGATCATCCGCATTCCCGGTGCGTACGAAATGCCGCTTGCCGTCGACCGGGTCGCGAAGTCACGCCGTTTCGATGGCATCGTCGCTCTGGGCGCCGTGATTCGCGGCGGAACACCGCACTTCGACTATGTCGCCGGTGAATGCGTGCGCGGGCTTTCCGCTGCCCAGCAGGCTCACGGCGTCCCCATCGGTTTTGGCATTCTGACGGTTGACACGATCGAACAGGCAATCGAGCGTGCCGGCACGAAAGCTGGGAACAAGGGTGAGGAAGCGACACTCGCGGTGATCGAGATGGTCAACCTGCTGCGCCGTCTCGACTGATTCGCGATGGCCAAAAACGCATCAGCAGGAGCGCGGACACGCTCGCGTGAGCTTGCCGTCCAGGCGCTGTACCAGAGGCAGATTGCAGGACATGAGCTCTCGGAGCTCCGGTCGCAGTTTCGTGAGCAAAAAGCCTACGAGCGTGTTGATCACGAGTATTTCGGCGAGCTATTGTCGGGAACGGTTGAAAACGAGGACGAACTGTCGACACTGATCGACTCCGTCATCGACCGCCCGCGCGACCAGCTCGACCCTGTCGAATCGGCGATCCTGATGATTGGCCTTTTCGAGCTGAAGGAGCGCATCGATATTCCGTACCGAGTTGTGATCAACGAGGGCGTCAACCTCGCGAAACGCTTCGGCGCGGTCGAGAGTCACAAGTACATCAACGGCTGCCTGGACAGGGCGGCACAGGATTTGCGATCTGTCGAGATCAACGGAGGGCTCTAGAGCCTCTAAAAAAAAACGACGCATTCGCATCATGTCAGTAGGTCCTGAATAAGGCCCACAATAAGAAGAAGCTGCGGCGATGAACGAATTCGAAATCATTCGGGAATTTTTCGACTGGGACGACGCGCCCGGCGTCACCGTAGGTGTCGGCGATGATGCTGCTGTTCTAAGTCCGACGCCGGGCTGCGAGATCCTGACCTCCGTCGATGCGTTGATCGAGGGCGTGCACTACCTGCCGTCGATGGACCCTGCCGATCTCGGCTTCCATCTCGCCGCCGCAAACCTGTCGGACCTGGCGGCGATGGCGGCGCAGCCGCGCTGGGCCCTGTTAAGCATCGCGATGAAAGAAGCCGATCCACACTGGCTGCGGGGATTCGCAGCCGGTCTCCAGGAATCGCTGGACGCGCACGGCGTCACTCTCGTTGGTGGCGACACGACCCGGGCGAACCTGAATTCGCTCAATCTCATGGTGATGGGTGAAACGCCTGCCGGACGAGCCGTCCTGCGCTCGGGCGCAAAGGTCGGGGATGGAATCTATGTCACCGGCAGTCCCGGTGACGCCGCGGCGGGACTCGAGCTCCTGATGCGAGGCGAGCGGGGCGGACGGCTGTATGACGCTTTCGCGCGTCCCGTATCCCGAGTGGAGTTCGCACTGGCGCAACGCGACACGATGCACGCAGCGATCGATATCTCGGACGGGCTGTTCGCCGATTTGAAGAAGCTGCTGGCGTCGAGCCGCAAGGGCGCGGAAATCCACATCGATCGGTTGCCCCTGTCGGACGACATCCTAAAGTATGTCGCGCGCGAGGAGGCGGTCGCATTCTGCCTGGCTGGCGGCGAGGATTACGAGCTGATTTTCACCTCGCCGACGACACCGAAGCAGCACGCCGGAACGCGTGTCACGCTGATCGGGCACGTCACGGAGGGCGACGACGTTCGCTGTTTCGATGCCGGAAAATCCGTCGACTACGATCACAAGGGTTACCTGCACTTCTGATGGCAGGCGACGCCGGAAAGACGACTCGCGTCACGATCAGGACACTTGGCCGTGACCCGGTGCTCTGGCTCGCGTTCGGTTTCGGTACCGGAATCGTTCCGAAGGCGCCGGGTACGGTCGGTACGCTTGTCGCGTTTCCGATCGCATACTTTTCCCTGAGCCTCTCACCGCTCTGGTGGGCGGGTATCGGGCTACTGCTCACGCTCTCAGGCATTTACCTCTGCGGCGAGGCGGCTCGCCGTATCGGCGTTCACGATCACGGCGGCATCGTCTGGGACGAAATCGCCGGAATGTACGCTGTGCTTGCGTTTGTACCGCCGACGGCCCTCGATTGGGTGCTCGCATTCGTCGCTTTCCGGTTCTTCGATATTGTCAAACCGTGGCCGATACGAGACCTCGATCACAGAATAGATGGGGGGCTGGGAATTATGCTGGATGACCTGGTGGCCGCCCTATATGCCATTGTTTCTTTGCTGGTTTTGGGGTGGCTGATGAACTGATCGTGAGACCCGATGGCATCCCCTGCGAGCGAGATAAAAAAGAGAGACGATTTGCCGGAAAAAATCGGCAAATACGTGATCATCAACAAGATCGGCAAGGGGAGCACGGGCGACGTGTATCTCTCCCACGATCCCTATTACCGCCGCGATGTTGCGATCAAGGTATACAACATCGAGGAAGCGACCGACTCGCAGCGCGCGAAAGTCTCCCGCAAAATGTTCTACAACGAAGCGCACATGGTGGGCATGCTCCAGCATCCCAACATCATGCCGATCTACGATGCGGGCGAAGAAGACGGCAAGTACTACGTCGTCACCGAACACATCCAGGGCGCACGAACGCTCGCCGCCTACTGCAAGCCGGATAACCTGCTGCGCGTCGACGACGTCGTCGAGATTATCTACAAGTGTGCGAAGGCACTTCACTATGCGCACGGCCGCGGTGTCATTCATCGCGACATCAAACCGTCGAATGTCATGCTGACGATCGACAATGACGTCCGCATCATCGACTTCGGCATCGCGATCGTCAGTGATTCCGAGGTTTCGCGGATCGAAGGTATCGCGGGCTCGCCGAGCTACATGAGTCCGGAGCAGGTGCAGTCCGAAGAACTGACGCAGCGTTCCGATCTGTATTCGCTTGGCGCAGTCATGTACGAACTCCTGACCGGTTACCGGCCGTTCCGCGCCGACAACCTGTCGAAGCTCCTGCACCAGATTGTCTACGCGACGCCACCACCGATTCACACCTACCGTGATGACCTGCCGGAAGAACTCGAGCATGTCGTTGCGATGGCGATGCAGAAAAACCCGGAAACCCGTCCGGCCAGCGGCGCGCTGATGGCTGCAGAGCTGACGCGCGTCTACAAGGACCTTCGGCAGAAATACGACAGCCTCGACAACCAGGAGCATTTCGATCTCTTGCGGACGCTGCGTTTTTTCCACGAGTTCTCGCATGCCGAAATCTGGGAAGTCCTGCGTGCTTCCGAGTGGGCTGAGTATTCCAACGGTGACGACATCGTTCGCGAGGGTGACTCCGACGACCGCTTCTACATCATCGTCTCCGGCAACGTCGATGTCGTGAGCGCCGGCAAGAGCGTCGGTTCCTTAAGCGCCGGCGATTGCTTTGGCGAAAGTTCCTATGTTCGAGGCGCCAAGCGACAGGCATCCATTCGTGCAAACGGCGAGGTCACCATCCTGAGAGTCAGCTCGACGCTGATGGAACAGGTATCATCGAGCTGCCAGCTGCGCTTCAACAAGTGCTTCCTGCGTTCGCTGATCACCCGTCTGCAGTCGGACGACTCCCGCCCTAACATGTAAGCCTCTGCTAGACTCTTGGGTTTCCACCCGGGGGTTTCACAATGCTGCGTCGTCTTGCCCTGCTTGCCGTTCTGGCTGTCGTCCCATCCGTTCACGCATCGGATCTTCGCGACGCGATCGCGTCCGACTACGAGAGTTATCTCTGGCCGCTGTTTGATCACTTCCACCGAAATCCCGAGCTCTCGACCGTCGAGTTCGAGACGGCGAAGCGCATGGCCGATGAGCTGAAGCGCGCCGGCTTCGAAGTCACGGAAAACATCGGCGGGACCGGCGTCGTCGCGATGCTCGAGAACGGTGACGGGCCGCTGGTCATGATGCGCGCGGACATGGACGGGCCGCCCGTGGAAGAGAAGTCCGGGCTCGAGAACGCATCGCGAGCGACGCAGGTCGATCCGATTACCGGCAACACCGTTCCGACGATGCACGCCTGCGGCCATGACGTGCACATCACAAGCCTGGTCGGCACGGCGCGCTACATGGCATCCAACCGCAACGCCTGGTCGGGCACGCTGATGCTGATCGTCCAGCCGGCAGAAGAGCGGGGAATTGGTGCGCGCGCGATGCGCGAGGACGACATCTGGGAACGCTTCGGCACGCCGGAATACGCATTCGCATTTCACGTCAGCGCAGGCCGACCAGCGGGTCGCATCATCGCGCATGAGCGCGATGCCTACGCCGGCGTCGACAGCGTGGACATCATCGTGCACGGCATCGGCGCACACGGTGCCAGCCCACACCGTGGAAAGGACCCGGTCCTGATCGGCAGTCAGATCGTTGTCGCGCTGCAGACGCTCGTATCGCGCGAACTGGATCCGCGGACGCCGGGCGTCGTCACGGTTGGGTCATTTCACTCCGGAACCAAGCACAACATCATTTCCGACAGGGCGGTTCTGCAGCTGACCGTACGCAACACGAACGACGAGACGCGCCGCACGCTGCTGGAAGGAATTGAACG
>CAWUHY010000153.1:0-7315 GCA_963922215.1 uncultured Gammaproteobacteria bacterium | reverse complement strand
CACCGTGAGCATGCGCCTCATGCAGCAATTTACGCTCGCCAACGATTTCACGTTTGACGTGACGCTGGACATCGAAAACCTTGGCAACCTGCTCAACGACAACTGGGGTCGCGTGGATAGCTACACCGCGCCGTCAAACGTCGCACCGGCCGGTGTCGCGCTCTCCGGCGATGGCTCACAGTACGTACTGTCACCGCTTGCCGGCTACGTCGCAGGCGATCCCTCATCGCTCGTCCCAGCACCGGAAATCGCACAGCTGCCTTCGGTTTACCGCATCCAACTGGGCATCGCCTTCAGGTTCTAAGCCCAACACCAGCACGACCAGGGGCAGCTTCGGCTGCCCCTTTTTTTTGGACAGGCACACAGAGTCAGCGGGCGTCCGGAGCAGCCGCCAGGACTCGTAAGGGACAGGCACTAAGACGTCGCTCGAATTGAACAGCGCGATCCAGACCAAGAATGGCATCGCAACTAATCTCGACACCTAGTTGGCTCGAGACTTGAGCACAAGAAGACTCGGGTTTGAGGCCCGATAAGACTCGGACAAACGACGCTATGCGGATTTTGGAATCCGCAATCCCCCGCTTCGCAGACATCTCCGCAGATCAAGTACACCGACGGTCCATTCTTTGTCCGACAACTTTAGCCGGTCGAGAATAGGCATGAGCGAGGGGTCAACCGCGCCGCGCTTTCCTGGCACGGCGACGCGACTTGTCACATCAATCAATGTCAGGTAATCCGCTCGTGCAATCGGTACTGGCTTCTCGCCATCGGTCCCAGTTGCGTCGTCCATGAATCTTTGAAGAGGCTTGATACATAAGTAACTATTGCTGCCGGTTGGAGGCATCGGCAGTTTTTCTGTCGTTCTTTCTGGAAAACTCGCCGCCTCGGGACATGTTCTTGCACGAATGCTAGTGAATTCGGACGTCTCCGGTGATTCAGCGACTCCAGCTCTCACAGGGTTGAGATCAACGTAAGCCATCGCAGCTAACAACGCCTGCTCTGTGCAGAGTGGCTGAGAGTGAAAACGAGCCTCCCAAAAATGCCCGGCACACTCGTCCTCTGCGTTCGCACGTCGTGCAATCGGTTCATTGAGGCATTTCATGAACCAGCTCAGACTCTTCAAACGTTTCC
The DNA here is from genome assembly GCA_963922215.1 of uncultured Gammaproteobacteria bacterium. GTDB lineage: Bacteria > Pseudomonadota > Gammaproteobacteria > Steroidobacterales > Woeseiaceae > UBA1847. The sequence continues at coordinate 6,184 of CAWUHY010000153.1, read as the reverse complement.
GGAATTCGCGAGCGGTCAGGAAGACCGATTCCTTCTCGGCTTCGCTGATCGGTTCATCAGCGAGAAATCGTTGCACGAGTAAAGGGCCGCGAAACAACACGGTCCAACGCTGCAGAACCTCGAGATCGGACCAGCGCTCCGCTTGCGCGCCGCATAGCGTCAGTACCAGGTGGTAGTGGTTACTCATGACGGCATACGCTGCAATGTCGATCGCGAAGACTGTTGACAGAAGCCGGACGCGTTTCTCGATCCAGCCACGGCGATGTTCATACGATCGACCGGTTGTCTGGTCTTTGCCGCAGAGAAAGGCGCGGCGCACACAACGTGAAGTCACATGGTAGTGCGGCGTCTTCGAAGCGCTGACAATATGATTGCGCGGTCGAGTCATGGATCGAACGTAGATGTGCTGGGCCGACGTTTCGATCCGTATTTCTCTGTAAAACTCGAGAAATTATTTGCAAGCCTGGCCGACTCGCCACGGGCAGTGCCTGTCCTAAAAGGCACCATCCTAGACGACAGTGCCTGTCCCTGAGTGAGCTGGGATTATTTGGTGAGTGTAAGCTTGTAGAGACCGGCCATCGGGATGAGCTCTGAGTCTTCCGACTCGCGGATGTTGACGCGCTCGATCATTTCGATGCTCTCCGGCAGTGTTTCAGACAACACCAGATCTCGAATCAACTGCGGGTTGCGATTGGCAATGTCGGCTGGATCCTTCAGCATCACCTTCCCTCCGCGCATTTCATGCATGTCGCCAACCATCGTCAGGACGTACTTGATGTCGCCTCCGCCTGTGCCGAGCACCTCGGCCGGAACAGTGAAAAGGAAATTCACCTCTTCGACTTTCTGGAAATGCAGATCGCTGATCAGGAAATTATTCGCGATCACGCTGCATTTGGAGTGATACGAAATGTAGTGCCCGAACTGCGGAGGCGCGAGCACGATACCCGGATCTTCCTCGCAGGCTTTCTCGAGCGCCGGCATCAATGGCTGCATGGTCTGGTACAACACGAAGCCGCCCACTGGATATTCGTTAAACAGACTGCCAAGAATTGCCGGACGAAAAACAATCAGAAACGCGGCGACGCCGGCAATCAGTTGCAAACGCGGCCGGAGCTCGAAGCGATCACTCAACATCTGCACCATCAGCCACGGAACGGCGAGCATGAAGACGGTGCCGAAGTAGTGGAGGCGATACTGGAACAGCATCATCGACAGGCCAAAGATCGCAAAGAGGTTCCAGGCAACCCGCTCGGGCTTCGATTCTGAAAACAGACGCCACGCACAGAACACGATCATCAGCGGCACGAACAGCAAAAGCAGACCATATTCAGCAAGCGTTCCGGACAGCCCGAAGTTCTCCCGGATCATGCGAATCGGGCTCTGCATCTCAAGGACTTGGTCCAGCAACAGCAAATTGCCGGACAGGAAATCCGCTCCGCGCAAGATCTGCGCCGCGGCCGGCACGAGCAGGATTGCAGAAACGACTACGAGAAGTGCGATGTTTGCCAACGACACTGCGCGGTACGAGAGCAGCACAAGAAAGATTGCAACGGCACCTGCGATATAAGGATGAAAAACCGAAAGGGTCGTCATGTTGAACTGCAGGTCAAGTAGCGGCCCGGACGGAAGCGATGCGAGCAGCGCCGTCACGAAAAGAGACAGCGCCAGAACGCGCAGACTTTTTGCATCCGGCGTCCTGCCAAGCAGCCAGAGCAAGCCGATCGCGGCGACGAGTGGAAGCTGGAGAATAAAGAGCGCGTGATGAAAGATCAGCGCGACGCCGAGCGTCACGCCCAGTGCAATAGCGTTTCGCGTATTCGCATCGTCCTTTAGCCATCGCAGAGCAAGAAGCGTCGTCAACAGGACGAAGCACAGCTCCATGAAATGGTGATCAATCTGTCCGACCGCATGCAGCGTCTGCGTCGTCGGCAACAAGACGAAACCGAAGACGACGAGAGCCCGAAAGTAGAACGGAAGCTCAAGCTCTTGAGCGATTTTAAGGATCAAATAAGCGTTGGCCGCGGCCCAGGCAACCGGCACAAAAACCAGAATTGCCATCGGGTCAGCGCTGCTGTCGACCAGCAAAACAACGCGCGCTAGCAGCGACATCAGGTAGTCATAGCCCCAAGGCCAGGACACCCAGCTACCTTCCGGCACGTGCATGGCGTCATCGAATTGGTAAAAACCTCTTTCGCCTGCTGCAGCGTCAAGAATGCGAGCTGCGTGGTAGAACGCGTCATTGCCCCGCGGCACGATACCCAGCGATGAAAACACCGCATCGAGATTAAACAGAGAGATCAGGATGACAGCGGCACTCGCCATCGCCCAGAGCAACAGGTCGGCGTGAGGAAACGGCGCTTGAGGTCGTGTGGTCATGGAGGTCTCTCGTTCAAGTTGCGAGGCATTATGCACGACGCAAGCGCGTGAAAAGTACGACCAGCCCAAACTTTGCTGAAGAGACGGAGAGCTGAGTTACAATCCGGCCAGCATCAGGAGACCAAACGTTGGACCAAGTATCAGAGGGTGCAGACACCCGCATCGCAGTACTCGTGCCCTGCTACAACGAAGCAAGCACGATCGGCACAGTCATCGACGATTTCAAGAAGGCCTTGCCGAACTGCACCGTGTACGTCTACGACAACAATTCCAGCGATGACACCATTCGGGTTGCGCGAGAACACGGCGCAGTCGTGCGTTCCGAAACGCTGCAGGGGAAAGGCCACGTCGTCCGCAGGATGTTTGCAGACATCGAGGCCGACGTCTTCATCCTTGTCGACGGCGACGACACGTACGAGGCGGCCGCCGCTCCGGCGATGGTTGAGAAGTTGCTGGACGAAGGACTGGACATGATCACCGGCAGACGAATCGAAACGTCGACTGAGGCTTACCGCTTCGGTCATCGATTCGGCAATCGCCTGCTGACGACAATGGTCTCAGCGCCGTTCGGACGTCGGGTTTCTGATCTGTTGAGCGGCTACCGAATCCTGTCCCGCCGCTTTGTGAAGTCTTTCCCAGTACTGTCCGGCGGTTTTGAGATTGAAACCGAGCTCACCGTACACGCGCTCGAGCTTGGTATGCCGCAGGCCGAGGTCGACACACACTACAAAGAGAGGCCGGAAGACTCCGAGAGCAAACTCAACACCTACCGCGACGGCGCGCGCATCCTGAAGACAATTGTCGTTTTGCTGAAGGAGGAACGCCCGCTCGCGTTTTTCTCGATCGTTTTCGCCATATTCGCACTGACGTCGATCATTCTGGCGACGCCGATCGTAATCGAGTTTATCGATACGGGGCTCGTGCCACGTTTCCCGACGGCCATTTTGTGCACCGGTCTGATGCTGCTCGCATTCCTTGCCCTGGCCTGCGGGTTCGTGCTCGATACGGTGACGCGGGGGCGACGTGAGTTAAAGCGACTGTCTTACCTGCGCATCGCCGGGCCAGACGCAGGACACTTTCGGGAGTGAGTCAGCGCACCCTCCCCGGATTTCTTGTCGTCGGGGGCATCGGGTTTCTCGTCGACGCCGGTGTCCTGCAACTTCTGCTGGTTGCCGGCCTTGGCGCCTTCGGTGCGCGCGCGGTTTCAGTTCTCATCGCACTGACCGTTACCTGGTACCTGAATCGACGGTTCGTCTTTAAGACCGGTGGCCACAACAGGAAAAAGGCCGAGTACGGCCGTCATCTCGCATCGCAGTCGTTTGGTGCGCTGATCAATTTCTGCGTTTACGGGATCGTTTTATTGCTTGTGCCGTCACTGCACCCGTTGATCGCGCTGGCTGCCGGATCTGCGGTCGCGCTCATTGTTAACTATTTGATGGCGAAGTACTGGACGTTTCAGAAAGATGGGAGAACGACGAATGTCGACATCGGACAATAACTACATCGCGCTCTGGGTGTTCGCGAGCCTGATCGCCTGCTTCCCATCGCTCGGACTATTATCCGCGGCATTCTACAACGGCGAGTTTATCCCGGTAGGCAACGACGCCTTCTATCACGCGACACGCATGCTCGATGCGGCGGACGGCAATTTCTATCAGTTTGATCCATTAATCCACGTACCGGAGGGCAGTTGGATCACCTGGCCCTGGGCTTACGACTATTTCATGGGACAGGCACTCAGGGTCGGTCTCGTCGCATCACCGACCATGGATCCGATGAAGTTCCTGGCATACGTCCCGGTCTTCTGGCTACTCGTCAACGTGGGGCTGTTCGTTCTGATCCTGCGCAGGACAGGCATTCGATTCGGGCTCGCTGCCCTCGCGGGACTGGCGTTCGCGCTTCTACCTTTAAACCAGGCGCTGCATGGCGTCGGGATGCTTGATCACCACTTCATGGAACTGACGTTTACGCTCCTGATGGTGTGGCTGGGACTCGCCTTTTACGAACAACCGACACGAACGAACGCTTTGTTGCTGGGACTCTCGCTCGGAATCGCGCCAGGCATGCACACAAGCCTCTTCATTCTGCAGGTGCCTGTCCTCTTGGCTGCCGGCGTCTTCTGGCTGCGCGGCACATGCATCGACCGGCGCGACGCGACGACTTTTTCAGCAGGATTGCTTCTCGCCACGCTCGTAATCGTCATCCCGTCTGGCCCATTTCGCGAGGGGTACTTCGAGTACACGACGTTATCTTCGTTTCACTTATTCATCGCGTTCTGCACAGCAGCTGTCATGGTCCTGCTCAGCCGCTTCGAACCGGGAATGCGAAATACAGCTATTGTCGGAGCGATCGCGGCTCTGCTCGGTGTGCCTGTCCTCTTCGAGATCCTCACCGGGGCCAACTACGTGGCGGGCGGTCAGGTTGGTCTGCAGGACATCATCGAGGTGTCTTCACCGTTTGAGCTCTGGAAACGCTCCGGGGACCACACGGTCATGACGCGGTACTACAGCAGCCTGATTTTTGCAGCGCCTCTTTTTCTGATCTGGTTTGGCTACCGACTTCTCAAGGCAAGGACGGCACGCACAATTTTCCTGAATACGGCGATCGTCTTCGGCCTGTTCATGCTACTCGCACAGTTTCGTTTCCAGCCGTTCGGTTCGTGGGCACTGCTGCTCGCGCCAGCGTTGCTCGCAGACAAGTTGCTGGAGTCCAACGAAGAACACGCTGGAGGCGTGCTCGTTGCGCTGACAATTGGCCTTGCACTCTGCTACGTATCGCCCGTTCGCCACATCCTCTTTGAGCGGTTTCCACCCTCTGCTAACACCGAGTACGCAGTCGTTCACGACTCTCTCAAATCGCTTGAATCAGTCTGTGCTGACACGCCCGGCACCGTGCTCGCCGCGCAGGATAACGGCCACCCGGTGCGTTTTCACACCGACTGCGCCGTCATCGCGAACAATTTCTTACTGACGCGCCAGCATGGCGAAAAATACAGCGAAGTGGCCGCGCTACTCGAACTCGCGCCCGACGAACTCACGGCCGCATCGCCGGTTACCGACTACGTTCTCGTTCATCTGAATATTTCCTTCGTCCGAACGCCGAACGGGATTTTGCCGACCCCCATCGAGCAGCTTCGCGAACTGAACCCCAGGCTCTTCGTCCAGCTAGCAATCGACAATCGGGTACCCGACAATTTCGAGTTACTCCACGAAAGACGCGTCGAGGACGAACGCAACATTCCCGTCGTCCAGATCTACAAAATCCACCGAGACTGATAAAGCTTTGGTCAACGTGCCGTTGACCTCGTCCGAGACACACAAACTCAACGAAAGCTGCAAATTCTCGCCGAAACATTCGGTAGTTCAGACATCTTTGAATTGTGCCTGTCCCCTCCCACAGAGCCCGCTATTTTGTGCCTGTCCCCTTCTAGTCGGTGCCTGTCCCCTCCCTAGCGGTTGACGGCCCTTACAGCACTTTCTTGCGCAATCAGAAGTGAGTGTTGGTTTTCTTTACAGAGCTTAAAAACGTGCCTGTCCCCTTTCGGGGGCTACCCGAATCCGGGTCCTGGAGGGAACGGTCGGCGCATCTAAGGCGTTAATATATTTATTGTTTATCGGGCCGCGGAGCACGCGGCATCGATGCGCGCGAAGAGCCGGGTGACGGGCCTCGACAGGTTTTGCTGCATTGCGGGGACGGAATTCCCGCTGGATTTTCGACAACGCATCGCGCGGCTTTATACTGATCTGAGCAGCCGCTAAAAAAATAAAGCGCCGCAGGAAGCACCGCCATGGTGGGAACGACTGACTCT
>CAWUHY010000152.1:0-7324 GCA_963922215.1 uncultured Gammaproteobacteria bacterium | reverse complement strand
GGCCCGGCTTGGTCAGATCTTCCAGTACACGCCGAGCCCGGCGGAAGGAACGCCGCGCGAGAGTGACGCGCCCGGGCAACTGACCCTGATTGCGGAAGCGACGCAGGACTCGCTATTAAAGAATGCGGACAATCTGACGGTCGCCCCGTGGGGCGATCTTGTCGTCTGCGAAGACACGGACGGCGCCTGCGGACTCGTGGGCATTCGGCCGGATGGCAGCCAGTATCCCGTCGCGATGTCCCGCCACCCGACGTCCGAACTCGCCGGCGTCTGCTTCTCGCCGGACGGCGAGACGCTGTTTGTGAACGTACAGTATCCGGGAACGACCTTCGCGATCTCAGGCGACTGGTCGAAGCTCGCCTGAACCCTGCCGAGCTACGCGGAATTCGCCGCGCGCTTCTCCAGAATTTCGACTGCGGGCAGCGTCTTGCCCTCGACGAACTCCAGGAACGCGCCACCGCCGGTCGAGATGTAGGAGATCCGGTCACCGACGCCGTACTTGTCGATCGCGGCGAGCGTGTCGCCACCGCCGGCGACTGAAAACGCGTCGCTGCCGGCAATTGCGTCGGCCAGGCGCTTCGTCCCGGCTCCGAACTGGTCGAATTCGAACACGCCGACCGGACCGTTCCAGATGACGGTGCCGGCGCTTTCGATCAGCGCTGCGAATTGTTCTGCTGTCTCCGGGCCGATGTCGAGGATCAGGTCGTCGTCACCGACAGCATCGACAGACATCGTCCGCGCGGCCGCATCTTTCGAAAACTCGTCTCCGACGACGACGTCGACCGGAAGCGGAATCTCGGCACGACCTTTGCCGCCGGCTGACAACGATCGCGCGGTGTCGAGCATGTCCGCTTCGTGCAGCGATTTTCCGACCGGGTGCCCGGCCGAGGCGAGAAAAGTGTTCGCGATTCCGCCGCCCACAATCAGGTGGTCGACGATATCGGCCAGCGCATCCAGCACGGTGAGTTTCGTCGAGACTTTTGATCCGCCGACAATAGCGACCATCGGGCGAGCCGGGTTATCCAGTGCCTTGCCGAGCGCGTCGAGCTCGCCGGCCAGGAGCGGCCCGGCGCAGGCAACCGGCGCGTATTCCGCGACACCGTAGGTGCTCGCCTGAGCGCGGTGCGCGGTCCCGAATGCGTCCATCACAAAAATATCGCACAGCGCCGCCATACGTTTCGAAAGCTCGGGGTCAGAGGCTCCTTCGCCCTTCAGGAAACGCACATTTTCGAACAACGCGATTTCGCCGGGCTTCACGTCTGCACCGTCGATCCAGTCCGTGACCAGCGGAACGTCCCGCCCCAGCAGGTCGGACAGGTATTCGGCAACCGGCCGCAACGACGAGGCATCGTCGGGCTCGCCTTCCGTCGGCCGGCCGAGATGCGACATCACCATGACCGCGGCATTCGCATCCAGCGCTTTTCGAAGCGTCGGCAGCGCCGCGCGAATCCGCGCGTCGCTGGTGACCTTCCCATCGGCAACGGGCACGTTGAGATCCTCGCGGATCAGCACACGCTGACCCGCGAGGTCCAGATCTTCCATGCGGATGACCGACATCGACGTCTCCGTCCGATCAGGCATTCATCAGTGCGACGGTCGTATCGAGCATGCGATTCGAGAAGCCCCACTCGTTGTCGTACCAGGAGATGACTTTCACGCAGGTTCCATCGATGACTTTTGTCAGAGATGCGTCGTAAGTCGACGAAGCCGGGTTGTGGTTGAAGTCAATCGACACGAGCGGCTCGTCGTTGTACGCGAGAATTCCCTTCAGCGCGCCTTCGCTCGCTTGTCTAAGGATGTCGTTGATTTCGTCGATGCTCGTGTCTCGCTCAGCAACAAAAGTCAAGTCGACCGCTGAAACGTTGATCGTCGGAACACGCATCGAGAATCCGTCCAGCTTGCCGTTCAGCTCCGGAAGCACGAGGCCGACGGCCTTTGCCGCGCCGGTGCTCGTCGGAATCTGCGACATCGTCGCTGAGCGGGCGCGACGAAGATCCTTGTGGAAGACGTCGGTCAGGACCTGGTCATTCGTGTAGGCGTGGATCGTTGTCATGATGCCGTGCTTCACGCCAATTGCTTCGTGCAGCGGTGCGACGAGCGGCGCAAGACAATTCGTCGTGCAGGATGCGTTTGAGATGACTTTGTCGTCCGCGCTCAGCGTGTCGTGGTTGACGCCGTACACGATCGTCTTCTCGATACCGTCACCGCCGGGAGCTGAGATGATGACCTTCTTTGCGCCGCCTTCGATATGCTTGCCGGCAGTCTCGAGCGTGCGGAACAGGCCGGTGCATTCGAAGACGACGTCGACGCCAAGTTCGCCCCACGGCAGTTTGGCCGGGTCGCGTTCCGCGAAGACCTTGACGCGATCGCCGTTCACGATGATGTCGCCGCCGTCTACTTCGACCGTGCCCGGGAACTTGCCGTGAGCGGTGTCGTAGCGCGTGAGGTGTGCGTTCGTTTCCGGATCGCCCAGATCGTTGAGTGCGACGACGTCAAAATCGCCCGTGCGTCCGCCTTCGTGGATCGCGCGCAGGATGTTGCGGCCGATGCGGCCGTAGCCGTTGATGCCAACCTTGATGGTCATGTTCGTCTCCTTAAAAGTGTGTAAGCAGTCAGTCGTTCCGGTGCGACCGGATCAGTCCAAGAGTGATTTCGCGGTTTTCACGACATTGCCGACCGAAAACCCGAAGTGTTTAAACAGCTCGCCCGCCGGAGCTGACGCGCCGAAAGTCTGCATCCCGATAACGGCACCCTGCTCGCCAACGTAGCGGTACCAGGGGTCAGGCACACCGGCTTCGACGGCAATGCGCGGCGCGCCGTTCCCGAGCACGGACGCGCGGTAGCCTGCATCCTGCGCTTCGAACAGCCCGACGTTGGGCATCGATACGACCCGCGTCTTGATGCCCTCGCCCGCGAGTGCCTGCGCGGCGTCGACGCAGAGACCAACCTCCGAACCTGTGCCGATCAGGACCAGGTCCGGCTCGCCGTCGGAATCAAGCAGCACGTAGCCGCCGCGGCGAATCGCGTCGATCTGTTCCGCACTGCGTTCCTGGTGCGGAACGCCCTGTCGCGTGAGGACGAGACTCGTCGGCCCGTCCTGACGCTCGATCGCGTCGCACCAGGCCACGACCGTCTCGACCGCGTCGCACGGACGCCAGACGGACATGTTCGGCATGATGCGCAGGCTCGCGACGTGCTCGACCGGCTGGTGCGTCGGGCCGTCTTCGCCGAGGCCGATGGAGTCGTGCGTGTACACCAGGATATTTTGCACGCGCATCAGCGCCGCGAGGCGAAGTGCATTGCGCGCGTAATCCGAAAAGACGAGGAATGTCCCGCTGTACGGGATAAATCCGCCGTGCAGCCGGATTCCGTTCCCGATTGCCGTCATGCCGAATTCGCGTACGCCGTAGTACACGTAGTTGCCGGAGGCGTCGTCGCGTTCAACGACCGTCGAACCATCGTGTTTCGTCAGGTTTGAGCCCGTCAAGTCGGCGGACCCGCCGGACATTTCGGGCAGCACGGACTCAAGGGCGTTCAGCGCGATCAGCGACGCCTTTCGTGTTGCGACCTGGTGCTCTTCGGCGTCGATACGCTTGATCGCCTCAGCGGCGTGCTCGGACCAGTTGTCGGGCAACTCGCCGCGCATGCGGCGTTCGAATTCCGCTGCAGCCTCAGGCGCCGCCTTTGCGTAGTCTGCAAAGCCGGACTTCCACGCCTCTTCGGCGGCGCGACCGCGCTCTTTCTGATCCCAGTCGGCGTAGATGTCGTCCGGAATTTCAAACGGCGCGTGCGACCAGCCCAGTTCCCGACGCGTTGCCGCGATCTCGTCGTCACCGAGCGGCGCGCCGTGAGTCGATGCGGTGCCCTGCTTGTTCGGTGCACCAAAACCGATCACGGTCTTGCAGCAAATCAGTGTCGGCTGGTCGGAGTTTTCGAGCGCGGCATCGATTGCTCGAGCGATGGCGTCAGAGTCATGCCCGTCGACGTCGCGGACGACCTGCCAGCCGTAGGCCTCGAAACGACCGGGCGTGTCGTCGCTGAACCAGCCGTCGACCTCCCCGTCGATGGAGATGTTGTTGTCGTCATAGAAAGCAATGAGCTTGCCGAGGCCCTGGGTTCCGGCCAGCGAACAGGCTTCGTGTGAGATACCTTCCATCAGGCAGCCATCACCGAGAAAGACCCAGGTGCGGTGATCGACGATCGTGTGCTCCGGCGTGTTGAAGGCGGCTGCCAGCATCTTTTCGGCGAGCGCCATGCCGACGGCATTCGTGATGCCCTGCCCGAGCGGCCCGGTCGTCGTCTCGATGCCGAGATCCTGCTCCACCTCCGGATGGCCCGCCGTGCGGTAGCCCATCTGGCGGAAATTCCTGATTTCGTCCATGGACAGAGGGTAGCCGGTGAGGTGCAGCAGGCTGTAAAGCAGCATCGAACCGTGGCCGTTGGAGAGCACAAAGCGGTCACGATCCCACCACTCGGGGTTTGCCGGATTGTGTTTGAGATAGTCGCGCCACAGTACTTCGGCGATGTCCGCCATCCCCATGGGAGCGCCGGGATGCCCGGAATTTGCCGCCTGCACGGCGTCCATGCTCAACGCACGAATCGCGTTGGCGAGTTCACGCCGGCGTGACGAGCCGGCCGTGTCTTTCGATACAGTCATGTTGTTGTGTCCGGCCAGGCGGCCGCTTTATTGACGGGAATACTAGCAGCCTGTTGAAAAAGTAGTTGCGATCTCAGCGCGACGGTTTAGGGCATCAGCGCGGCGCTCGCCGCCGCAAAGGTCGGGACCCTTTGCAAGGTGAGCAACAAAGCTGACGCCCTTAACCGACGCGCCCTGCGGGTCAAATGCACAGCACGCCGCTCGGCGTTAGGCCTCTTGTAAAGGGGGCCACCCTATACGGCGAGACCTGCCTTGATCGGCGTGCTGTGCATTTGACTGAGGTCCAACTACTTTTTCAACAGGCTGCTAGAGATCGGCGTCCGATCGGCCTGCATTCTCGGGTTTTTTGCGACACGCCGCAAGCGGAGCGCGGCCCCGCCGCCGCCCTGCTGCGGGAATTTAAGAATGTGTAACGCTTCGTCCGCCGGGCTGTTTATTTCGCTTGAGATCGCTACAATGCGCCGCTTGTTTTTAATTCTCAGGCGCGATTCATGGCTGATTCCTTCCTCTTCACGTCGGAGTCGGTGTCCGAAGGGCATCCCGACAAAGTCTCCGACCAGATTTCCGACGCGATCCTCGACGAAATTCTCGCCGAGGACACCAAGGCGCGTGTCGCCTGCGAGACGCTGGTCAAGACCGGCATGGTTCTGGTCGCGGGCGAGGTCACGACGTCAGCGTGGGTCGACATCGAAGCCGTCGTCCGCAAGACGGTGCTCGATATCGGCTACACCGATTCGGAAATGGGCTTCGACGGGGAATCCTGCGCCGTGCTTAACGCGATCGGCAAACAGTCCGAAGACATCGCGATGGGTGTCGATCGCGACAGCGAGGAACAGCAGGGAGCCGGTGACCAGGGCCTGATGTTCGGCTACGCGACAAACGAGACGGACGTCCTGATGCCGGCACCGATCACCTATTCGCACCGCCTCGTCAAGCGCCAGGCGGACGTTCGCAAGGACGGCACGCTGCCGTGGCTGCGCCCGGATGCGAAGAGCCAGGTCACCTTCCGCTACGAGAACAACAAGCCGGTGGCAATTGACGCGGTCGTCCTCTCCACGCAGCACCACGCGGACGTCAGCAACAAGGACATTCACGAAGGCATCATGGAAGAGGTCATCAAGCCGGTCCTGCCGGCCGAGTTTTTGAACTCGAAGACGCTCTACCACATTAACCCGACCGGACGTTTCGAAATCGGCGGGCCGATGGGCGACTGTGGCCTGACAGGTCGCAAGATTATTGTCGACACCTACGGCGGCGCTGCGCGCCACGGCGGTGGCGCATTCTCGGGCAAGGACCCGTCCAAGGTAGACCGCTCTGCTGCCTACGCTTGCCGTTACGTCGCGAAGAACATCGTTGCGGCCGGTCTGGCAGACCGTTGCGAAATCCAGGTCAGCTACGCCATTGGCGTCGCGGAACCGACCTCGATCAGTGTCAGCACCTTTGGCACCGGCAAGAAGTCCGACGCCGAACTCACTGCGCTGATTCGCGAGCACTTCGATCTGACGCCGTACGGTATCCTCAAGATGCTGGACCTCTTGCGCCCGATCTATCGACCAACGGCAGCTTACGGCCATTTCGGTCGTACAGACATCGACTTGAGCTGGGAAAAGACCGACAAGGTGGAAGCGCTGAAGAGCGCGTGACCCCGGCCGACCGAACACTCCAGGAGAATACAAATGAGTACCGAAGCAGTTCAGGCTTCAACTGAAGACTTCAAAGTCAAAGACATCGCGCTTGCCGGCTGGGGCCGCAAGGAAATCTCAATTGCCGAAACGGAAATGCCGGGCCTGATGGCTCTGCGCGAAGAATACGGCGATGCCCAGCCTCTGAAAGGCGCACGGATCGCGGGCTGTCTGCACATGACGATCCAGACCGCAGTGCTAATCGAAACGCTGACGGCGCTCGGCGCGGAAGTACGCTGGTCGTCCTGCAACATTTTCTCCACGCAGGACCAGGCTGCGGCGGCGATCGCCGCATCGGGCGTTCCAGTGTTCGCCTGGAAAGGCGAAACCGAAGAAGAGTACTGGTGGTGCGTGGAACAGACGATCAAAGGACCGGACGGCTGGACACCGAACATGCTGCTGGACGACGGTGGCGACCTGACCGGCCTGATGCACGACAAATACCCCGAGATCATGAAAGATGTGAAGGGCGTGTCCGAGGAAACAACGACCGGCGTCCTGCGTCTCTACGAAATGATGCGCGACGGCACACTCCAGTGCCCGGCGTTCAACGTCAACGACTCCGTGACGAAATCGAAGTTCGACAACCTGTACGGCTGTCGCGAATCGCTGGTTGACGGCATCAAGCGAGCGACCGACGTCATGATCGCCGGCAAAATCGCCGTCGTCTGTGGCTTTGGCGACGTTGGCAAGGGTTCCGCACAGTCGCTTCGTGGACTCGGCGCAACAGTCTGGATCACGGAAATCGATCCGATCTGCGCATTGCAGGCAGCGATGGAAGGCTACCGTGTCGTCGACCTCAACGACGTCATCGACCAGCTCGACATCCTCGTCACCGCGACCGGCAACTTCAACGTAGTCCGCGGCGAGCACCTTGACAAGCTCAAGGACGAAGCAATCGTCTGCAACATCGGCCACTTCGACAACGAGATCGACGTCGCCTACCTGAAGCAGTACGCGTGGGAAAACCTCAAGCCGCAGGTCG
>CAWUHY010000151.1:0-7376 GCA_963922215.1 uncultured Gammaproteobacteria bacterium | reverse complement strand
CGTGGTGGAAGTCCGCCTCGGCTGTGCTGCCGTCGCCGACCCACGTCGCGGCAATATGGTCTTCACCGCGAATGGCAGAGGCCATCGCCCAGCCGACCGCGTGCGGGTACTGCGTGCACAGGTTGCCGGAGATGGAGAAGATGTTGGCTTTCTTGCTGTGGTACATGACCGGGAGCTGGCGGCCTTTGCACATGTCGCGTGTGTTGGACAGGCACTGGCACATCATGTCGACGAGTTTCACGCCGCGCAGCATGTACAGGCCCTGGTTGCGGTAGGACGGGAAGCACATATCGCCCGCGCGCAGGGCCATGCCCTGGGCGATCGAGACGGCTTCTTCGCCGCGCGCTTCCATGTAGAAAGAGATGCGGCCCTGGCGCTGGATCTGCCACATGCGAGCGTCGAAGATGCGGTTCAAGACCATCCAGCGCAGCGCGACCTGCAGGTCACTCGGATCGAGCTTCGGGTTCCACGGACCGACTGCCTCATGGTCGTCGTCGAGGACGCGGACGAGATCGAAGCTCAAGTTTTCGATGTCGCGTGTCTTCGCGCTCACTGCGGGGCGGTCGACTGCTCCGGCCGGGCTCAAATTGAGATAGCTGAAATCCGGCTTGTCGCCGGGCCGGGCCGTTGGCCGCGGAATATGCAATCTCGATCGTGTACTTGCCATTGTGTTTCTCCTCCCGCCGTCAGGCGACGATGCGACTGGCACTCGAGCGTTTCGACTCGACAATCGATCGCGCCAGTTTGTCGGCGATACGGTTCGTCGGCTCATTCGTGTCCGCCGACGCCTGGAATATCGTGCTCAGCCGCTCCTTGATGCGGCCGATTTCTTCGTTGATGACATCGTCGTTGGAGTCGCCAAGGTATTCGCGAGAAACGGCGATGATGCCGCCCGCGTTGATGACGTAGTCCGGCGCGTAGACGATGCCGCGCTCCATCAGCTGGTTGCCGTGTGTGTCACGCGCGAGCTGGTTGTTCGCAGCACCGGCAATGATGCTGGTCTTCAAAAGCGGCAGCGTCTGGTCGTTGATGATGCTGCCGAGCGCGCAGGGTGCGAGAACGTCGCACTCGGTGGCGAGGATTTCTGCCGGCGGCACGATTCTGGCGCCGAACGCATCATGCGCGCGCTTCGTGTTATCCGACGAGACGTCGGCGACGGACAGCGTCGCGCCTGCTTCGTGCAGCCGCTTGCAGAGCTGGAAGCCGACGTGGCCGACGCCCTGGACCGCAACATGGAGTCCCGACACGGAGTCGGTACCGAGCTTATGAGCGACTGCCGCCTCGATACCGAGGAAGACGCCCTGTGCGGTCCACGGTGACGGGTCGCCGCCGGAGCCTTTGTCGCCGACCCCGGTGACGTAGGGCGTGACTTCGCGGACGTGGCGCATGTCGTCGACCGCGATGCCGACGTCTTCCGCCGTGATGTAGCGACCGCCGAGCGAATCGATCGCTCTGCCGAAGGCATTAAAAAGCTCGCGGGATTTCGGCACGGACTTCAGAATGACCGACTTGCCGCCGCCGAACGGGATGCCGGCGACAGCATTCTTGAAGGTCATGCCGCGCGACAGCCGGAGTACGTCGGTCAATGCGTCGCTCGGGTTCGTGTATTGCCAGTGACGGCAGCCGCCGGCGGCGGGGCCGAGGGCCGTTGAATGAATTGCGATGATGGCCTGCAGACCGGTTTCGGGGTCTGAGATGTGGTGCACGGACTCGTGATCGTCGAAGTCCGGATGATGGAAGACGCTCATGGCACCCCCAAAGCCAATGGACGATGCACAATATATAGCTTCAAAGTGCAATTAGTCTCGCGAAAAAATTTCATAAGTGCTTGAATTGAGCATGTACAATGCATGGAAATAATTCCAGAGGCATAAATCATGCTTAAAGTCCGCTTAGACGCAACTGATCGTCGCATTCTGCGCCTGCTGCAGGCCGAACCGGGTATCAACGCGGCCGCGATCGGCGAGAAAATCGGCCTGTCCCAGTCCGCCGTCTGGCGACGGATGTCGAGCCTGAAAGAGCAGGGCGTCATTCGGGACCAGCCGACGAAAATCGATCGCGAGACCGTCGGGCTAAACACGATGGTCTTCGCACACGTCAAACTCACTTCGCACGGACGCAGCAACCTCTCGGCCTTCTCCGAAGCTGTCCAGAGCTACCCGGAGGTCCTTGACTGCTACGTGCTGCTCGGCAACGTCGACTTTTTGTTGCGCATCGTCACGGAAGACATCAAGGCCTACGAGCAGTTCTTCTTCGAAAAGCTCTCGCAGCTGGAAGGCATCCAGGAAGTGAATTCGAGTATCGTGCTGTCCGAAGCCAAGCACAGTTCGGCGCTGCCGATCTGACGACAATCGGCTGGCGGCGCCGCCGGGCCTGCGGTGCCGCATCGCGATCTGCCTGTTTTCCGGTGGCTCCCGCTGGCCGCGTCCTGCCGGGCGCGGAACCCTCCCGTTTGTATCCAGTTGTTTCCGGCATTGTGGTCGAATTATCCTATTGTTATGTTGATGTAACTATAAGAACAAAGCGGGATCATCTTTCGATCGCGCTAGCGGGGAGAGTTCATGACCGACGCCTCCGGCCGAAAAGGCCCGCTGACGGACATCCGCCTGATCGAACTCGGTCAGCTGATCGCCGGCCCGTTCTGCGGCCAGCTCCTCGCGGACATGGGCGCCGATGTCATCAAGGTCGAACCCCCGCATCAGGGCGATCCCATGCGTGTCTGGGGACGCGGCGACTACCCGCTCTGGTGGCAGGTCTGCGCACGCAACAAGCGCGTCGTCACCGCCAATCTTCGAGAAGCCGAAGGGCAGGAGCTCGTCAAGAAGCTCGTCGCGAAGGCCGACATGCTGCTCGAAAATTTCCGACCCGGTACCCTCGAGCGCTGGGGCCTCTCCTATGACGAACTCGTAAAAATCAATCCAGGTTTAATCATGATCCGCGTGTCCGGCTACGGGCAGACAGGTCCCTATGCGAAACGCGCCGGCTATGCGGCGATCGGCGAGGCGATGGGCGGCATGCGTTATCTCTGCGGCGAGCCCGACCGCCAGCCGAGCCGCACCGGCCTGTCGATCGGCGACACGCTCGCGGCGACCTACGCCTGCAATGCCGCGCTCGCCGCCTTGCATCATCGCGATCGGACCGGTGAAGGGCAGGTCATCGACGCGTCGATCTATGAGTCGGTTCTGAACGTCATGGAAGCGACGATTCCCGAATACACGGTCAGCGAACATATTCGCGAACGTTCGGGCGCGACGTTGCCTGGCGTCGCACCGTCGAACATCTACGACTGCAGCGACGGCATTTTCCTGATCGCCGCAAACCAGGACACGGTGTTCAAGCGTCTCGCGGCGACGATGGGACAGCCCGAGCTCGCCGACGATCCGCGCTTCAGTACGCACACCGCCCGCGGCGCGAACATGCAGGAGCTCGACGAAATCATCAACGCGTGGACGAAGACGCTCACCGTCGACGAGGTCGACAGGCTGATGCAGGAAGCGGGCGTTCCCGCCGGCCGCATCTACCGCGCGCCGGACATGCTTGACGACCCGCACTTCAAAGCGCGCGAGGCAATTGTCGACGTGCCGACCGAGGAATGGCCGACGCTCAAGATGCAGAACATTTTCCCGAAGATGTCGAAAACACAGGGAGAAATTCGCTGGCCGGGACCCGCATCGCTGGGCCAGCACAACGCTGAGGTCTACGGCGAGCTGGTCGGACTGAGCGACGAAGAAATGCAGGAATTGAAAGAGAAGTCGATCATCTGATCGGCTTTTTTGTAAGTGCCGCCTTGAGGCGGTGGGAACATGAAAGGGGTAGAGAATGGCATTTCGTCTCGGAGTCGATGTCGGAGGAACCTTCACCGACCTGTTGCTGGTTGATGAGGCCAGCGGAAAAACCTGGATGGCCAAAGTCCCGTCCACGCCGGAAGATTCGTCGATCGGTGTTTTGAACGGCGTCGCGCGCATCTGCGACGAGTCGGGCGTCGACCCGAAGAAAATTGCCAAGGTGATGCATGGCACAACCGTTGCGACGAATGCCGTCCTCACGCGCAAGGGCGCGAAGGTCGGTCTCGTGACGACGAAGGGGTACCGGCAGGTGCTGCAGGTCGCGCGCTCCTTCTGCCCCGGTGGCCTCGGCGGCTGGGTCAGCTACGTGAAGGCACCGCTGATGGCCCCGCTCGAACTCACGATCGAGGCCGACGAGCGCATCGGCGCCGACGGCAGCGTCGTGAGCGAACTGGACACGGATCAGCTTAAAGTTGATCTGAAGAAGCTGAAAGACACCGGCGAGGTCGAGGCGCTGACGATCTGTCTCTTGAATTCCTACGTCAATAAATCGCACGAGCAGGAGGCGAAAGCGATCGCCGAAGAAATCTTTGGCGACATACCGATTTCCTTAAGCTCCGAAGTCGTACCCGAGATGCAGGAGTACGAGCGCACGGAAACGACCGTCGTGAATTCCTACGTGCGACCGCAGGTCTCACGCTACGTCGAAAACCTGCAGACGTCCTTAGAGGAACGCATGGGTGGCGAAGTCTCTCTCGCGATTCTTCGTTCGGACGGCGGCCTCGCATCGGCGCGCGCGTCGGGCGAATCACCGGTCAACCTCCTGTTGTCCGGTCCGGCGGGTGGTGTCGCGGGCGCGATCTACTTCTGCCAGCGCGGCGGCTACGACAACATCCTCACATTCGACATGGGCGGTACGTCGACCGACGTAGCACTCATCCAGGACGGGCAGGCGCGCATTCGTCGCGAAACGCGCGTCTCGGACGTGACTGTACGCGCGCCGTCGGTCGATGTTCGAACCGTCGGTGCGGGCGGCGGTTCGATCGCATTCGTGCCGGACCTGACCAAGGCGCTGCGCGTCGGACCTGATTCGGCAGGCGCCGATCCGGGTCCTGCCGCGTACATGAAAGGTGGCGACAAGCCGACCGTCTGCGACGCGAACGTCGTGCTCGGCTACCTGCCGTCGGACGTTAAGCTCGGTGGCGCGATGACGATCAATCGTGACGCGGCAGAGAAGGCCGTGCAAACGGTTGCCGACGCCGTCGGCATCAGCCTGATGGAAGCGGCCGAGGGCATCATCAAGATCGTCAACGAGGCGATGCTCGGTGCATTGCGCCTCGTCTCGGTTGAACAGGGTTACGACCCGCGCGACTTCGCTCTCGTCGGATTCGGCGGGGCCGGACCGCTGCACGCAAACGCACTGGGCGTCCTGTCCGGCTCCTGGCCGGTCATCGTTCCGCCCGGTCCCGGTGTCCTCTGCGCCTACGGTGATGCGACAACCCAGGTCACCGACGAAGCGTCACAGACCTATGTCACCCGCGTTGACGAAATTTCCGCAGATGAGTTCATCAAGGCCCTGCGCGAACTCAAAGACAGGGCGAGCGAATCGTTCGCCGCCGACGGCTTCAGCGAAGACCGCCTCGAAGTCCAGTACCAGGCAGACATCCGCTATTCGGGGCAGGCTTTCCAGCTGCCGCTTCCGGTCACGGAAGAGGAGCTGAAAGACAGGGGACTTGCCGTGCTGACGGACGAATTCGACAAGCAGCACGAACAGCTCTTTACATTCGCGCACGGCAAAGACCACGAAATCGTCATGATCCGCGCGGTGGTAAAAGCGCGCAGTTCGCTCAAGGCGGATCTCGACGAAGTCAGCTCGGAACAGACCAGTCTCGACGACGCGAAAATTCACGACACGAAGTTCTATTACGAGGGCGACTGGCACGAAGCCGGAATCTTTGCGCGCAGCAAGCTCGGCGTCGGCACGGACGTTCCCGGTCCGGCGATCGTCCAGGAGATGGACTCGACGACACTGGTCCTGCCAGGCCACACCGCAACTGTCGACAAGGTCGGCAACCTCCTGATCAACCCGGCTTAAGAGAGCACCTGACATGACTGCAAGAATTGTTGAAACGAACAAGACGCCATTCAACATGATCGATGTCGACACGGTCACGGTGGACATCATCGAGAACGCGTTGCGCAACGTGCGTGAAGAAATGGACGCCGTCCTGTTCCGTACCGCGATGAGCCCGGGTATCCGCGAGCAGGGCGACTGCTTCCCGATGGTCGCGAACCGCGACGGCAAGATGGTCGTCGGCCAGTTCGGCTCGTTCATCCACGGCTTTCTCGAAGCCTACGATGACGAGATCGAAGAAGGCGACATCATCCTGACGAACGACCCCTACATGTGTAACGCGGCCGTCTCGCATCTGCCGGACTGGATCGTGCTCGTGCCAATTTTCAAAGATGGCAGGCACATGGCCTGGTCCGCGATGTTCGGACACATGTCGGACAACGGCGGCATGGTGCCGGGTTCGATCCCGATCAAGGCGGAAACGATTTACCAGGAAGGCATCCGGATCCCACCGACCAAACTCTACAAGAAAGGTGTGCTGCAGGAAGATCTGCTCGAACTGATCCTGCACAACGTCCGGACGTCCGAATGGAACCGCTTTGATCTGAACGCATTGGTCGCCGCCTGCCGCACGGCGGGCAAGCGCTGCGCCGAGATCGCCGAGCGCTTTGGCGACGACACCTTCTATTCGACGATGCAGATCATGCTCGACCGAAACCTCGAAGCGATGCGCGCGATCATCAACATGATCGTTCCGGAAGAACCGCAGTACTTTGAAGACTATGTCTGCGACGACGGTGTCGGGAAGGGGCCGTACAAGATCGCGTGCAAGCTGTGGCGCGAGGGCGACGTCGCAATCTTCGACTTCGAGGGGACCGACCCGCAGGCGAAGAGCTCGATCAACTTCTATCTCAACGAAGAGATGTTCAAGATGTTCTTCGGCTCGTTCACGATCAACCTCTTCGACCCGGGCATTCTTTTCAACGACGGTTTCTACGAGCTTGTCGATGTCCGCATTCCGGAAGGCAGCCTGCTGAAACCGAAATTCCCGGCAGCGCTGTCAGGACGTACGCACGCGCTCGGTCGCATCTTCGACGTGATGGGTGGCGTGCTCGGCCAGGGCGCTCCGGATGCCATGAACGCCGCCGGCTTCTCGGACAGCCCGCATCTTTTCTACTCGGGCTACGACAAGAACGGCGAGTGGTTCCAGCTCTTCCAGATCGGCTTCGGCGGTGTCCCCGGACGTCCGGTCGGCGACGGACCCGACGGTCACTCGCTGTGGCCCGGATTCACGAACGTCCCGAACGAATTCATCGAAGCCTACTTCCCGCTGCGGATCGTCAAGTACGAACCGATTCCGGATTCCGGCGGCGCAGGCCTGCATCGTGGCGGCAACGGCCTGTCCGTCGCTTACGAGTTCCTCGTGCCGGGCGAGATCGCGATCCATGACGAGCGCTGGCTCACGTATCCGTGGGGCGTGCGCGGCGGCGATCCGGGCATGCGCTCGACGAAACGGC
>CAWUHY010000150.1:0-7392 GCA_963922215.1 uncultured Gammaproteobacteria bacterium | reverse complement strand
GGGGTTGACGCCGTTATCGCGCCGAAACGGCGGTCGGCGTCGCTCGGGCCTGCCGTGTCCAAAGTGGCGGCAGGTGCCGCCGAAACTGTGCCGTTTGCGCGCGTTCCGAACCTGAACCGCGTGATGGACTGGCTCGGCGAGTACGGCATTCTGCGGGTTGCAACCAGCGACAAGGCAGAACAATCGCTGTACGACACGGACCTCACCAAATCCTCAGCCCTGGTCATGGGCAAGGAGGGCCCGGGCGTCTCGAAATCGCTGATCGAGCGCTGCGATGCATTGGTCTCACTGCCGATGGCCGGCAGCGTTTCCAGCCTGAACGTGTCCGTCGCGACCGCCGTGTGCCTGTACGAGGCCGTCCGCCAGCGCCGGGGCCCGGATTAGCCACCAAGCCCGCTCCCGCTCTGGCTTTGCGCCGTTTTCGGCTTGTATTGGCTTGTGCCGTGCAGTACTATTCGCCGCCCGTTCGAAAGGGCGGACTCTCTTGCCACACCGGGAAGCCGGGTGGCTCTAATCCGGAGTGAATCGCAGCATGTCGCTGTAGAAGGCCGGATTTCATCCACAAGGGAAGACAATGAGACATTACGAAATCGTGTTTCTGGTCCATCCGGACCAGAGCGAACAAGTGCCTGCCATGGTGGAACGCTATGAAGGCATGGTGACCGAGGGCGGTGGTACCGTTCATCGCACCGAAGACTGGGGCCGACGCCAGCTCGCGCATCCCATCAACAAAATCCTCAAAGCGCACTACGTTCTCCTGAACATCGAGTGCGACTACGACGTGATCGAAGAAATCAAGGGCGCGTTCCGCTTCAACGATGCGGTGCTCCGTCACATGATCATGTCCCGCAAGGATGCCGTTACCGAGGCATCGCCGATGGCCGTTGCGGTTGCCGAAGAGAAAGCCAAAGAGCGCGAGGCGCAGCAGCGTCGCGACGCGAAGGCCGCAGCCGAAGCGCAGATGCGCAAGGAAGAAGAGGCCGCCGAGGCGAAAGAATCCGACGACGATGCAGACGACGCAAAGCCTGCTGATGCCGAGGCTTCCGACGATGCAGCGGACACGAAAGAAGACGAAACCGAAACCCCGGTTGAAGACGCGAAGAGCGCTTGAGGACGAACATGAGCAGATATTCAAGAAGACGTAAGTACTGCCGTTTCACAGCCGAGGGCATCGAGGAAATTGATTACAAGGACCTCAACCTCCTGAAGGCATACATCACGGAAACCGGCAAGATTGTGCCGAGCCGGATCACGGGCACGAAAGCACACTACCAGCGGCAGCTCGCTTCAGCGGTGAAGCGTGCGCGTTACCTGGCACTGCTTCCGTACACGGACCGCCACTAGGACGTCGAAACAGCATTAGCGGAAACGAAGCCAACTCACTGGCCGACCGCGCGCTGCGCTGGCTGGTCGCGAGACCGGTCAATAGCGTACTCGGGCTCCTGCTGACTGGATCCTTGCCGCTGTTCGGCATGTTCAGCAGCGCGATCCTCGTCATGCTGGCGCTCTACGTCGGGTTCCAGCGGGCGGTCTACGTGGCCCTGGCAGCCTTGCTGCTGTTCGGGCTTGGAGCGCTGATCGGTGGCAACGCGCCGGAAGTCGTCGCCGTGTCGATGGCGCTGACGTGGCTTCCGGGACTGCTACTGGCCGCGGTACTGACGGTCACGCGGTCTCTGACGCTGAGCATTCAGCTGTCGGTGCTGCTGGCGGTCGCGCTGATGGTCGGGTTCTTCCTGGTCGTCAGCGATCCGGGCGCGTTCTGGAGCAACACGCTGAACCAGGCGGCGGCCGAGTGGGAGGCGAGGGAAGTTCCCGAGATGGCGAATCTGATCACTCAGATGCTGCCATGGGTGGATTTCCTGACAATGCTGCTGGTCGCCGGCCTCTGGGTCGTGCATGTCGGCACGTTTGTGATCGGGTACGGACTGTACCGGCAACTGCCGGACGCAAGACTGGATTTCGGTCGGTTCTCCGACCTGGATCTGGGCAAGGTACTGGCCGGAGCGATGGCGGTTCTGTCGCTCGCGGCAACACCGCTGGACGCAGTCTGGCTGTCGAACATCGCGTTTTTTCTCTACGTGGTGTTCTGGCTGCAGGGACTGGCTGTTTTGCACGGCTTGAGCGCGAGGAAGACGCTCCCGCCGGTCGTGCTGATGATCGCGTACGCCGGGCTGCTGTTTTTGCCGACGACGGTCATCGTCATGCTGGTGCTGGCGCTGGTGGGCTACGTCGACGTCTGGTTTCGACTGCGTCGGCAGCCGGCGAAGACCGAGTAAGGGCGTCAGCCGTGAGGCTGGCGGAAGCATTTTGAGAATGACCGGAGGCCGAAACAAAGCCACCGGAATTGTGTAAAAACGAAGGTGACACACATGAACGTCATACTGTTGGACAACGTTGAGAACCTGGGCTCGATCGGCGATCTCGTCACGGTCAAGCCGGGCTACGGCCGCAACTACCTGCTGCCGCAGGGCAAGGCTGCGCTCGCGACGAAGGCAAACATGAAAGAGCTGGAAGAGCGCCGCGCCGAACTTGAGAAAGCGGCAGCGGAAGAACTTGCGGCTGCGAAGAAGCGCGCGAAGGATATCAGCGGCGTCGAGCTCGTCATTCCGGCCAACGTCGGCAGCGAAGGCAAGCTGTTTGGATCCATTGGACCGATCGATATCGCCGATGCATTCGAAGCGATCCAGGTCGACGTGCAGCGCTCTGAAGTGCGTCTGCCGGACGGTCCGCTGCAGGAAACCGGTGAGTTCCAGGTCGGCGTGCATCTGCACCCCGAAGTGGACACGGAAGTCACTGTCCGCATCGTTCCGAGCGAGTAATTCCGCGCTGAAAGAAGCGCCCATCGGTGTGGTACCGTAGGCGCTTCTTTTAACCGGATTCGCGAGGGAGTCAGATGGTCAGAGCACTGGGGGAGGAGCTGTCGTCAGAACAGCGGCTCAAGGTGCCTCCGCACTCGATCGAGGCCGAACAGTCACTGATTGGCGGCCTGATGCTCGACAAGCTCGCCATCGACAAAGTCGCCGACGTTATCAGTTCGGACGACTTCTACCGCAAAGACCACCGCCTGATCTACGCCGCAATCTTGCGGCTCGCCGAGGACGGTGAGCCCTGCGACGTGGTCACGGTCACCGAGCATCTCGAGAACCGCGATGAGCTGGACGCCGCCGGCGGGCTCGAATATCTCGCGACGCTCGCCAACGAAACCCCCGGCGCCGCTAACGCCCGCGCCTACGCCAATATCGTCCGTGAACGCTCCGTCCTGCGCCTGCTGATCAACGCCGGCAACGAGATCGCGGGAAGCGTCTTCAACACGGAAGGACGCTCGTCGTCAGAGCTCGTCGACGAAGCCGAGCGCATGGTGTTCGAGATCGCCGAAAGCGGCTCGCGCGGCAAGTCTGGCTTCAAATCCTTAAAAGACATCCTGCCGGCGACGGTTGATCGCATCGACCTGCTCCATCAGTCCGACGGCGACATCACCGGCATTTCGACCGGTTATCACGAATTCGACAAGATGACGGCTGGCCTGCAGGGCGGCGACCTGATCATCATCGCCGGGCGGCCGTCCATGGGTAAGACCACGCTCGCCGTGAACGTGGCCGAGAACGCAGCGATTGGCAGCAAGGTGCCGACGGCTATCTACTCGATGGAAATGCCGGCCGAGCAGCTCGCATTCCGCATGATTTCCTCGCTCGGACGCGTCGATCAGACGCACCTGCGCACCGGTAATTTCCCAGACGAGGACTGGTCCCGCATCAACACGGCCGTCCAGCTGATGAACGACGCCCCGATGTTTATCGACGACACGCCGGGCCTGTCGCCGACGGAAATCCGGGCGCGCGCACGACGGCTGCAGCGCGAACGCGGCCTCGGTCTGATCGTCGTCGACTACCTCCAGCTCATGCAGGTGCCGGGCAATAAAGAAAACCGCGCCACCGAGATCTCCGAAATTTCGCGCTCGCTGAAAGGTGTGGCGAAAGAGCTCAACGTCCCGGTGATCGCGCTGTCTCAGCTCAACCGCAGCGTCGAGCAGCGCACGGACAAGCGTCCCGTCATGTCCGACCTTCGCGAGTCCGGCGCCATTGAGCAGGACGCGGATCTCATCATCTTCATTTACCGCGATGAGGTGTACAACCAGGACAGTCCGCGCAAGGGCATCGCCGACATCAGCATCGCGAAGCAGCGTAATGGCCCGATCGGTGAGTTCCCGCTGACCTTTGTCGGCCGCTACACCAAGTTCGAGAACTTCGTTCCCGACGCGTACAACGACGAGGGCTTCCCGTGAGTTTCGGCGCCCGGGCGGTCATTTCCACGGACGCGCTCAGGCACAACCTCAACGTCATCGCAGAACGCGTGCCGTCGGCGCGCATCATGGCCGTCGTCAAGGCGAACGGCTACGGCCACGGAATACAGACCGTCGCGCGTGCATTGACGCGCGCCGATTCCTTCGCTGTCGCGCGGCTGGTCGAGGCGAAAGCGCTGCGCGAGGCTGGTATCGACAAGCCGATCCTCCTGCTCGAGGGCGTCTGGGACCTGGACGACCAGACTGCGGCCATCAACCAGGGCTGCGAGCTCGTGGTCCACCATGCATCCCAGATCGAACTGCTTTCGCAGCGCGCAGGCGGGCGCGTCACGGTCTGGCTCAAGGTCGACACGGGCATGACGCGGCTCGGTTTTGACCCCAACGACGTACCCGAGGCCGTCGAGCGACTGCGTTCGATTGCTTGCATGCGCGACGTCCGGTTGATGACGCACTTCTCGAGCGCCGATGAGCGCGACAATCCAAAAACGGGACTGCAGCTTGAGCGCTTCAGTGCGATTGCCAGGGGTTTCGACGGCGACGTCAGCGTTGGCAACTCCGCCGCAATTTTCGCGCTCGAGGATATCGACGCGCTTGGCTCGTCGCTTGGAATTTCCGGAGAACACTGGGTGCGGCCCGGCATCGCGCTCTACGGTGTGTCGCCGTTCCACGGCGTCACCGGCACGGACCTTGGACTAAAGCCAGCAATGGAGTTTAAGGCGCGGCTGATCGCCGTAAAGCGTGTGCGGGCAGGAGCAAGCGTCGGCTACGGCGAGACCTACACAACACCTTCCGAGACGACCATTGGCGTGCTTGCCGCCGGCTACGGCGACGGGTATTCACGGCATCTGCCAAACCTGACGCCGGTTGAGCTGAACGGACGAACCGTGCCGTTGATCGGCCGCGTGTCGATGGACATGATCACCGTTGATCTCGGGCGGGACGCTTCAGACCGTGTCGGTGACACGGCGACGCTCTGGGGAGCGGCGCTGCCCGTTGAGCATGTTGCGGCGCACGCGAAAGCGCTCCCGTACACGTTCGTGACCGGAGTCCTTCACAGAGAAGAGGCGAAGGGCGGCGAGTAGCGCCGCCGTTCAGATCAGGCGGAGAAGAATCCCATCTTGACGCCAGCGAGCTGCACGACGTCGTTGTCGGCGAGCTTGCGGGCCTGGGCACCAATCGGCTCGCCGTTCACGAGCGGGTAGTCGCCTTCCTTGCCCGATTCGACGTGGACGATGAAGTAGCCTTCTGCGCGTCGCGTGATTGCAGCAACCTGAACTCCTGGGCGTCCGAGCGTTGTCAGTGCCTTCGTGAGCTCGAGTTCGCGACCGGCGAATGCACCGCTCAGGACCTGGAGCTTCGCCATCGGCAGAGCCGTTGGTGCAGCGCTCGGGTCGATCCCGGCTGCCGTTGCCGTGTGGGAAACCGGCTCCGGTGCAGGTGCTGGCGCGGGTTCCGGTGCCGGCTCCGGCTCCGGAGCGGGGGCTTCCGGCTCGAGGCCTTCGGCTTCTTCCGGATCGAGCTTCACGGATTCCGCGACGTCGTCAGCGACGCTGTGGTCGTTGCTCGCGTCCTGCGCGGCGGCGGCTTCCGCTGCCTGCTCGGCTTTCGCGAGCTGCTCGGCGCTTTGCTGGCCGGCAGGGATGACCATGGTTTTTTCGAATTCGTCCTGCTCCGGCTCGTTGACCTGCTGGTCGGAGAATCGGAGCTGGTGATGGCCGATCGTAATCACGTCGCCGTGCTGCAGCGCGTGTTTCTTGATCAGCTTGCCGTTGACGTATGTTCCATTCGTACTGTTCAAGTCTTCGAGGAACGAGTCATTGAGGATATTGATAATCAGTGAGTGATGGCCACTCACGGCGGGGTTGTCGATGCGTACGTCGTTATCAGGGAGGCGCCCAATCGTGTAACGCTCCTTGGACATGTTGTACTCAGCCAGCACCTGGTCGTCCAAACTCAGAATTAATCGTGCCATTTTTATCCGCCGTAACCAGTCAAACCGATTAGCAGGTCAGCGTACACAGATGGATATCCGCCCAAGCCGGAGTCGATCGATGATCGTGTTCCCAAACCCTGCATCCCTATGAACGAAACATGTTCGCAATCTTCACCAGGAGGCCCTTCCTGGCGGAGAAAGAATCCATCACCTGTGCGAGCATGACGGAGATGTTGTCTCGTCCTCCGTGGTCATTTGCCAGATCGACCAGCTGTTGACCAACCACATCAAGACTAGCATTAAAAGTGCTGATAGTTAAGTGAATATCCTCATCCTCAACCATGTCAGGAAGACCGTCTGAACAAAGCAGATAAATGTCGTCCTGCAGCACCTCATGCTCGTTAACTTCAACCTCGACGGTGGGCTCGACACCGAGCGCACGCGTCACGTAATTCCTGTTCGTCGACCGCTGGGCTTCTTCCTGTGAATAGAAGCCGCGGTCGACGAGTTCCTGCAGCAACGAGTGGTCCATCGTCATCTGCTCGAACTGTCCGCCACGCAGGCGATAGGCGCGTGAGTCGCCAACGTGGGCGATCGACACCTTGTTATCGTAGAACATGCACGCCACGATCGTCGTTCCCATGCCTTCGCAGTGCGTCTGGCTCTGGGCCGTCTGGTAGATGATCTTGTTGGCGCGGTACACCGCATCACGCAGGATGATCGACTGCCGCATCAGGCCGCTGTGCGGATCGATCGCTTCGCGTTCCTCACGCTCGGCACCCTCGGCCGCGAGTTCGCTGACGATCTGTACGGCGATTCCACTGGCGACTTCGCCAGCGTTGTAACCACCCATGCCGTCCGCGAGCACCATCAGCCCGATCTCGTCGTCGGAGCCGATCGCATCTTCGTTGTGATCACGAACTTTGCCGGTGTCCGTCAACTCGGCAAACTGAATTTTCCCCTTTAGGCTCATTGCTTGTTCGAATTGCCTTTATTCTTGATCAGGAGAAACGCGCGCAGTTGCGCAGTGCGACGGCCAGTTCGGCACCGCTCGCAAAACGATTTTCCGGATTTTTGGACAGAGCCTTCGTCAGAAGGGCGTCAACGCTCGGGGGGATACCTGACCGACGATTAGCAATCGGCGGCGGATCTTCGCTCG
>CAWUHY010000149.1:0-7441 GCA_963922215.1 uncultured Gammaproteobacteria bacterium | reverse complement strand
CTCGACAGCCCGGAAGCCAATCTTTTCCTCTCCAGGCGCCGCACGCTGGCGGTCCTCCTGGACTCCGAACGGGCGGCACGCCTGCAGCGGCAGGCAGGCTTCCGCTTCGCCGACGTCGTCGACGGACTGCTCGCCGAGACCTGGTTCGATGCCGATGTCTCTCCGATCGACCGCCAGACGGAGCTGCTCGTTCTCGACGGCCTGCTCGCGCTCGCCTTTGACGCGAATGCCGAGCCGGCGGTTCGTGCCGTCGCACTGGACGGCGTCCGGCAGATCGAGCGGGTTGTCGAGCGGGGCAACACCCGGGACGCCGCATCACGTGCCCACGCAGGCTATGCGGCCGAGACGATCCGGCTGACGCTTGCCGACCCATCGCGCCTCGAAAAGCTCTCGGTTCCGCCGCCCCCGCCGGGTTCGCCCATCGGAGCCGCCGACGGCCAGATGCCAGGCTTGTAACCAATCGCGACTGATCGGCCTATAAGCGGGCATGAACCCAGAGGAATTTCGCACATGAAATATGCAGCTTTGTTTTTCTTGAGCCTGTTCGCTTCCGCCAACGTGGCGGCCGACATGCGCATCGATGGTATGGACGCGATCGGCGACTGGTACCTGCACGTCGACTTTGAAGAGATGCGCAGCACGGAGTCCGGCCGCAAAATCTACGCGTGGCTGGAGGAGGAAGTCTTTGACGATCTGCGCGAGGATGCCGGGCTCGATATCGACCGCGACGTTCGCCATATCGTTGCCCAGTCAGACGGCCCGAAGGACGTGATTTTTGTGATCGAAGGCGTTCTTCGACAGGAGCACAAGGACCAGATCATGGCGCTCGCGGCGACGCAGAACGTCGAGCTGAAACCGCGTAAAGCCAGCGGCCGCGAGTACTTCTACATGGAAGGCGACGGCAAGGGCGGCGACGACCGTTTCGACGACGGCGCTTACTTCTCGTTCGACCTGAAGGATCGTCTTGTCATGACCTCGTCCGAGTCCACGATGCAGGGGCTGCTCGCCAAAGGTGGACGCGTCGACCTGCGCAACAAGGGCTCGATGTTCTCGCTGACGGCGGTGAATGCCATGGTCGGTAAGGATTTCCCGGGTGCCGGCGACGAGTGGAACTCGAACATCGTCAAGAACACCGAAGAGGCCGCGATCGTGATCCGCGACTCAAAGGGCAAGATCGGTGTCGAAGCGCAGCTCGTCTCCCGTGAGGCAGAAATGGCAGAGTCGCTGGCAAGCATCGTCCGCGGCCTGATCAGCCTGCAGGCGTTCAACGAAGACATCGACAAGGAGCTGTCCGACATCCTGAAGACGACGAAGGTGGATGTCCGGGATCGCACGCTTTCGATCAGACTTGACCTGGACGCTGACGTCGTCGTCGACAACCTGTAAGGGATCGTGCGGGTGAGTGCGGAATCGGAATACGAACTGATCGAATCCGCCAAGCGCGGGTCCGTGGACGCGTTTACCACGCTCGTCCTCGGATACCGCGAGCGCCTGTTGCGGTTCCTGATGACCCGCTGCGCGAGTTTCGCCGATGCCGAAGACGCATTGCAGGACACGCTGATCAACGCCTACAAATATCTGCATTCCTACGATCCGCGCTGGCGCTTCAGCACCTGGCTGTACCGCATCGCGATCCGGAACGCCTCCCGCGTCAATCATGGCAATGTCGCAGAGCTGGGCGACATCGCCGACGAGAACAACGGTCCGCTGGAGCACTGCATCGAGCAGTCCGAGCGCTTGAACCTCTGGAGCTCGGCAAAACGCCTGCTGTCGGACGAGGTATTCAACGCGATGTGGCTGCGCTACGTCGAGGACATGTCGGTCAACGACATCTCCGCGGCGCTCGACCGCTCAACGTCGTGGACCAAAGTGAATCTGATGCGCGGACGAAACGCGCTGGAGGCGGAGATGAATGACGCCTCGAGGAGTAAGGCCTATGGATAAGCTCGCCAAAAGGCTGCGCGAGGACGCAGCGGATATCGATGCTGCAGTTTCGCCGGAGCTGGACTATCGCATTCGGGCATCGCTTAAAGGTGTGACGCAGGAGCGTCCGGTCGAGCCGGCCCGCTCGCCGATGTTCTGGTGGGCCAGCAGTCTCACCGGGCTTGCGGCGGCGCTGCTGATTGTCGTCGTCATGAATCTTGGCGGCGAGCCGGAGACGCCTGTTCCGGTCGTAAGCTCGCCGCCACCGGATCGCTCATTGCCGCGGCTCCCGCTCAGGACCGAGGCGGCAATGATCACGAGCCCGCTGCAGAAGGAGCTCGACGATCTTGCGGCAGATCTGCGCAAGGCACGCGACGAGGTCGCGAGCGATGTCGAGTCCGTGCTGCCGCCCGAAATCGACGAGGAGTAAGCGCTCCGCCGTCGCTTGTGCTTGAGACCGGTCGGATCATCCCGATGTCTGCGCTACAATTTTGGCTAAAGCAGACATCTAAGAGAGCAGGCATATGGGCAAGGCGATCGTACTCGTCCTCGACTCCTTCGGCATCGGTGCCACCGACGATGCAGATTGCTTCGGCGACGCCGGCGCCAACACGCTGGGCAGTATCGCCCGCGTGTGCGCCGCGTCCGACCGCGGACCTTTGAAACTCCCGAATCTCGCGAAGCTCGGCCTGTTGAATGCAGGTCAGGAGAGCAGCGGTGACTGGCCGGAAGGCGTCGACCGCCCGCAGGAAATCGTCGGCACCTACGGCTTCGCCAGCGAACTGTCGAGCGGCAAAGATACGCCAAGCGGTCACTGGGAAATCGCCGGTGTGCCGGTGCTGTTCGACTGGGGCTACTTCAGCGATCGCGAGGAGAGCTTCCCGAAAGAATTGCTGGACAAGCTGATCGAACGCGCTGACCTGCCGGGCGTACTCGGCAACTGCCATTCCTCCGGCACGACGATCATCGCGGAGCTCGGTGAAGAGCACATGCGCACCGGCAAGCCGATCGTCTACACCTCGGCGGACAGTGTTTTCCAGATCGCGGCCCACGAAGAAAGCTTCGGTTTGGACAGGCTGTACGAGCTCTGCGAGATTGCGCGCGAGCTTGTCGACGAGTACCGCATCGGACGCGTCATCGCGCGGCCGTTCGTGGGCGACTCGCCGGAGAACTTCCAGCGCACGGGCAACCGGCGGGACCTGACCACGCCGCCGCACGCGCCGACGGTCCTCGACCGTCTCGTTGAAGCCGGCGGCGACGTCGTCAGCATCGGCAAGATTGCCGACATCTACGCGCACAAGGGCATCACGAAGAAGGTTAAGGCAAGCGGCAACGACGCGCTGTTCGAAGCGACGTTAGCTGCGATCGACGATGCCGACGACAACACGATCGTGTTCACGAACTTCGTCGACTTCGACATGCTGTACGGACATCGCCGCGACGTCGACGGTTACGCGGAGGCGCTGGAAACCTTCGACCGGCGACTGCCGGAGCTGCTGGACAAGATGGACGAGGACGACATCCTGATTATCACGGCCGACCACGGCTGCGACCCGACCTGGCCGGGCTCAGACCACACGCGCGAACACATTCCCGTGATTGCCTATGGCGCACACTTAAAGCCCGGCTCGATCGGCAAGCGCGAGACCTTCGCCGATATTGGCCAGACGCTGGCGAGCTTTTTCGGTTTGAAGCCGCTGGACTACGGCGAGAGCTTTCTGGCTCGTTGACAGCTTCTAAACTCTAGGCCCAGGTTCCGTCCTGTGGTGCCTGCTTTACATAGCGGGCGCGCACGCCGTTGATGAAATCGTTCTGCGCGCCGGACAGACCGCCGTCGGCCGAGGCCACTTTTTTCATCATCTCGACCAGCGACTCGGCCTGCGCCGCCGAGAAGCGCTCCGCATTTCGGTCTGCCAGTTTCTGGAGCTGGTCGCTCAAAAGTTGTGGTGCTGCAAGCAGGTGTGCAGCGGAGCCGAAGAGCTGGGACGCTTCGCGTTCTTCCAGCGAAAATTCAGACATGAAGACCTCTTTCGCGGCGGCTTTCTGATCCGCGGTCAGGTCGCCGTCGAGCTTCGCGGCACCGATGACCAGCAGGGAGGCGATGTGCACCGGGTCCTCGATCGAGTAGATCGGATCGCTGCCGTAGCGCTTGCGGAACGCACGTCGGCGGTACCAGTAGAACGGGTTGAGGCCGCCGATATCGATGCCCAGCCGGTCCAGCAGGTAGAAAATCGTCACGAGCGCTGACAGCGCGCCAATCAGGATGTGCATGCGGTCTCCCCTCCGTGCAGTCCTTCCGACTTTAACCCTATTCCACTGCTATCGCCCGACGGCCGATCACAGTTTTCGCTTTCTAGCCGTCGCCGCGCCACTCCAGCGGGACACGAACGGCGATCACCTCGCCCTCCGCGGTCAGCGTATCGCCCGAATACAGTTGGGTCTTCAGCACCGCTTTTTTCTCCGCCAGCGTTTCGATGCGGGCCTCCATGCGTATCTCCCGGTCGATCGGTGTCGGCGCGAGGTAGTTGACGGTCAGTCGGCCCGTGACGCACCAGATTGCATCCCCTGCACCGATTGCACGGCCTTCTTTTTCATAAAAGGCGGCGATGGCCGTGCCGACGGAGTGACAGTCGATCAGGCTCGCGATCGTGCCACCGTAGACGAAGGCTTCCGGGCCGGCCGACTGCTCGGGCTTCGGCATGTAGGTGCAGCGCGAGACTGTACCGTCGTAAAAACTCTTGATCTGCATGCCGCGCGGATTGTCGGCGCCACAGCCGTAGCAGTGGTTGTTCGGTATCTGGTCCTGAATCGCTTTCATTCTGCGCCGCGTTTTAAAAGCACGGTGGCAGCGTAGCCCGAGACGATGACCGCGATCGGAGCAGAGACGGTGAACCACAGCGGGTGAGGAATCAGTAGCAGGTTCGTGATCGACCCGGCGAGAATGAGACCGGTGACGATCAGCGAGCCGTACTGTGGCTTCAGCGTGCCGATGCGGCCGGCGATATAGGACCCGGAGAACGCGCCGGCCATCCAGGCGAAACCGACCATCAGGATTGCGCCAACCGGCAGTGACGCGACGAAGTCACGCATACCTTCTTCGCTGGCCAGATCGACGCCGTCCGCCACCGGGAATATCTGGTGGCTGAGCCATTCAATTCCGCCGACGACGACCATCGCCGTGACGATGCCCACGATGACTGCAAGGATATTTTTCCCCATTTCCTACTCCTCGTTGCGCTGCGCGAGCGCCGCCTTGATCCTGGCCGCCAGCGCGTTCGCATCGTCTGCAATTTTGGCGGTGTCCATCGTGAGGATTTCCCGATCCTGCATGATGATCTCGCCGTCGATCACGGTCGTTGCGACGTCCTGTTCGTCGGTCACGTAAACGAGATGCGACACGACGTCGTAGCTCGGCACGTGATGGACGTCCGTGTAGTCCACGAGAATGACGTCGGCGCGCTTGCCCGGCTCAATGGAGCCTGTCACATCCCCAAGCCCGATCGCCTCCGCGCCGCCGATCGTCGCCATGCGCAGCACGCTGGCAGCGGGGAGCGACTGCGGGTCCATGTTCTCAACCTTCGCGAGCAGCGCCGCGAGACGCATTTCCTCCCACATGTCGAGATCGTTGTTGCTCGCCGCGCCGTCCGTGCCGAGCCCAACTCGTACGCCGGCGTCGAGCATCTTCTGGACGGGCGACACGCCAGAGGCGAGCTTCATGTTCGAGGTCGGGTTGTGGATGACGCCGACCTGTTTTTCGACGAGCATCGGAATCTCTTCGTCTGTCGGCCAGACGACGTGCGCCGCGATCGTCGGTCCGTCGAGAAAGCCGATCGAATTCAGCATGTCGATGCTGGTCGTGCCGTAGGTGTCTTTCGAGTACTGGACCTCGAAGGGCGATTCCGACACGTGAATGCTGATCGGCGTGTCGTATTTCATCGTTGCGAGACGCGTCGCGCCCAGCTGTTCGGCATCCAGTGTGTAGTTGGCGTGCGGCCCGAGGATCGGCGTGATCCTCGGGTGCCGACCCTGCGCTGCCTCCACGTATTTCATGCCTTTCAGCAGCGAGTCCGCCGCGTTCTCGGCATCCGGGCTGCGCTGGTCGATGACAGTTGCGGAGATCATTGCGCGCATGCCGCAGTCTTCCACGACGCTCGCGATTGTTTCGGGGAAGTAGTACATGTCGACGAAGGTTGTCGTGCCGCCGCGGACCATTTCCCAGCAGGCGAGCTCGGTACCGATTCGGACGAACTCTTCGTCGACGAATTCGACTTCGGCGGGGAATATGTAGTTGTTCAGCCAGTCCATCAGCGCAAGGTCGTCGGCGATGCCGCGCAGGAGGCTCATCGCCGCATGCGTGTGGCCGTTGACGAGTCCCGGCATCAGGACCTGGCCGTCGCCGGACAAGGTCTTCGGTGCCGTCCACGATTTGCTGATTTCGTCCGCCGGACCGACAGCAACGATCGTGCCGTCGACGATGACGATCGCCGCATCGCTTAAGACGTCCATGTTCGCGTTCATCGTAACCAGCGTATCGGCCGTGATGATGAGATCCGCCTCCTTCGCAGACGCCGAGCATCCGGCGATCAGGATGGCGGAGAAAACGGCGATGAAGCCCGGTATGATCTTGTGCATTCCAACCCCTTTTTGCGGGCGATTGTAGCACCGGCGCGCATGAGCGCCTGAGATTGACCGAATGAATGCACTCCCCGAAATCGAGGCGCCACAGGACGGCCGACTGAGCGCCGAGGCGCGCCAGGCATTCGACGATGCGGGAGTGCTGATCCTCCGCAATTTCGTCTCGCCGTCCGCGTGCGACCGGCTGCGCGCACGCGCGCTCGAACTCGTCGAAGCCTTCGATCCGAAGAGCGTACGCCATGTTTTTTCAACACTGACGCAGGCGCAGGTCGACGACAGCTACTTCACCGAGTCCGGTGACAAGATTCGGTTTTTCCTCGAAGACGATGCTTTCGACGCGAACGGCGAGCTTCGCCAGTCAAAAGAAAACAGCCTGAACAAGATGGGTCACGCGATGCATGATCTCGATCCCGTCTTCGAGGCGTTCTCCCACGACAAGCGCCTCGACCGGCTCGCGAAAAGCGCTGGCATTGCAGACCCGGTGCTGTTGCAGTCGATGTACATCTTCAAGCCGCCGCGGATCGGCGGCGAAGTGATCTGTCACCAGGACTCGACATTCCTGTACACCGAGCCAATGAGCTGCCTCGGCATGTGGTTCGCACTCGAGGACGCAACGACCGAGAACGGCTGCATGTACTTCATCCCCGGCGAACACAAAAAGCCCTTGCGTGAGCGGCACTCGAAGCAGCAGGACGGCACGTTTCGCACGGTGACGCTGCACGACGAGCCGTTTCCGGAAGACAAGAAGCTGCCGGCCGAGGCAAACAAGGGCGATCTCGTCCTGTTCGACGGCCGCGCGCCGCCTGTGTGGGGCGCCAATAATTACGCCCGGTCGCGGCACGCGGTTAAGCGGCCCGCGGACGGCCCCAGCCCGCACATTACG
>CAWUHY010000148.1:0-7484 GCA_963922215.1 uncultured Gammaproteobacteria bacterium | reverse complement strand
TAATGCCGCTGCCGGCCGCGAAGAGTGCAACCTCGGCCGGGTGGCTTTCAGCGAGATGAAAGCGACCGGAGGGCGGCATTGCCATCAGAGCATCGCCGGCCTTGAGCGAGCGCGCGACAAAATTTGAAAACTTGCCCTTTGGCTGCACGCGAATGCCCAGCGCCAAGGGCCATTCGCCCGGTGCAGAGCAGAGGCTATAGGTGCGCCGGAGCTCTTCGCCGTTGTCCTCGGCAGAGACGGGCAGATGTTGTCCCGCCTGGAAGCGGAACGCGTCACGCAACTCCTCAGAGACATCCAGTGTGACCCGACGAGAGTCTGCAGTTTCTTCGTCGACGGCGATGACCGTCAGGGGGTGATAGTGACGCATCAGATCACAAACATTTGAAGTATTCGAAGGGTTCGAGGCAGTTCTTGCAGCGGTAGGCCGCCTTGCAGGCGGTCGATCCGAACTCACTGACGCAGACCGTGTCCTGAGACTCGCAGCGGGGACAGGCGACCGGCCGCTTGTGCGCCAGCAAATTCCGCTTGCTGCCGGCTGCGTCCGGCGGCGCGATACCGTAGGCCTTCAGCTTTGCCCGCCCCTCGTCGCTGATCCAGTCGGTCGTCCAGGCTGGAGACAGGACACGCCGAATCTCGACGTCTTTGACACCCCGGCCCGCCAGTTCGTCGACCACGCTTTGTTCGATGACTTCCGTCGCCGGGCAGCCCGAATAGGTTGGCGCGAGCGAAACGACGACGGAGTCGTTGACCTCGACGTCGCGCAGAATGCCGAGATCACCAATCGACACGACCGGAATCTCGGGATCGGGTATCGCGTGCACCCACGCGCGGATTTGCTCTGCCTGCGCTACCACGTTGCGTCCGGGTGCGTGCGGTTCAGATGCTGCATCTCGGCGATGAGATAGCCGAGATGTTCCGAGTGCTGGCCGTGTTTGCCGCCGCGCGAGATGAACGGGACGTCCGGTGTCGCAAGCGTTGCCTCGCGAATGGCGTCGCCGACTTCTTGCAGCCATGCATCCCGGCCGGAAGACGGCAGCGAGATTCCAAGTTCATTCGCTGCCCAGGTATCGACGTCGTCATCGGTGAAGAATTCGCCGCAGTAGCGCCACAGCTTGTCGAGCGAGGCCTGCACGCGAGCGTGACTTTCTTCAGTGCCGTCGCCAAGACGGATAAGCCAAAGCCTGGCGTGCCGCAGGTGATAGCGAATCTCTTTTTCCGCCCGGGCGGCAATACTCGCGAGTCGCTCGTCCTTGCAGTTGGCAAGTTCACCGAGACGCGGAAGATAGAATGTCTCGAACAGGAACTGTCGAACGATGGCATCACCGAAGTCTTCGGCGGGTTGCTCAAGCAGCAGCGGATTCTGGAACGCCTGCGCGTCGCGGCGGAATGCGAAATGATCCTCGTCCACCCCGCCCTTCAGCTCACCGGCGTACTGGTAAAACATGCGCGCCTGGCCGATGTAGTCCAGCGCGAAGTTGGCGTTTGCCAGTTCTTCTTCGAGCTCCGGCATCAGCGTCACAAGCTCGGTCATGCGCTGACCGAGGATGAGCGCGGCATCGCCTAAGCGTACGACGAGTTCGAGACGTGCCTCAGTCACAGGTTCTCGACCCCGTCCGGTACTTCGTAGAATGTAGGATGCCGATAGATCTTGTCCTTCGCCGGCTCGAAGAACGCGCTGGACTCATCAGGATCGCTCGCAATAATTCGATCCGAACGAACCACCCAGAGGCTGACCCCTTCGCTGCGGCGCGTGTACGTATCGCGCGCACTGTCCAACGCCATCTGGTCGTCGGCTGCGTGGATGCTGCCGGCATGCCGGTGGCTCAGGCCCGACTTCGAGCGAATGAACACTTCGTAGAGCGGCCATTCTTTCCGGTTACCGCTCATGCCGCTTCATCCTTCGCATGCTTGTCGGCGTAGGCGCGAGCTGCCTCGCGAACCCAGGCATTGTCGTCGTGCGCGGCGCGGCGACGTTCCATGCGCTGTTCGTTGCAGGGACCGTTACCCTTCAGGACCTCGTGAAATTCGCTCCAGTCAATTTCGCCGAAGCGGTAGTGGCCGGTCTCTTCGTCGAACTCGAGATCGTCGTCCGGCACACGAAGCCCGAGGAACTCGGCCTGCGGGACAGTCACGTCGACGAACTTCTGGCGCAACTCGTCGTTGCTGAAGCGCTTGATCTTCCACGCCATCGATTGAGCGGAATGCTTCGAGTCCTTGTCATTCGGACCGAACATCATCAGCGACGGCCACCACCAGCGATTCAATGCATCCTGTGCCATCGCTTTCTGTTCAGGCGTTCCTTCGCACAGCTCCTTCATAATGTCGAAGCCCTGGCGCTGGTGGAAACTTTCTTCCTTGCAGACCCGAACCATCGCCCGCGCATACGGTCCGTAAGAGCACCGGCACAGGGGCACCTGGTTCATGATCGCGGCGCCGTCGACCAGCCAGCCGATCGCTCCGATGTCCGCCCAGGTGAGCGTCGGATAATTGAAGATGCTCGAATACTTCGCCTTGCCGCTTAGGAGGTCTGCAACCATTTCATCGCGCGACACGCCGAGCGTTTCGGCCGCGCTGTACAGGTAAAGACCGTGACCGGCCTCGTCCTGGACTTTGGCGAGCAGGATGGCCTTGCGTTTCAGGCTCGGTGCACGCGTCAGCCAGTTGCCTTCCGGCTGCATGCCGATGATTTCCGAGTGCGCGTGCTGGGAGATCTGCCGGACGAGCGTGCGCCGGTAGGCCTCCGGCATCCAGTCTTTCGCCTCGATCTTTTCCTCGGCGTCCACGCGCCGCTGGAAACGGGCGAGCTCTTCCGACTGGTCGAGTGGCTGAACGGTTTTGGAATCCTTCTGGTCGAGACCCTGCGTGTACATGGCTGCAATCTCCGTCAATCTAGCCCGATAATGTGTCACATTTATCGAGATTTCTCAATATTTCTGTATCACTTTGACCGGACATCCAGCCCGCCGAATCGCGTGTAAAAAGCCGCTGAATTCTTTGGCAGCGGCCCCTTTTCGGTTTCCATTGACTCGGTCAACCAGGCGTCGGCCGCTCTGTGAATCCGCCGGTAGAGGTCGCTGCACAGACGAAACGCTTCGTGACCCCGCCAGTCCGACGGCAGCAGCGGCTCCGGTAGCTGCGGATCCTTCAGTAGCACGCGGCGGTATTCCTGGATCAACAGCGTGCGCAGATGAAAGGCATGGCGCGGTGACGGGCAAGCCGAAGCGCCGAGCGCGTCGCGAACGCCGTCGAACTGGGCGAGGAATGCGTTGTAACCGTCGTTGATCTCGTCGAGGTTCCAGGCCGCCGCGACGGCCTCGCGCTCGACCGGAGCAGAATCGACGGCGCGGGCTCGCATAACAAGCAGCGAATCGCGGATGCCAAGCCGCCGGGCAACGCTTGCAAGCTCATCGGCATCCGGTCCCGGGTGTGCGAGGACGCTGGGCGAGATCGCGCCGAAGCCCTCCCAGCCAAACTCACGACGCGCGGCATCTTTTAAGTCTGCGTCCAGCGCGCCGAGCAGCAAGAGCGTCCACTCCCCGTCCCAGTCCTCAACGGGCTGCCCGTAAATGCGGTGCGTCGCGGCCGCGAACCGCTCCCGGCCCTCTTCCGTCAGGCTGTAATACGAGCGGCGTCCTGACTGATTCGACGTCAGCCAGCCATCGCGAACGAGACGGAAAACCGAGGTGCGCACGAGGCGTTCGGAAATTCCGAAGTCGGCGAGCACGCGTATCAGGCTGCCGAGCCAGACGACCCCACCACGCGGCGCAATCGCGTCGCCGAAGACCGTCGTGATCAGGGAGGTCGCACGAATCGTGCGTCGCTCACGGTAACTCTCGACAAGTCGCTCGCAGGCTGAATCGGGCGTCATGCTGTGACTCGTTGGCATTCGGTCTGGTGAACCGTACAATTCGACACAGTTTTTTTCAATTAACGGACACGCCTGTATCTCGTCCGGGGGGATTCAATGAAACTTGCTAACCATGTAGCCGACGCGTGGGTCGAGGGAGCCGGCGACGGCAAGACGCTGGCCAGCGCCGTCACGGGGGACGCCATCGCGACGATCACCAGCGACGGGATCAATTTTGCCGACGTCCTGAAACACGCGAAGCAGGTCGGCGGCCCGAACTTGAGACGCATGACATTCCACGAGCGCGGCGAAATGCTGAAAGCGCTCGCGAAGTACCTGGACGAACGCAAGAAAGAGTTCTACCCGCTCTCGCATGAAACAGGCGCGACGAAGGCCGACAGCTGGATCGATATCGATGGCGGCATCTCGACGCTGTTCGTCTTTTCCAGCAAGGGCCGTCGCGAAATGCCGAACGACACGGTCTACCTCGACGGACCGCCGGAACAGATCTCGCGACACGGCACCTTCCTCGGCCAGCACATCTACACATCGAAACTTGGCGCGGCGGTCCACATCAACGCGTTCAACTTCCCGGTTTGGGGCATGCTCGAGAAGCTCGCACCGACGCTGCTCGCCGGCGTTCCGGCGATTGTGAAGCCGGCCTC
Organism: uncultured Gammaproteobacteria bacterium; assembly: GCA_963922215.1. GTDB lineage: Bacteria > Pseudomonadota > Gammaproteobacteria > Steroidobacterales > Woeseiaceae > UBA1847. The sequence continues at coordinate 2,972 of CAWUHY010000148.1, read as the reverse complement.
GAGCACCGCCTACCTGACAGAAAAAGTCGTCCGCTCGATGATCGACTCGGGACTCCTGCCGGCCGGCAGCCTGCAGCTCATTTGCGGCTCCGTCGGCGATCTGTTCGATCATCTCGACTGCCAGGACACGATCGCGTTCACGGGCTCGAAGAACACGGCTGAGATGTTGCAGCAGCATCCGCGGGTCATTTCAGAATCCGTCGCATTCACGGCTGAGACAGACTCCTTAAACGCCTCGATACTCGGACCGGACGCGACCCCGGGGACACCGGAATACGACCTGTATGTGAAGGAGGTCGTGCGCGAAATGACGTCGAAGGCCGGGCAGAAATGCACGGCGATTCGCCGCGTCATCGCGCCGGCGTCTATCGCGGGCGAGCTCGTGCGCTCTATATCAGACGCACTCGCCGCGGTCCGCATCGGCAACCCGGCGAGCCGCGATGTCGATATGGGCGCGCTCGCAAGTCAGGGGCAACGTCGCGAAGTCGCGGAACGTATCGCGGATCTAAATAAGGAAGCCGAGCTCGTCTTCGGCGGTCACGACGACTTCGACGTCGTCGACGCAGATCGTGAAAAAGGATCGTTTTTCATCCCCACTCTCCTGCACTGCGACAAACCACTAAGCGCCAGCGCGGTCCATTCCGTCGAGGCCTTCGGTCCGGTCAGCACGATCCTCCCCTACGAGAACCTCGACGAGGCCGTCGAACTTGCGCGACTCGGTGGCGGCAGCCTGGCAGGCTCGATCATTACTGCGGACAACGCCGTCGCCCGCGAACTCGTGCTCGGCACGACAGCCTTTCACGGACGGATGGTCGTCATCAATCGTCACAATGCGAAGGAATCGACCGGGCATGGCTCCCCACTTCCACACCTGGTCCACGGCGGTCCCGGCCGCGCCGGTGGCGGCGAAGAAATGGGCGGCATCCGGGGCGTCAAACATTACATGCAACGCACGGCCATCCAGGGTACGCCGGACACGATTGCCGCGATCGGCAATCGCTGGGTTCGCGGTGGAGAAGAGCGTACGGAAGAGACGCATCCATTCCGCAAGACGTTCGAGGAACTAAAGATCGGCGACACGCTGCGCACGGAAACCCGCACGGTGACGCTGGAGGACATCCAGCATTTCGCCGACTTCACCGGCGATCAGTTCTACGCTCATACCGACGAAGAAGCGGCAGCGAAGAACCCGTTCTTCGAGGGTCGCGTCGCACACGGCTATCTCATCGTGTCGTTCGCGGCCGGTTTGTTCGTCGATCCGGATTTCGGTCCGGTGCTCGCGAACTACGGCATCGACGACCTGCGATTTCTGCAGCCCCTGAACGCGGGTGATTCGATGAAGGTTCGCCTCACATGCAAGCAAAAGACATTGCGCGGCGACTCAGGTTACGGGGAGGTGCGTTGGGACGCGGAAGCAACGAACCAGGACGACGAGGTGGTTGCGCAGTACGACGTATTGACGATGGTCGCGACGCAAGCCCACTGGGACTCCGTTCGCTAGCGCACGAGAATCAGTAGTCTTCGAACTTCAGGTTGTTGTAGGGGTCGGTCGCGACATCCGGCTCTTCGAGTTCGAAGGCGGCGTCGCTGATGCTGTCGGCCCAGACGTTGCGTCCGAGTTCGTCGGTCGTAATTTTCGGCCGCTTGAGTTTGACCGTATCGCCGATGTGCGTGCGGAGGTCTTCGCTGCCCTGGTAGTTCGGGTGGTCACTGATGAGTTTCAGCTCCGAGGAAGCTTCTCGTTCCTCGTCCGCGAAGAGCACGGGAATGGTGTCGATCCTGTCCATGAAACGAAATATCGGCCTGCAATTGAAAAAGTTTAGGACTGTCTTTCAAGTCGTTGGAATTGTTGCAAAAACTGCGAAGCAATCAAGCCTTTTCTCGAGTCGGCCGCATCTGCTCCGCCGCGCGCACATGTGCGGATCGCGGCCGGAGAATTCGTCTCAGGCCTGCGTTGTCTGCGCAAGGGCCAAGAAATCTGCGCCCGCTGGCTTCTGATACAGCCTGAGCCCGAATTCACCGACGATCGCCATCAGGTGATCGAAGATATCGCTCTGGATGCCCTCGTAATCCACCCAGGCCGTGGTCGCCGCGAAGCAATAGACCTCGATCGGCACGCCCTCCGGTCCTATTGCGAGTTGACGCACTAGCAGCGTCTTGTCGTCGGCAATGTCGTCGCGGTAGCGCAGGTAATTGTAGACGTAGGCGCGAAACGTCCCGACGTTTGTCAGCCGCCGCTGGTTGACGTCGACCGCAACGTCGTCCGGCAGTCCGGCATTGTAATCGTCAAGCTCGGACTGCTTGCGGTCGATGTAGTCTTTCAGGAGGGCGAAGCGACGAAAGTGCTCGATCTCGTCTTCGGTCTGAAAACGAATGGAGTTGAGATCGATATGCATGGAACGCTTGATACGCCGGCCACCCGACATCGACATTCCGCGCCAGTTCCTGAACGAATCGGAAATCAGGCGATGCGTCGGGATGGTCGTGATCGTCTTGTCAAAATTCTGGACCTTGACGGTGTGCAACTGGACGTCGATGACGTCGCCGTCCGCACCGAACTGCGGCATCTCGATCCAGTCGCCGACGCGCACCATGTCCTGCGCCGTCAGCTGAACACTCGCGACGAGCGACAGGATCGTGTCCTTGAAAATCAGGAGAACAATTGCCGTCATCGCGCCGAAGCCGCTGAGCAACAGGAGCGGCGAACGGTCGGCGACTGCGGCGACAATCATTACGCCGCCGAGAACCCAGACTGCGATCTGGAGCAACTGGATGAAGCCCTTGAGCGGGCGCGTTTTCGAGATCTCGTAGCTGGAGTAGATCGTGTTCGCAGCGCTCAACAATGCATGCAAAGCGAGCGTCAACGACAGGACGACGTAGCCCATCGCGACATTTTTGAACAGCGTGACCAACGAGTCGGGCAGATCGGGAACGAAACCGATTCCGGAATAAACGATGAGCGCCGGAACGAC
>CAWUHY010000147.1:0-7564 GCA_963922215.1 uncultured Gammaproteobacteria bacterium | reverse complement strand
GCATGGGGAAAAATGTCGAAAGCGTCGTTCTGTCCCGCGCCGTGATCTGGCATTGCCAGCATCGCGTGCTGTTGAACGGGCACAAAACTGTCGTCTTCAAGTAAGGACCCACATACAAAGTCTTACAAAACCCCCGGTCTGACGGAGCGGGAAAAAGTGCCGTGCGGGTTAACATCATGTCCCCCGTGCAACCGGCAGTCATGATGTCCACGCTCTTCATTACACTCGGCGACCAGCTGTACTCACCGGATCTTCTGCCGGACGGCGTCGACGTCTACATGGCCGAAGATCACGGCCTGTGCACCAACTTCCGTCACCACAAGCAGAAACTCGTGTTCTTTCTTGCGTCGATGCGGAGCTACGCGGACGAATTGAAATCCACCGGGCACGAGGTCGCCTATCGCACGCTGGAAGATAAGGGCAAGACTGCCTACGACGACGACCTGCTCGAACACCTCAGCGGTTCCGATTACACAGAGCTCCAGGCCTTCGAAGTTGAGGATAAAGCAGCGCGCGAGATGCTCGATGCTGTCGCAAAGAAGGCCGAACTCGAAATCGAATATCTCGACTCACCCGGATTTACCTGCAGCCGCGAGACTTTTGCGGACTACGCCGCCGAGAAGAAGCGCCTGCACATGGCGGACTTCTACAAGCAGCAGCGACGGGATCTGTTCGTTCTTATGGACGGCGACGATCCGCGTGGCGGCAAGTGGAGTTTCGACGAAGACAACCGCAAAAAACTGCCGAAGGACGTCGAGCCGCCGACGATTCGTAGCGCGCAACCAACGAAACACGTGAAAGACGTCATCGAGCTCGTCGACGACAGGTTCCCGGACCATCCGGGGAGAACCGACGATTTCTGGTGGCCGACGACACGCAAACAGGCAGAGCGCTGGCTCGACGAGTTTCTCGAGCAGCGGCTGGAACAATTCGGTCCTTACGAAGACGCGATGACGACTCGCAGCGCGACGGTATTCCACAGCGCGTTGAGTCCTCTTATTAACGTCGGCCTGCTGCGCGCATCAGAGGTCGTTGATGCCGTCGTTGAGGCTGCCGACGACGCGCCCTTACAGAGCGTCGAAGGGTTCGTCCGCCAGGTCATCGGCTGGCGTGAGTTCATTCGTGGTGTCTATCACACGCACGGCGAAGAACAGGCGGCAAAGAACTTCTTCAACCACGAGCGCAAGCTCACCGATGCCTGGTACACCGGCGACACGGGTATCCCGCCTCTGGACGATGCCATCAAAACGGCTGAGAAACTTGCGTGGACGCACCACATTCCGCGCCTGATGGTACTCGGCAACATGATGACACTGTGCGAGATCGAACCGCGGCAGGTGCACGACTGGTTCATGGAGATGTATATCGACTCGGCCGAGTGGGTGATGGGACCGAACGTCTACGGCATGGCAATTTTCAGCGACGGCGGCCTGTTCGCGACCAAACCCTATGTCTGCGGATCGAACTACTGGCTGAAGATGAGCGATTACTCGAAAGGCGACTGGTGCGATACTGTCGACGGTCTCTACTGGCGCTTCATCGATAAGCACCGCGACTTCTTCTCCGGCAATCCGCGTCTTGCGCTGATCGCAAGCTCTCTGGACAGAATGAAAGACGAACGTAAGGACAAGATCTTCGGTCTTGCCGAGACGTTCATCGACGAGATGACTCGCTAACCGGACTCTCGCAACGCTCGATCTGCGCGCTCCAGGTCTTCCTCGGTATCCACGCCGGCACCTGGTCGCGTTTCAGGGATCCCGACGGAAATACGCATGCCGATGGAAAGCGCACGCAGTTGTTCGAGCTGCTCGACTTGCTCGAGCGGTGCCGGATCCGCCAGAACGAAGTCGCGCAATGCGCCGCAGCGATAGGCATACAGTCCGTGGTGATGCAGGGCAAGTGACTCTGCCCTCTCCCGCTGGTCTGCGTCGCGCGCGAACGGAATCGCCGCGCGACTGAAATAGAGCGCATCGCCGCCGCCGTTGCAGATGACTTTCACGACGTTTGGATTGTTGAAGTCTTCGCGACCCAGGAGCGGCGAAGCCAACGTCGCGATATTTGCACCCGATGTTTTCAGAAGCTCAGCGCATTGATCGATAAGCGCGGACGGCATTTCCGGCTCGTCGCCCTGCAGATTGACGACGATCTGCTCATCGTTCCAGTCGAAGATGTCGGCAACTTCGGCAATGCGCTCCGTTCCGGACTGGTGTTCTGCACGCGTCATGCAAACGTCGCCACCAAAGTCCTCAACCGCAGAGGCGATTCGCTCATCGTCGGTCGCGACGAAGACCTCGCTCGCGCCGCTCTCCCGCGCACGCTCCACGACGTGCTGGATCATCGGTTTACCTGCGATCAGGCGCAGCGGCTTCCCGGGCAGCCGGGTCGACTGGTAGCGCGACGGAATAACAACCTTGAATCCGGACACTGCTTCTAACTCTTCTGACTTTTGAGCCGGAAATCGATCTGGACGAGCCACGGCTTTTCCTGTGTCTCATCCATCTTTAAGTCAACGGGAACATACCAGACATGCTCCGGTGCTGCAGCGAGCTTCACAGCGTCCTTTTCGGTGATCAGCAGCGGCCGATCCGCGTCGAAATCTTTAAGGTCGATGGGCTCGTGGTCCGGATACGGATGACCGATCACATCCAACCCTGCCTGTTCGAGCGCGGTGAAAAACCGTTGCGGATTACCGATCGCAGCCGCCGCATTGACGGTCTGCCCGACGAAAGATGCGAGCGGACGCGCGGCATCACCGGTTACCTGCCTCGCCACGCCGAATTCGAGTATGAAACACAGTGCGTTCTGTTCCGCGGTCGAGGTCGACGCGTCGCCGGAGCAACCGTTGATCAGCACCTGGTCGACAGACAGCAGGCGGCGCGGTGTTTCGCGTAGCGGCCCGGCCGGAATCAGGCGGCGATTGCCGAGGCGGCGCTCACCGTCGACCACGCAGATTTCATAGTCGCGGCGCAGTCTGTAGTGCTGCAAGCCGTCGTCGGAGATGATGACGTCGCAGCCCTCGTCCGCGAGCATCGCCGCTGCACTCGCGCGGTCCTTACCGACCAGGACCGGGCAGTCGCTGCGCCTTGCAATCAGGACCGGCTCGTCGCCGACGCGGGCCGGATCGCTTTCGGCATCCACGCGCAGGTAGCCTTTCCCGGTTCCACCGTAGCCACGACTCACAATGCCCGGCCTGTAACCCAGCGATTTGAGCGCGCTCGCGAGCCAGATCGTGACCGGAGTCTTGCCCGTGCCGCCCGCTGTGATGTTGCCAACGACGATGACCGGCGCGTCAATAACCTTCGACGGCAACCAGCCATTGCGATAGAGGGCACGCCGAACCGACGTGATGATCCAGAACAAACCGGCCAACGGCATCAGCAGCCACCACGAGCCGTGGTTTTCGTACCAGACGCTGTGAATCCAGCGATACAAGTTAGCCGCTACTCCTCTTCGAACTGCATGCGGTGCAGGGCCGCGTAATGCCCGTTTTCCGCGATCAGTTCGGCGTGCGTGCCGGATTCGACGATCCGGCCCTTGTCGAGAACGATAATGCGGTCCGCGTTTTCGACCGTCGACAGGCGGTGGGCAATCACGAGTGTCGTGCGTCCTTTCATCAATCTCGTCAGCGCGTCCTGGATAATTCGTTCGGATTTCGTGTCGAGTGACGAGGTAGCTTCATCGAGAATGAGCACGGGGGCGTTTTTCAGCAGCGCACGTCCGATTGCGATGCGCTGACGCTGCCCACCGGACAAAAGAACACCGCGATCACCAACGATGGTTTCCAGTCCGTTCGGCAATTCACTGACGAACTCGATGACGTGCGCGGCCTCTGCCGCCTTCAACAGATCGGCGCGCGAGTGTTCCTTCAACTGTCCGTAAGCAAGGTTGTTCGCAATCGTATCGTTGAACAGTACGACGTCCTGGCTCACAAGTGCGATGTTGCGCCGCAAAGATTCGAGTGTGTATTCGCGAACAGGAACTCCGTCCAGCAGTACCTCTCCGCCGGTCGCCTCGTAAAAACGGGGAACGAGACTCGCGAGTGTGCTCTTGCCACTTCCAGAGTGACCGACAATCGCAACCGTCTGTCCAGCCCCAGCGTCAAACGTGATATGGCTCAGGACGTCGCCCTTCTCCGGATCGCCGTAGGTGAAACTGACGTTGCGGAACTCGACGTCGCCGCGGATATCTTTCGCGACCCTCGTGCCTGTATCGATTTCTTCAGGCTCGTCGATGATCTGGAACAAGCTGTAGCCGGCAGCGACGCCGCGCTGCAGTGTTGCGTTGACATTCGTGATGCGGCGCACCGGCTGCAGCATCAGCATCATGGCGCTGAAGAACGAAATGAACGTGCCACCCGTCAGATTCTCGTCGAGGGATTCTTTGCCTGCGACGTAGATGACGAGCGCAATTCCAAAACCGAAAATCACCTGCGTCACCGCGACACCCATCGACCGGGTCCGAATCAGCTTCAGGTTCTGGCGACGATTCTGATCGTCCGTCGTGGTCATGCGCTCTTCTTCGTACTCGTAGCCGCCAAACGCCTTGACGACGTTGTTACCGCGCACGATCTCTTCCGTGACCTGGGTGACTTCGCCGATCGAATCCTGTATCCGACTGCTGTAGCGCCGGAACGCAATGCCGAGCAATCGAACGACCAGCGCAATGATCGGAAAGACAATCGCAACGAACAGCGTCAGCTTCGGACTCTGGATCAGCATCACGGTGATCGCAGCAATAACGGTCAGGACGTCGCGAACCGCGATCGTCACGACACTGGTCACGGATTCCGCCACCATTTCGACGTTATAGGTCATGCGCGACATCAACGGGCCACTCGTCCGCTCGTCGAAGAAGCGCATTGGCAGTCGCAGGAATTTATTGAACACACGCTGCCGGAGATCACTGATCACACGACGGCCGATCCAGCCAAGCGAATACTCGGTCATGAACCCCGCGATGCCGCGTGCGATGAAAATGCCGATGAAAGCAAATGGAATCCATCGGGCGGTTTCGAGCATCCGACCGACGATGACTTCGTCCATAAGCGGCTCTAGCAGGTAGACGAGCGATCCCTCGATAGCGGCCGTCGCTGCCATACCAAGAATAGCGACACCGAAAATCAGCTTGTGCGGCAGCACAAACTGCCAGAGCCGCCGATAGATCTGGGCCGCTTCGGCTTCCGGAGCGTCGGGAATCTTCGGTATGGGATTAGTCGGCTTCATTGACGGTCGCGAAATTCAACTTCGCGAATCCCATGCGGCCGGCGACGTCCATCGCCGTGACGACATACTGGTGCCGCGCATTGGCGTCGGCGCTGATTGTCAGCGGCAGTTCCGTGTTTCCGCCCGACAGACGCTGCAGCGCATTGCGCAGAGTCTCCGGTCGCGAATTGACGAGCTCGCGTCCGTTGACGAGATAGGTGCCGGATTCGGTGATCATGATTTCGAGACCGTCGGCTGCATCGACTGCGGGCGCGTCGCTGTCGGTCTCCGGAAGCTGGATCGCGATCTGCGACTGCTTGACGAAGCTCGTCGAGACCATGAAGAAAATCAGCAGTAACAAAACAACATCGATCAACGAAGTCAGATTGACCTCGGGTTGTGTCTTGGCGCGAACGTTTAAATTCATTGCTTCAGCTGGCGACGGTGCAGCGCTTCGACAAGCTTGATCGCCTCTTTCTCCATCCCGACGACGAGCGTGTCGACGCGATTGCGGTAGTAGCGGTAGCCGATCAGCGCGGGAATGGCGACCGTCAGGCCCGCTGCCGTCGTAATCAGCGCCTCAGCGATACCTCCGGCAAGCTGCGTCGGGTCGCCGACGCCGTAAGTCGTAATCGCTGTAAAGACCTTCACCATTCCGATCACGGTCCCCAATAGCCCCAGCAACGGTGAAATCGCAGCAACCGTACCAAGCGTTTCGAGATAGCGTTCGAGCTCGTGCACGACGTGCCGCCCCGTATCCTCGATGCTCTCCTTCATCAGCGCGCGGTCACGCTCGCGGTTCATCAGTCCCGCGGCAAGAATCTGCCCGAGCGCCGATCCCTGGTGCAGGCTCTGGATCTGCTGCTGGTCGAGTTCATTCTTTTTGACCCAGCCCCAGACCTTCGCCGTCAGATCTTCGGGGATGACCTTGCTTTGCTGCAGCGTCCAGAAACGCTCGAGAATAATCCCCATGGCGATGATGGCGCAGATGATGATCGGGGCCATCATCCAGCCGCCGGATTTTACGATTTCAACCATTCGGCGAAGGGTCCTGACGAAAACAGGGAATATACAGCGTCAAGGTCTAAATTTCTCGACGTGACAACGCCGACTCATGACGCATTCCACAGTTTTCGCAGTCGGCTTCGCTCTGTCCGGAATTGCAGTTGGTCCGGGTCAGTGCACAGCCGAAGGTGCACTGCTCCGTGAGTCGCCGTGTTCAGGACTGTGACACCCCGCGACTCCCAGCGTCGCATGACCGACCGGGCCGGCAAACCAAAGCGGTTGTCGTGGCCGGCGGATACGATGGCAAGCGTCGGCCGAGTGGCGTCGATGAGAGCGGCGGTCGACGAGGTCCTGCTGCCGTGGTGCGGCACGTTGGTTACGGTCGCCGTGAGATCAGCGTGTTCGCGCAGCAATACAGCCTCCCCGCTAGCCTCGATATCTCCCATCAACAGCAGTCGGGACCGACCTGTCGTGATCTCCAGTACGCAGGAAGCGTTGTTGCCATCGCGGGCCGCTCCGGCCGGCGGGTACAGGATTCGAAACCGAACCGAACCGTCAAACCAGGTTTGCGACGCCCGGCACGGAACCGATTCGATGCCGGCGAGCGGTTCACCCGCGAGAATTCGCGCCGAGCCGTATCGCTTCGTGATTGCATCGACCCCGCCCGCGTGATCAAGGTCTGCGTGGGATACGACGAGCCGATCAATCTTCCGCACGCCCAGCCGCGCAAGCGCCGGCATCACGACAGACTCCGCAACGCTGGCGCCGTGACGCTGGCCCGGCCCCGTGTCGTAGAGGAGGACATCAGAATGCCCTTTCACGAGAACACTCGTCCCCTGCCCGACGTCGAAAAATACGGTATCGACGCATCCTTCCGGCGGTCCATGGGGTATGGCAACAATGAGACCGGGCAACGCGCACAGCACACACCAGCGACCGGGAAAACCGGCTGGCAGCAGCAAGAACAGGAGCGCGGAGACCGCAAGCGGGATGGTGTAGCCCATGTGCACGGCGGCGGGAGCCACCTGCGACAGTCGCTGCAGTGTCGCGTCGACACCGTCGATCGCAAATGCTGCGACCGACAAGATCCAGTCGACGTGACCCTGGAGCAGCAGTCCTGCAAGCGCTGACGGCACGACAATTCCACTGACGACAGGCACGGCAAGCAGGTTCGCGAGAGGAGCAGTTGTCGCGACCTGACCAAAGAAAACAGCGGTCAGCGGCAGCATGGCAAGAAACAGCAGGCACTGCGTTCGCCAGAGGTTGGCAACACGCAAAAGCCCCCGCTCCAGGTGCCCGCTTCCCGCCGCGGCCCGGAACAGCACGGCCACGGCAAAGAAGGAAAGCCAGAACCCGGG
>CAWUHY010000146.1:0-7703 GCA_963922215.1 uncultured Gammaproteobacteria bacterium | reverse complement strand
GGGAACGTTCGTGGATTTCTGGGACGCCTTCCTGTGGCTGGTCGCCTCCTGTTTATCGAAAACAATATCCTGGAATGGCGTCGGGAAGAGTTGGTGGAGCCAGCAGTTTCCGGCGATTGATGGCGACGTTCTTTCAATAATTCCGCCCGCTAATCAATCCCCAATATCTTGTGCGTCTGCAAACTCAAGCGCCAGCGAGGGTTTTCCAGGCAGTATCGCAACGTCGCCTGCGTGTTGCTCGCGATCTCTTCACCGTCCATCGGTTGCAGCATGAAATGCTCGAACTCGAGCTCCGCGAACTGCTCGGGCTGCGCGTCGGTTTGGGGGTAGACGAGCTTTAGCTCATTGCCGCGTTTCTGCACGAGCGGCGCCGTGGATTTCGGGCTAACGCAGATCCAGTCAATGCCCGCCGGCGCCGCTATCGTGCCGTTGGTTTCGACGCCAATCTCGAAGCCGCGTTCGTGCAGCGCATCGATCAGCGCCGTGTCGAGCTGCAGCAGCGGTTCGCCACCGGTGCAGACGACATATCGGTTCGAAGACTCTGTCGCAGGCCACAGGTTCGCAACAGCTGATGCCAGTGCTTCCTCGTTCTTGAATTTCCCGCCGTTGATGCCGTCTGTACCCACGAACTGCGTGTCGCAGAACTTGCAGACGGCGGTCGCCCGGTCCTGCTCTCGCCCGGACCAGAGGTTGCAACCCGCAAACCGCAGGAACACAGCCGGACGCCCGGTGTGTACGCCCTCGCCCTGCAGCGTGTAATACATTTCCTTAACGCTGTAGGTCATGCGCCTTCCAGCAACGGGTCATCGATGCCCGCTTCTTCAAACCCTTTCGCGCGTAGCTCACAGGCAGGACACTGCATACACGGCGGTCGCTCGCCGTTGTAGCAGGTGTGCGTGTAGGCCATCGCATCGAGCCCGCCGAGATCGCGAATCAGGTGCACGGTTTCTGCCTTCGACAGATGCATCAACGGCGTATGAATTGTGACCGGAAACTCCATGCCGAGCCGGAGCGTTTCCTGCAAGGACTGAAGCGTTTCCTCTCGGCAGTCCGGGTAACCGCTGAAATCTGTTTGCGCGGTGCCGGTGACGAGGTTCGCGATGCCAAGCTGGTAGGCGTGGGCCGCTGCGTAGGTCAGGAAAATCAGGTTGCGACCCGGCACGAAAGTATTCGGCAGGCCGGTTTCTTCGTCGTCCGTCGACGCGACTTCGACGTCGCCAGTTAACGCATTGCCACCCAGCTTGCGAAACGTGTCGATCGGCAGGACGCGGTGCGGGACAGCTACCTGCTCTGCGATCGTTGCCGCGCACTCCAGTTCGATGCGATGCCGCTGTCCATAATCGAAGGTCAATGCCCAGACGTTTCCCTCGCCGAAACGATCGAGCGCCCAGTAGAGACAGGTCGTCGAGTCCTGGCCGCCAGAGAGGACAACCAGTGCGCGGTCTTCATTCGCTTTTTTCATTGTGGCTTCGTCAGGACGGTTTTTTGAACAGTGCTTCTGCGTCGGACAAATCGGTTGTTGCGGTGGGCTCCGGACCGTCTCCGAACAGCGCATCGAGCTCGGATCGAGCCTTCTCTTCCGCGCTTTTTAAACTCGCGTCGAACGCATTTTCGGACGGTTTAAACCAGTCGCAGAAATTGACCCGCTCCTTCTCGATAACTTCCTCTGCATCGTCTTCGCGACACTGCTTCGGAACACTGCGATCGAAGTAACGGCACATGCGGCACACGTGTACGTGATTCTCGCATCCGGGGCATTCGTCACGCCGTGACCATGGTTCAGACATGTGGTCGAGCGAGGTGCCGCAGCGGTAACAAAGATAGTGGTCCGACATGGCTGCGATGATATCAGCATCCACCGCGGCGGCAGCATTTGTTGAGCACTCGTAAAGCGATTAGACTGCCGGCTTTCGGGATCTGTATGGGACTTGCCATGAAAACGTTTTCTGGACTGATCGTGTTCGCCCTTCTCTTCGCGGCCTCTGCCAATGCGCAGACCTCAACGGACGCGGCGGACGTCTGGGTGGTCGTGGAAGCGCAGTGGAACGCCGACGAATCCGGCAGCAAAAAGTGGATCGACGAATCGCTGGTGGATGAGTTTTCCGGCTGGCCGGCGAGTTCACCCGCACCGCGCAGCAAGGCCTCTGTCAAACTCTGGGATCGCGTCAGCGACGACATGGGCAAAACCGTCGCCCATGAGCTCTATCCGCTCTCCATTGTGGTGTCCGGCGACACCGCCGTCGCGCACTACCTTTACTCGATTGCCGTCAAGGGCAAGGATGGCAAGATCGAAATGTCGAACGGACGCTACACTGACGTCCTGGTCCGCACGGAAGACGGCTGGAAGTTCCTGGCTTGGCATGGCGGGCAAGACTCCGACGACTAAGCATGGCGGTAGCTCCTTGCTTGGCATGGTGGGCAAGACTCCGACGACTAATCAGGCCTGATTAAGCTTCCGTTCAGGTTCGGGAGCGTAGGATGCGTGTCAATTGTCGGAAAATCCGACGTTGATCCGGAGCGATCATGCAATCAGACACTATCCAGGGACTTTTGGTCACCGCCACGCTGGCGCTCGGCGCGAGCGCGTTCGCGCAAGCTCCCGTCGACGACGACGGTAACCTGATCGGAGATGTGGAACGGCTTGACCAGACATCAAGCTATGCCGTGGGCGGCGGCGATCTCAGCAACGCCGAGCTCGAGCTGCTCGTGAATCGTGTTGCGCTGTATCCGGACGACCTTCTGGCGATCGTTCTGCCCGCCTCAACCTATCCCCTCCAGGTGGCTGAGGCCGGGCGCTTCCTCGACGACGTCGAAGACGATCCGTCACTGAAGCCGGACGAAGACTGGGATGACTCGATTGTCGCGTTGATCAACTACCCCGAAGTCGTCGAACTCTTGAACGAAGACCTGGACTGGACCTACGCGCTCGGCGAAGCGTTCATTGCCCAGCAGGAAGACCTGCTCGCGGCCGTCGATTCATTCCGCGACCGCGCCTACGCAGCCGGCAACCTGAAAACGGATGAATACCAGCGCGTAGAAGAAAACGACGCCGGTATCATCGAGATCGAACCGGTCAACGACGACGTGATTTACGTGCCCTACTACGAGCCCGAGCGCGTGGTCGTCTACCAGACGCGTCCCGTGTATCGCTACTACGCGAATCCCTACCCGGTCTATTACTATCCGTACGCAGACTCGTGGTACTACCACCGGCCGTTCTACGGTTTGACGACGGCCTTTACGATCGGCTGGGTGTCGCACAGCATTCACGTGCTGCATCACAGCCACTATCACCACCCGTACTACGGCCGCCACTACTACGATCGCTGGTGGTACCGCCGCCCGTCGATTCACGTGCATAACTCGATTTATGTCGGCAACTACGGACGCCGCCACTATCGCTACGGCGACTACTGGCGACCGCGCCATTCACACCGCGTCCGCCTGCACGGCAATCGTGTGACGCGCAGCCGCCACTACGGCAATCGTCAGCGCGACTACGTCAGACGCGAGCATGTGCGCAACGATTATCGTCGGCGAGACGCCGGTACTGTGACCAGGAATCGTGCAGCATCCGGTCGAACGACCGACGGCAATCGCCGCATAGCGCAATCCAACACGAACCGAGTAGACGCTCGTCGCCAGGTGCGCTCGGACACGCCCGCATCGCGCAGACCGTCCAACAACATTCAGCGTGAGCGACGCGAGATTCAGCGCGAACCGAGCCGGCGGTCTAACCGGAGTGACGCGGTACAGCGCAGGGATGTGCAGCGCTCGGCAAGTCGCTCGCAGCGGCGCGAGTCGACTGTGTCACCTCGCGAGCTTCGCGGACGGACAAGTGTGCAGAGTCCAAGGCGCAACAACATCGAGCGTCAGCGACCAACTCAGCGCAGCCAGAGCGTCAGACGTCCATCGGAAAGTGCACCGCGTCGTGCTGCACCGCAGCGCTCCCAGTCGCGACCGTCGCCGCGTCCTGCGCAGCGTGTCGAACGGAGATCGTCCGGGTCGCGTGAGGCAAGCAGCCCGCGACGCGAAGCGAAGTCTTCGAGACCGAGCCAGTCGCGCAGCTCAAAATCACAGTCTTCGAAATCTCGCTCCGAGCGCTCGCCGCGGCGCGGCCAGGATCGACGTCGCTAGCCTGCCTCGTCGTCTTCCGCTCGCGATTGACCGCGCGGCAGTCGACCGTGCTTGCGAAGTGCGTCCCGCAAAACGAACTCGATCTGCGCATTCAAGCTGCGCAGATCGTCGTTCGCCCAGCGCTGCATCGCCGCGAGGGTCTTTTCGTCCATTCGGAGTGCGAATGCTTTTTTCCGAGGCATGACGAAGAATCAGCTGTAGATGGATCCTGCGTTGATCACGGGTTTCGCATGTTCCTCGCCGCAAAGTACGACGAGTAAATTGCTCACCATCGCCGCGCGGCGCTCGTCGTCGAGTTCGATGATTGCTTTCTCGCTGAGATCCTCGAGCGCCATCTCGACCATGCCGACCGCACCGCTGACAATTTGCCGCCGCGCAGCGATCACCGCGGACGCCTGTTGGCGCTTCAGCATTGCGTTCGCGATTTCCGGCGCGTACGCAAGATGGCTGATCCGGGCTTCGATCACCGTCACACCGGCCTGGTCCAGTCGATCCTGAATTTCGTTCTTGAGTGCGATGGCAATCTCCTGCGGATTGGCACGCAGAGCCAGCTTTTCTCCGTCGTTCGGTTCGTAGGGATACGTTGTCGACAGGTTGCGGAGCGCCGACTCGCTCTGGATGCGAACGAATTCTTCGTAGTCATCCACCTCGAACAGCGCTTCAGCCGTATCGAATACCTTCCAGACGACCACCGCGGCAATTTCGATCGGACTACCCTGTGAATCGTTGACCTTAAGCTTGCCGCTTTCGAAGTTGCGCACGCGTTTGGAAACAGCCGTCTTGCTGAAAAACGGATTCGCCCACTTCAAACCCGGCTCGTGCACACTGCCGACGTATTTGCCGAACAGCTGCAGCACCTTGGACTCGTTTGGCTGCACCAGGAAAAGTCCTGCAAAACAGAACAGCGTCACGATCAGGAGTGGGCCGCCGACACCAATCCAGCCTGTCTTGTTGGTTTCGATCGCCGTCACGAAAACGAAAATCGACACCACGAGCATCAATAACAGCACAGCGATGGCGAGGTAACCCGATGTCGCGTTGACTTGTTTTTCCCGTGTCATAGCCCTGCTCCTGATTTATATTGATATCAATTTGATATCACACGAGCCGATTTCGTCAAGGTAAACTCGCATTTTCCCAGTCAAATCAGAGACATGAGATAGCGTTGGGCCGGGCCGCGGAAGCGAATCCGCGCGGTATCAGGGCTCGTCGAACACCAGCGGCAGGACGAGTTCGAAGCAGGCTCCGGGCGTTTCGCGCTCGGTCAGGCGGAGCTCCCCGCCGTGCGCCTGCGCGACCAGCGTCGCAAGGTACAGCCCGAGCCCGGTCCCGCCCGTGTGCCGCGCGCGGGACGGATCGCCGCGGTAGAACGGCTCGCCGATATGGTCGGCCTGAAGATCGGAAATGCCGGGGCCACGGTCTCGCACGCGAAACACGATCTCGTAGGGGCTGCTGTGGGCGCTGAGCTCGACCGGCCCGCTCTCTTCCGGTGAATACCTGAGCGCGTTGCTCAGGAGGTTCTTCAGGCACAGTGCAACGCGCGTCTCGTCGACATCGATGACGAGGTCCGGGCAGCTGACGTCAAGTTCGATGCGATGCTTGTGTCGCGCGAAGAAGTCTTCGACGAGGTCGTCAATGAGATCCCCCACCCTGACCTGGCTCCGAACCAGCGGCGCATGGCCTTCGTTCAGGCGTTCAGCCTCCAGCAGGGAGACGACGATTTTCTCCATCTCCGCAATCTCAGCCTTCAGCGATTCCTGATCCTCTTCATTGTCGAGGAGTTCTGTCGCGATACGAAGCCTCGACAAAGGCGTGCGCAACTCGTGGCTAATCCCGAGCAAGAGCGCGCGCTTCGCGTTCAGCATGTTCTCGACGTTTTCGGCGAGCTGGTTGATGTCATTCGCGAGATCGCCGAGCTGATCCGCACGAATCTTCCGAATCCGGAAGTCGAAATTACCCGCGCCGATGTGAGCCGCGCCGGACCGGATTGATTTGATCGGCTTGAACAGCCAGCTCACTGCGAAATAGCCGATGAACAATAAAGTCAGGCCGAATCCGACAATGATCAGGACAAGATTCGGGCTGCCGGACGTGTCAGAGATTTTCGGTGAGGCAACGATGATGTCGTAGCCACCGTTACGCATGAGAAGAAAATTTTTCTCGTTCCACTTCGCGAACTGAACTCCGTCCAGTTCGTCGACCCAGGCGCCGGGGCTGTCGCTGAACGCCGGACTGGGACCGAAATCGAGCTGGTCGAGTCGCGGGAAATTCGTATCGGAGGCCCAGTCAATATCCGGGCCGAGAATACGGATGTCGACTGGTACGCGTTCAGTAATTGCGAGCGCCCGATCGATGCGCGGCGGATTCCCGATATCTTTCTGCACGTAGTAGACGTGCAAGGAGAGATGCCCACTGATCAGGCCGCGGATATCGTCGCTGTTGTAGACCCAGCGAATCGCGCCCAGCGTACCGTAGACGAACGCTCCCCCGAGCAGCAGGAAGATCGCGAACAGTCGGAATGAAAGCGATCGTGAAAAGCGTCTAAGCATCCGTCTTGGGGATGCCGATGAACGAGTAGCCGCGGCCCCAGACGGTCTGGATGAAACGTGGCGGCTTCACCGAATCGCCGATCTTCTGGCGCAGGCGACTAATCATGATGTCAACAGAACGCGTCAGGATCGCGGCGTCGATGCCGCGCAGCTCGCCAAGGATGTCGTCGCGCGACAGCTTCTTGCCGTGGCGCCGCGCGAGGATCAACAGCAACTCGTACTCCATCGACGTCAGTTCGACGGGCTTGTCGTCCACCTTGACGGCGCGTGCCTCGACGTCAATCTCAAGGCCGTCGAACGTGAGCTTGCCGGATGCGGGGCCCATGGAATCGGAACGACGCAGGATCGCCTGCACCCTGGCCACGAGCTCGCGCGGCTCAAATGGCTTGCCGATGTAGTCGTCGGCGCCGAGCTCAAGTCCCGATACGCGATCAATAACGTCGCCACGTGCAGTCAGCATGATGATTGGAATGCTGTTGGTCTTGCGCACTTCCCGACAAATCTCGAATCCGTCTTTCCCCGGCAGCATGACGTCCAGTAGCAGAAGATCCGGGTCTTCAACGCTTAACTTGCGAAATCCTTCGTTCGCGTCATAGGCGCAGACGAGCGTGATCCCGAAGCGCTTGAAGTAAGTCTGCAGCAGCTCCGAGTGTTTTCGGTCGTCGTCGATAATAAGAACTTTGGTCATGGTCTGATCCGGCTAGAGTCGATCCGTAGCGTGCAGTGTACTCGCATTGAACCGTGCGCGCCGTTCCGGTTTTCGACGAAGAAACACTCCGAAACAAATGGATACGGCGCCGAAACCCAGTCTCTTTCTTCTGTCGTCACACTAGGCGCCGTTCAAATCACACCCAAACTGGAAGGGACATTATGAACCTCACGAAAATTGCTTCACTTGCATTCGCAACGCTGGTCCTCGCGGCGTGCGAATCTAACGATCGCGACAACCCGGTCGTGCCGGAGCCGACGCCGACGTTTAACCTGCAGGTCATGCACGGTTCAGCCGATGCACCCTCG
>CAWUHY010000145.1:0-7725 GCA_963922215.1 uncultured Gammaproteobacteria bacterium | reverse complement strand
GAGCGCGTCAGCTTGCGCCTCCAGCGCGAGGCGACCGGGCTCGTCAGCAAGCGCGAGCGCCTCCGCTTCGTCGAGGGTCAGCAGGTGGTGCTGCCGCGCCTCAGCGTCCGCAGACAGCGTGATGCCGACGAGCCATGCGATCATGACCGCAAACCTTATCGGCAGATTTTTTTTCAGGCGGGAAGCGTTCCCGCAGGTTGTAAACATCAGAACGATCTCCTTCGTGGGTCACCGAGACATACCGGTTTCGCGCGAAGGGATCGTTAATCCAGAAAGACGCAGTAAAGAATATTGAGAGAGGGCCCGTCGTCGGGCGGAGGACTTCGCGACGGATCCCACCCGAGCCGTTTCAGAGGCCGTTCGCATACGCTCGAGGTGAAGTCGACCACGCTGACCTGCGGCGTGTCGTCCGGGGCGTCTTTTAGCTCCAGCTTCGCGAAACGCCCGTCGGTCTGGAGCTCATCTGCAAGGCTGCAGTCGTCGCTGGCAGTCATGCACGGCTTCTGGTCGGACTCCGTGTGCGACGCGTGATGTCCGCGCTGATTGTGATTGCCATGATGTTGTTCTGTGGGAGCCGGCGGACAATGTGGACAGTCGTGATCCTCGGCTGTGTCCATCGCCATGGCGCAGGGCTGCATCGCGACGGTGAGCCACACGGCGAGCAACGCGGCGATTGCGCGTCGGCCTCTGTCTCGTGTGGTTTCAAATACTGTCACTTTGCAAGTCCTTGTTTTTTCGGGCTTCTCCGCGAAAGCGAGCGGAATTTTTCCGTCAGTCCTCCGAGCTTAGGCCTCTGCCTTTGTGGCGGTCAAGCGAGGCGCTCACGTTTTCTTGCGGCACCGCTAACCTGCGAGTACCGCCTCGTGGACCTGGGCAGCGTTGTCGTTGCACCGAGCGCGCGATCCTACAGCAAGCGGAGCACAGAAAAGGTTTCGAGATGTATGTTCCGGATAAGCGTCTTGCGCGCTTCGGCGAAACCACGAATGTACTTCCAGCCTTGTATCAGCTGGTTTCTATTCGATCAAACGCCGTCGCGACGTTGTACGATCCCGCCCGCTTCTCCCCAATTCGCAAAACTCACAAAGGAAGTGACATGCATTACGTAATTTTTGGCGGCGCAGGCGGCGTCGGTTCGGCCCTTGCGCGCCGGCTGGCCAAGCTCGACAAACAGGTTCTGCTTGTCGGCCGTACAGAGGAAAAACTCTCGGCACTCGCAGATGAGATCGGCGCCGAATACGCGGTCGCCGACGTCACTGACCAGCAAAGTGTCGAATCCGCCCTCGCCGGGATCGACGGAGAAATCGGCGGTATTGCCTACGCGGTTGGCACCATCGGGCTTAAACCGATGAAGCGCGTCGAGCGCGATGACCTGATTACTGCCTTCGACGTCAACGTCGTTGGCGCGGTTTACGCAGTTCAGGCGGCGCAGGAAAAGCTGGCGGATGACAGCAGCATCGTGCTGTTTTCCTCCGTCGCGGCACAACGCGGATTCAACAACCACGTGGCCGTTGCGAGTGCAAAGGGTGCGCTCGAAGCGCTTTGCCGCACGCTCGCGGCCGAGATGGCGCCGAAGACGCGCGTCAACGCGATCGCGATGAGTCTTACGGATACTCCGTTGGCCACGGAACTCACCAGCAATGAAAAAATTCGCGACGGGGTCGCGCGCGCGCATCCGCTGAAACGAATCGGCGAACCCGATGACATCGCAGCACTGGCAGCCCACTTGCTGTCGGACGATGCGTCGTGGATGACCGGAGCGGTCGTCGATCTCGATGGTGGTCGTGCCAACTTAGCCTGACGCAGGTACTACTGTACGGCGAATGGATTAGCCGAGGGCAGTCGCAACCCTATCGCGAAGCTCAGGCAAAACGGCCGTCTCGAACCAGTCGTTATCCCTGAGCCAGCCGTTGTTTCTCGGGCTGGGATGCGGCAACGGAAAAATGTCATCAGGAAGGTCCGCTCGCGCCGCAATCGTGTCGCGGACCGACCCGGACCAGTCATCGAGATGCCATGCCTGTGCGTGTGCACCGATTAAAAGAGTAAGCCTGATTCCGGGCAGGCGAGCGAGGAACTCTTGTCGCCATTCTGCCGCGCAGCGTTCAAGCGGCGGTGAATCACCACCGGAATCTTTACCCGGATAGCAAAAACCCATCGGCAGGATGGCCACGCGCTCCGGCGCATAAAACGTATCCCAATCGACGCCCATCCACTGCCGCAAACGCCGTCCGCTGGGATCGTTAAAAGGCACACCACTCTCGTGCGCGATGCGCCCGGGCGCCCGCGAAGCAACAAGAATCCGTGCACGCGGATGCACAGCGAAAATGGGGCGAGGTCCAAGCGGGAGCTCACGTTCGCAGGCGCGGCATGCCCTCGCCTCTGCCGCGAGAGCGGTCAGACCCAATGTTTTGTGTTCTCGAGATTTCACTGACTGCGAGGGTATCGGGATTGTTCACCGCGTCAATCACGGTACGACGGCGCGCCGTCCAGATACAAAGAGCACATCCGCAGTTACCAACCGTTACACCGACAATCGCACTTTCGGACACAATTAAATCCCGAGTTAAGTCACCACCGCTCGGCGTACTTCCGACGCCAGCCCGCCAATGAGACCAGTACCCATGACGCGAAAGGTCGCAACAATTCGCATTCACAACCTGCGCCTGCGCACGCTGATCGGATTCAACCCCGAAGAGCGCGTGAAGAAACAGGACATTGTGATCAACGCTGAAATCGCCTACGCCCTCGAAGACGGCGTATTCGAAGATCGCGTCGAAGATGCTCTGAACTACAAGACGATCACCAAAGCGATTATCGAACTCGTGGAAGGTGGCCAGTTCTTGCTGCTCGAAAAGCTGGTCGGGGACGTCCTGAATATTTGCACGCGCGATGCGAGCGTTCAGCGAGCCTCCGTCACTATAGAGAAGCCGCACGCACTGCGCTTCGCCGATTCGGTATCGCTGACCCTCGACTATCCTGCGCAACTCGCGGCCGAGCCGCGCCACCTGGAGAAAGTATCGTGAGCCCTGAAGCCATTCGTCTGTCCGTCGCAAAAGCCGCTGGAGCGGAAAAAGAAGCCCTGTTGAGTGACGAAGCACGCCTCGTCCGCGAGACGCTGGTCCGAGAAGGACTGGAAACGCCGATGATTGACAACGGGCTTTCTGCGGATCAGAAATACCAGCGCATCGAAGGCTTGATGCGCGATGTTGTCGAGACGCTTGGACTCGACCTCAACGACGACTCCCTTTCGGAGACGCCTCACCGCATTGCGAAAATGTATGTGCGGGAGATCTTCGCCGGACTCGACTACAGCGAATTTCCGAAGCTCTCGCTCATCGAGAACAAGATGGGTGCAGACGAGATGATCAAGGTTCGGGACATCGAATTGATCAGCACCTGTGAGCACCACTTCGTCACGATCGATGGCACCGCGAAAGTGGCCTATATCCCGAAAGACAAAATCCTCGGACTGTCCAAGATCAACCGCCTCGTGCGCTTCTTCGCCCGTCGCCCGCAGGTTCAGGAGCGGCTGACGCGCCAGATTCTTGTCGCGCTGCAGGCCTTGCTCGGCACGGACGACGTTGCCGTCAGCATCGATGCGACGCATTACTGCGTGAAGTCTCGCGGCGTCATGGACTCCAACTCGCAGACCAGCACGACCGCGCTGGGCGGCTGCTTCAGGGAGAACATCCATACCCGTGCGGAATTCTTGAACCCGTGAACCCAATCCTGATCACAGGCGTCGGCCAGCGCGTTGGTCTGCACCTCGCGCGAACCTTTATCGACCGCGGTCAACCGGTGATCGGCACCTACCGCACCCGGCGAGACAGTATCGACGAGCTCGAATCGCTGGGCGCCGAACTGCACCGCTGTGACTTTTACGAGGACGAGCAGGTGCAGGCGCTCATCGATGCCGTGGCCTCAGAGCATCAACGGCTGCGAGCCATCATTCACAATGCCTCGGACTGGCTGCCGGACAAGGCCGACCATCCTCCGGAAGAAATCCTTCGCCGCATGCTGGCCGTCCACGTTGCCGCTCCGTACCGAATCAATCTGGGCCTCGCCCACCTGCTGAAAGCGGGTACACCCTCTGACATCGTGCACCTGGGTGACTACGTGTCCGGCCGCGGCAGCAAAAAACACATTGCCTATGCGGCCAGCAAGGCCGCGCAGGACAACCTGACGCTGTCATTCGCCGCAATGCTCGCGCCCGAGGTCAAGGTCAACAGCATTACGCCGGCGCTGGTGCTGTTCAACGAGGACGACGACGCCGAGTACCGCGAGAAAACGCTTAGGAAAAGCCTGATGCAGCGTGAGGGTGGACTCGATGAAATGCAGCATCAGGTCGATTACCTCCTCGACAGCAGCTACGTCACGGGCCGCGTCATCCACATGGACGGCGGCCGCCACCTGGTCTGACCGCCAGGCATGGGTCGATGCCTTTATCGACCGGACTCGAGTAAACGCGATCCCAGGCGTGGACGACCGTCCCTGCCTCCAACCCTGCGCCAGCACGAACTGTGAAGCGCGTCGCCCTTAACATAAGCGGGAAAAACGGCGGCTGACCGAGCAGAAATGCCGCGCTTTTGACGTAATCGTCACTTCCGCTTATAGGACACGATGGGGTCAGCCGGTTTCTGGAGACGAGGCCCGAACCCGGCCGTCGGTGTTTGACCGGCGCGCCCCATGATCGAAGGGCAATGATTGTGCGCGACAGACAGAAAATAGCAGGCAGGCAAAGGCAGGCGGCAGCGCTTGCGGCCCTCTGTGCATTGCTCGGCGCCTGCGCGACGCAGCCGACTTCGACAGAAAGCGTTGCGCAGCCGGCGCCGCCACCCGTCGAAGACATCGACGTGCGTCCGCCGGTTGTGACACCCGATCCAAAGGATGCGACGGTCGTTGATACGGCACCGCCAGCCGATCCAATCTCGGTTGCCGTGGTGCTGTCGAGCCGGAGCCCGGCGTTCGACGACGTTGCGACAGCCCTCGCTGATTATTTTGACGAAACAGCAGTCTACGATTTCAGTGACAAGAGCCTGCCACCTGTCCGGGCGTTTCGACTCATCAACGACAGCCCCGCGGATGTTGTCGTTGCGATCGGGCTGCGCGCGGCACGCGCATCGAATGCGCTGTCCGCCGTACCGGTCGTGTTCAGCCAGGTGTTCAACTACCAGGAGCACGCTCTGCTTGGCGAAAACAGCCGCGGCGTAGCCGCCGTCGCACCGCTGGACGCACAACTCGCAGCATGGAAGGAAGCCGAGCCAACGCTCACGACTATTGGCCTGATCATTGGGCCAGGACACGACGCGCTGCTGCAGGAAGCGGAGCTTGCCGCCGAGCGTCACAATGTTTCGTTGACGACCAGCATCGCGAGTTCGGATCAGGCTGCGCTGTACGAATTCAAACGTATGGTTCGCAACATCGATGGCTTCTGGCTGTTGCCGGACAACCGCATCCTGAGCGGCCGCGTTCTGACTGAAATGATGGATCGTGCGCAGCGTCGCGGCGTGTCGGTGCTGGTGCCGACTCCGGGCATGCTCCCCCTCGGCGCGTCGATCAGCGTATCCACGGTTGCAAGCGACATCGCCGCAAGGATTCACGACATCGCACAGGCAATTGCCGACGGCAGGATCGATGACGTTGAGCCTCTAACGCCCCTCACCGAAATCCAGGTTGAAGTCCGCTCCGCGCCGAAGCGCCCGGCGGATGTCGCGAACGTCTCGCAGTCGGGGGCTCGGTGAAAACGCTCTTCGCCAATCTAGGCGACCGTCTCGTCGCCTACCGCGCGCGAAAGCCGGGTCAGCGGCGTCTCGTGCATGAAATCATGTCGATCCAGATTCTGTCTGCTGCGCTGGTGGGGACGCTCGCGATCGCCGCACTTTACTGGGGCGGTCAATGGGTCTTGAGCAAGAACTACAGCCGCTGGGCTTTGCAGTGGACGGAGGAGTTGAACGATCTCGGCTCGCCGCTGTATCTCGAACAGGACGACGAAGCCCTGATCCGCCTCGAGCGCTTCGTCGAGAGCTATGCGGAGATCGATCGGGTCGCCTACTACGACCACAACGGCGACGCGCTCTTCGCGGTGTCCAACGACCCGGTACGTTTGGTTCTTGAATCACTGGACCGGGACGCGCTCGAGGAAGCGAAGGACCTGATCGGCGACAGCGAACCGTACCTGCTGGAAGGCAGTGCGGTGGATCCACGTCGTTTCGAGATTCTCGCTCCCGTCTGGGTCGAGGCAATTTCGGAGGACGGTCTTTTCGATTTCAGTCCGACGGCAAACGACGAATCCGCGACGAAGGAACTCGTCGGCTTCGTCGCCATCCATCTCGACTTCATACTTTTTCACGAACAGCTTCTCGCGAGTATTCGCATCGCCATCCTGATCCTTCTTGTCCTGCTGGTCGGCTTTTCGCTGTACGGGCGTCATGTCCTGCAACGTGCGCTGCGCTCGATCTCGGAACTCGAGGAACCGATTCGCGAACTGGCGAACGGGAACCTTGCGGTGGATTTCAAGCCAGCCGCGCACCGGGAAATCTCCGACATCGTCGATGCGCTGAAAACGACGGCATCCGCTCTCTCGGAACGTAACTCGCGCCTCCTCAAGCTTGCGAACCACGACAGCCTGACCGGTCTCTTTAACCGGCGACGTTTCGTCGAGGAGCTCGCGGCCAACCTGCTCGGTATCGTCAGGAAAGGGGGCACAAGCGCGCTGTTTTTTATTGACCTCGACCAATTCAAGTACGTCAATGATCTTTGCGGGCATCCGGCCGGCGACCGGCTGATCAGAAAAGTCGCCGAGCAACTCTCGCGCAGCGTTCCTGACGGCGCGATCGTCGCGCGTTTCGGCGGCGATGAATTTGTTGTCCTGCTGCCGGGCGCCGATGAAGATTCGTCGCGCGAAGCGGCGGAGCGCATCACACGCCGCCTGCGACGGGTGGCGCACATCGAGAATGAGCACATCTTCCACATCCACTGCAGCATCGGCGTCACGATCGCGAGCGTCAGCAACATCCACCAGGATGAATTGATCGCACAGGCGGACATGGCCTGTCGCGAGGCAAAGGCGGCGGGGAGAAACCGTGTGCGCTTCTTCGACCTCGACGGCGCCGCCGAGAGTGTCGATCGCGAAGTTGGCTGGATGAATCGCCTGCGCAAGGCGCTGGACTCGGATTCTCTCGAGCTGCGCTTCCAGCCGATCAACGACATTCATAGCGGCAAGACCACGCATCACGAAGTCCTGATCCGCGCCCGCGGCGACGACGGCAGCCTGGTCTCGCCCGATGCCTTCCTCCCGGCGGCCGTGCGCTTCGGCCTGATGTCGGAAATCGATCTCTGGGTGATCAGGCATTCGGCGATTGCCTATGCCCGCTATCGAAAGAAACACCCGGAGCTCCGGCTCGCGATCAACATCTCGGCCAATGCCTTCGAGAGTGAAGACCTGCCGGCTTACGTCCGCGCGACCTTCGATGAATTCCGCGTACCGCCGGAACACATTGTGTTCGAAATCACCGAGAGCCTCGCAATTCGTCGCCCGGCGCACGTTGAACGCCAGGTCGGACTGCTTCGCGACATGGGCTGCAAACTCGCCCTCGACGACTTCGGCACCGGCTACAGCTCGCTCAGCTACCTGCAGAAGTTGCCGTTCGACTACATCAAGATCGACGGCGCCTTCGTCGTCGACCTGGTCGACAGCCCAGTCGACCAGAAACTCATCCGACTCGTCGC
>CAWUHY010000144.1:0-7822 GCA_963922215.1 uncultured Gammaproteobacteria bacterium | reverse complement strand
AAATACAGTTTTTTGAATAAGCGCATTGCAACTTCTCCTTGTTGCCTCCAACTATGAGTGCTGCAAGCTGAACGGAAACTGAAACGAGACGATGCGCGTCGACGGCAACAACGCACTGCGCGAATTTTTGAGCGCCCACGGACCGGTCACCGTGCTTAGCGGCGCCGGCATCAGCACCGCGTCGGGGATCCCGGACTACCGCGATGCCGACGGGAACTGGAAAAATGCGCAGCCGGTACAGTACGGCGACTTCGTCGGCAAGGCCGCGACGCGCAGGCGTTACTGGGCGAGAAGTTATGCCGGCTGGGATCGAATTCGCTCTGCCGAGCCGAATGCGGCGCATCGCGCGCTCACAGATCTCCAGGATGCAGGCCACGTCGGCATGCTGATCACACAAAACGTGGACTGCCTGCATGACCGGGCCGGCGCGGACCCGCTGATCGACCTCCACGGCAGGCTGGACAGAACGATCTGTCTCGACTGCGACCGGCAAGGTGATCGCGCGGCATGGCAGCAGCGCCTGCAAGACGCAAATCCCGACTGGCAGGCCGATGTCGACTACTACAAGCCGGACGGCGATGCCGAACTGCGTGCCGAGCACATCGAGTCCTTCGTCGTGCCCGACTGCCCGAACTGCGGTGGTATGGTCAAACCCGACGTCGTGTTTTTCGGCGAAAACGTTCCGCGCGAGCGCGTTATGGCAGCAATGAATGCATTGGAAGACAGCGACGCATTGCTGGTCGTCGGTTCATCGTTGATGGTTTTCTCGGGCTTCCGCTTCGCCCGCCGCGCGCACGAACTCGGCCTGCCGATCGCGATCGTCAACCGCGGAAAGACGCGCGCCGACGATCTCGCCACACTGAAGGTGGACGCCGACTGCGTCAGCCTGCTGCCTGACGTTGTTGCACAATGAATGATGACCTGCGCGTCGTCTTCGAAAGCCAGGTTCGTCAGGCCTGTCTTGATCGTGCGCTCGTCCTCACCGCGGTCTCAATTCCATACACGCTGATCGAAGACGAGTCGGGCTATGCCCTGCTCGTGCCAGCAGACCGGTCGGGACAGGCAGTCGAAGAAATCCGCCTGTACGACCAGGAGAATCCGCCCGGGCGGGTCCTGGCGCCGAGGCCGATCGATGACCTCAATCCGGTGCCCGGCATCATCGTCTATCTGATGATCATCGTCGGCGTTGCATGGCTCGAGGTCCTTGCGTCCGGGCAAATCAACCTGCGAAGCGCCGGACGAATGGACGGTGTCCTGCTGCGTGACTGGGAAGTCTGGCGCGCGATCACGTCGCTGACGCTGCACGTCGACCTTGAGCACCTCGCCGGCAATATCATTTTCGGCAGCCTCTTCGGTCTGTTTGCCGGCCGCTATGTCGGTTACGGCGTTGCCTGGCTCTCGATCCTGCTCGCCGCAGCGGTCGGAAACAGCGTCAACACGCTGCTGCTCGACGAGGTGCACAAGTCGATCGGCGCGTCGACGGCTGTCTTTGCTGCGCTCGGACTCGCCGCCGGCTACGCGTGGCGCTCCCGCGCCTTCCAGGGCTCGCACTGGACGGCCCGCTACGGACCCGTCGTGGGCGGCTTCGCGCTGTTGATGTTTACCGGCATGGGCGACGAGAACACGGACGTCGGCGCCCACCTGATGGGCTTTCTCGCCGGCCTCGCAAGCGGCGTTGGCTTAAGCCGCTCGTCGCTTCCACTCAAGGACGATGCGCTACAGCGACGGGCCGGATGGCTCGCGCTCGCACTCGTATTCGTGAGCTGGGGAATCGCGATCACCGCGTACTGATTTTAAGGTTACAATCCCGCTGCACTCGGCATGGGGGATGCCTTGAAAAAGATTCTGCTGTTTTTTCTCGTCGTCGGAATTCTCGCGGCGGCGATCTTGAGATTTCGCTACGGTGGCGGCGTCGAGTACCCGGACCTCACAGACACCGCGCTGCGCGACGCAGCCGACGTTGAAGTCGTCTTCACTTACCCCGAACCGATCGGCAATATCGCGGTTAATGCCGAGGGACGCGTCTTCTTTACCGTGCATCCTGAATCGCGGCCGGAAGGCAACAAGCTTCTCGAAATCGTTGACGGCGCTGCGGTGCCGTATCCCGACAGCCAATCCCAATCCTTGTTC
Source organism: uncultured Gammaproteobacteria bacterium (assembly GCA_963922215.1). Classification (GTDB taxonomy): domain Bacteria; phylum Pseudomonadota; class Gammaproteobacteria; order Steroidobacterales; family Woeseiaceae; genus UBA1847. The sequence goes on along the minus strand of CAWUHY010000144.1, from coordinate 5,692 downwards.
GACACGGTTTTGGGCGTCGTCATCGATTCAAACAACAGGTTGTGGACGATCGACCACGGCAACCACGGGCTCAGGACACCGAGACTGATCGGCATCGACCTGTCGACCGGCGAGGTCATTCGCAACCACCCCTTCGACAAGCCTATCGCCCCGCTCGGCTCGTTTCTGCAGGACCTGCAGGTGACGCGCGACGGCGAATCGATCGTGATCGCCGACGCGAGCTTCTGGAAGAAGGCGCCGGCTCTGATCGTCTACGACGTTGAATCCGGGTCGGCGCGACGGGTATTGGAAGCGCACGACTCCCTGTCCGCCGAACCCTTCATCATCACGAGCGAGGGGCGTCGCATGCAGTTCCTCGGCAGCCTGTTGAGCCTGCGCGGTGGTGTCGACGGAATCGCGGTCACCGAGCGCTGGCTCTACTACGGCGCATTGAACGGCTCGTCGCTCTATCGCGTCCGGCTGGACGACCTGCTCGACGCGCGCCTGCCGAACATGCAGCTCGCAGCACGCATCGAGCGCGTCGCCGAAAAACCCTTGAGCGACGGCATGAGCGCGGACCTCGAAGGACGTGTTTACCTGACCGACGTCGAACACAATGCGCTGTTCGTCGTCGACGAGGAACAAACACTGAAAACATACGTGCGCGATCCTCGTATCCGCTGGCCGGACGCGCTGTCGTTCGGCCCCGATAATTTCCTGTACATCGCCGACAGCGCGCTGTCCGAAGTGGTGTTCAGGGACAAGGCGCATATTGAGAGCCAACGGCCGTACGGAATCTTCCGCATTCAGGCTGAAAACCCGGGCGTGCCCGGCCAGTAACGACCGGGCAACGACGCAGGTTGCCCCTCGATCACGACGGCGTGGCCCCTTTACGCACGCGTTTCGCGCAGGCATCCTGTGCCACCCGCCGCCCTGCCGCGGCAAAAAATAACGACTGAAACCAACACGAGGGAGGCCCCAATGGCCATAGATTCTGTTACCCAGGCGCTGCCGGACGTCAGCATGGACGACGTCAACGAGCTGATCGAAAAGGCGGAAACCGTCGGCCTGGAGTTCGCCATCAACCTGATCACTGCACTGCTGATCTACTTCATCGGGAAGTGGGTCGTCGGCATCGTCGTCAAGGCATTGCGCAAGCTGATGGAGAAAAACAGCATCGACAAGACGCTGGAAACCTTCATCTGCAATCTCGTGCGCATGGCTCTGCTCGTCGTTGTCATCATTGCAGCCGTCGGGGCACTTGGTGTCCAGACGACCTCGCTGATCGCCGTCATGGGTGCCGCGGGCCTCGCCATTGGTCTCGCGCTGCAAGGTTCGCTCTCGAACTTTGCGGCTGGCGTGCTGATCGTTTTGTTCCGTCCTTACAAGGTCGGCGATTTCGTTGAAGCTGCAGGCGTATCGGGCTCGATTGAGGAAGTCCAGATCCTGACGACGATCATGAAAACGCCGGACAACAAGCGGATTATCGTGCCGAATTCCCAGATCATGGGCAGCATCATCACGAACTATTCGGCGAATCCAACGCGCCGCGTCGACATGACGTTCGGCGTTAGCTACGACGACGATCTCGACCAGGTCCGCAGGGAGCTCACGTCAATCATCGAGGCGGACGAGCGAATCCTGAAAGACCCGCCCTACCAGATTGCGGTCAAAGAGCTCGCCGACAGCAGCGTGAACTTTGTCGTGAGAGTCTGGGCGAATACCTCCGACTACTGGGGTATCTACTTCGACACGACCGAGGCGGTGAAGAAGCGCTTCGACGAAGTCGGAATCTCGATTCCATACCCGCAGACCGACGTGCATATTCACCAGGTCGAAGCGAAGAGCTGATCAACACGAGACGAGCGCGCAGCGGGACTACCTGCTGCGCGCTTTTTTTTGTGTCTGAATAGTTTTCGCCTGCCTAACGTCCCATGCTCGACGCGAGCGTCTCGATCTGTTCGAGCTGCCGCTCGCCGGGCAGCGCCATCGCCTGCAGGTCGTTGATCGCGATGCCCATTTCGCGGGATGCATCTTCGAGGCAGAACGCGTGATCTTCCTCGATATTGAGGTTGCCGACCGCCGAGACGGCAGAGATCAGGACAAGCCCCAGCCGCGAATCGGTGAGATGGCGTGAATCGACGCGACAGTCGAAGGCCCGCACGAGCGCACTCGGCAGCCCCCATTTGCGGGCAAGCAAGGCCGTTGCCTGCCGGTGGCTGATGCCGGCTTCCTTTTCCAGCTGGTTGTGGAAGCGCTGGTGACGTGCCGTATTTTCGGCGAGTACGCGATCCGTCTCGACGGGTGCGACGTAGGCCAGGGCCATCAGGCCAATGTTGTGGCAAAGGCCGGCAATATAGGAGAGTCGGCGTTCGTGGTCGGTCAGCTCCTTGTCGCGCGCCGCGATTTTTTTGGCGCACTGTGCCGTCAGCAGCGACTCTCTCCAGAATCGCTCGGCATCAAAGGAGCCGCAACTACCTCGGTCAAGCGTCTTTTGCATGGCCATTGCGAGAACGATCGAGCGCACTGTCTCGACGCCGATGACTCGCGAGACGGCGTCGAAGATATCGTCGACCGGTTCGGCGAGACCGTAATAGGCGGAATTCGACAGGCCAATGAGTTTCGCAGTGATGCCCGCATCTTCCTTGACGATGTTGACGATCGTGTCGGCATCGACGAACTCATCGGAGAAAGTCTGCATCGCCTGTTTGGCTGTGGTGGGCAAGGGAGGCAGCGCCGCGATCGACTCGATCGCATCACGTACCGCTCTGGGTTTTTCCATCTCTAACGCTCCCATGTTGTGCTGTCGTCGTTCGCCGCCTTCTGGAATGCCGGAACGAGTAGTTGCGGCTCGCCGAATCGGTAGCCCTGCATATAATCCACGCCGAGTTCGGCAACGAGATCAGCGGTTTTCTGATCCTCGACATACTCGGCAACCGTTTTGATGTTCATCGTGTGTGCAATGTCGATGATCGACTTCACGAAGATCTGGTGTGAGTCGTCGCGGTGAATATCCTTGATGAACATGCCGTCGATCTTGATCTGGTCGACTGACAGGTGTTTGAGGTAACCAAAAGAAGAGAGACCGCTGCCGAAATCGTCCAGCGCGATCTGGCAGCCCATGTCGCGCAGCTCCCCGATCAGGCGGCCGGCCGACGCGAGATTACGGATTACGGCCGTCTCGGTGACTTCGAAATTGATCGTGCCTGCCGGCAGCGGCGACCGACGAATGCAGTCGATCAGCGATCGCGCGAAGCGCTCGTCGCCGACGCTGTTCCCGGAGAGGTTGATCCAGTAGCGCGCCGCCGTCGCCCCGAACTCGCCATGCGCGACAAGTGTCTGGATGAGATTCGACACGACCCACTCATCGAGTTCGACGTTCAGCCCGTAACGCTCGACTGCCGGTAGAAACGCGCCGGGGGGAACCAGACGTTTCTCTTCCGGATCGCGCAGCCGCAAGAGCACTTCGACGCGTTCCGGCTCACGCGAGTCTTCCGCGGTGGGCACAATTGCCTGGCAGTAGAACACGAAGCGGCGGTTGTCCATGGCGTCCCGGATGCGCTGCACCCAGCGAATCTGGCGGCGATGGAGTCGCGCCTCGCTCTTTCCTTCCGAGGCCATGCGAATACAGTTTCGTCCCGCTTCCTTTGCGGCGTAGCAGGCCGCATCGCAAAGCTGCTGGATCTCGCTGACGTCGCCGAGTTCCGGCTTGACCGGCACAACGCCTATGCTCACACCGATGCGGTAGGTCTCAGGCCCCCAGACGAAGCGCAGATCCTCGATGCTGCTGCGGATGGTCTCCGCAACGCGTTCGGCATTCTCCGCGGGACAGTTTGGTAGCAGGACCCCGAATTCGTCGCCGCCGAGCCGGCAGACGCGGTCGTCAGAACGGACGCAGTTGCGGATGACCTCGCTGACACGTCGCAGTAGCTGGTCGCCCGCCGCATGACCCGATGTGTCGTTGATGACCTTGAACTGGTCGAGGTCCATCATTAGCAGGTAACTCTCGTGGCCGGCCTCCTGGTTGAATTCCCATTCTTCTTCGATTGCCTGGTTGAACGCACGGCGATTCAATAGTCCCGTGAGATCGTCGTAACTTGCCTGCCACTTGAGCTTCGTGTTGAGCGAGTGCGATTCGGTGACATCCTGGACCTGGATGACAAAGTAGTCAGCGGTATTGCGTTTCTCGCGGACAGGAGAAACGCTGACGGAGACGTGCAACTCTTTGCCCTTGTCGTCGAAGCAACGCAACTGACGCGTTCGCACATCCATGTGCGTGAACACGTCCTGTAGCAAATCGTCGAATCGCCTCCGGTCGGATTCGAGAAAGACCGTCCTGACGCTGAGCTCGTTGTCACTCGCGTCCTTGCCGAACATCCGACGCAGCGACGGATTCGCGTCGAACAGCTTGCCGTTCTTGCGCAACAGACCGATACCAATCGGCGCATTTTCGAAGGCGTTGCGGAACTTCAATTCTGCGGCGGCGCGCTCGCGGTCCACCTGGTAGCGCTCGGACATCTCATTCAGCAGGCGTCGATACATTTCTTTCAACGATCGGTGCTCGGTCTGCAGACTGCTGATCAGGGGGCGAAAGACGAACACGCTTAACAGAATGAGTCCGCCGAGATTGACGGCGAAAACGCCGCTGTAGATTCGGTTCAGCAAGACCACCTCGGCGGCGTGTCCTTTCGCGTAAAGATCGACGACCGTGTCGAGCTTGCGGAGGATGGCATCCGGCGACGCCTCTGCACGAGCCGAGTAGAGCGGCATGCCTTCAGCCAGTTCGTATCGGTTCTCGAACGGCGTTGCGATGACGCGATCAATCTTGTCGACGTAGGTTTCGAAACTTGCGTCGAGACCGTCGGTGTCGCCGAACCAGGCTTCTTCGAGTGCTGCGGACCAGCTCGAAGGAGTCAGCTCACGTTGTTCGCGCAGAAACTGGTGATTGTCGACAAATTCTTCCCGCAGATCGCGAAGCTCTGCGATCGTCTCGCCGTAACTGACGCCGTCCTCGGCGCCGTGTACCGAAAGCGACAGCAGGGCGGCACGCTGAGACAGCATGCGCTGCTTGCCGGCGACGGTCACGAGTTCGACATGATCGCGGACGTTTTCGGACGCCGACCGTTCGACGGCCAGGCCGCCGAAGCCGATCAGCCCGACGACAACCAGCGCCACGACGTAGCGGCGGTGCAGTCGACCGAAATTTGATTTATCGGCGTTCCGCACACCGTGACTCCAGTTCTATTCTCTTTTTGAATCGGCTCGAACGGCGAATTCTTTAAGGCTTTCGGGCACTTCTGCGCTGTTATTTGTGCCGAAGTCGGGTGCCTGTCCCGGCGAATTTTCACCGTCTTCCAATGCCTGTCCCGCCGGGATCGTGTGCCTGTCCCCGCCGTCACCCGCCGTCAACGAATTCCGGCGCCACGCGTTGAAGGAAGGAAAGGGCGCGAAATGGTCGAGTAGTTGCAAATATGCCGCCGCTCGCGTTCAATGGAATTCCGACACGAAACAGGTCGACAGCATGAAAAACACGGCACGAAATATGGCACTCGCCGCGACGCTTGCGGTGCTCGTGGGCTGCGCGGCTAACCCGGAACCCATCATCGACACCAAGGGCGAAGATCCCGAACGCCTCGCGCAGGACATGCGCGAATGCGAGGCCATCAGCCATGAGGTCGACGTCAGCAAGGGCACCGCGAAAGGCGCGGGACTC
>CAWUHY010000143.1:0-7888 GCA_963922215.1 uncultured Gammaproteobacteria bacterium | reverse complement strand
GACAAGCCGGCGCAGCCGGTACCCGAGCCGGCGCCGCCTCCATCCGCAGTCGAGAAGCCGCCGCCGGTCGTTGCGGGCGATGCGCAGGCGCTCGACCCGGAACTCCTCGAATTGTTCATCGAAGAGGCGAAGGAAGAGATCGCCTCGATTCGCAAGAATCTCCCGGCGTGGGCAAACGCGCCTGACGACATGGAGACGCTGATCACCGTGCGTCGCTCGTTCCACACGCTCAAGGGCAGTGGACGAATGGTTGGTGCAGAGCGCATCGGCGAATACTGCTGGTCGATCGAAAACCTGTTGAACCGGCTGATCAATCGCACGCTCGTCCGGACGCCGCCGATGATCGAGTTCATCTCGGAGGCAGCCGCCGTCGTACCGGAATTGATCGAACAGCTGGAAGTCGGCACCGAGCCCAAGGCCGACATCGCGCTCCTGATGGCGCGCGCCCACGCCTTTGCAGAAGGCGATCCGAACGCTGCCGACCTGACGTTGTCATCGCCGGCAGACGAAGAAGTCGAAGAAGACGTTGCGCTCGAGATGGACCCGGTGCTGCTCGACATTTTCTCGAAGGAGACGGCGGGCCACCTGAAAGCGATCCGGGACTACATCGCATCCTGCGAAGGCGAGAGCGAACCCTTCGCGGTTTCCGACAAACTCCATCGTGCCTGCCACACGCTGCACGGCAGCGCGAACATGGCGAACGTCGAGCGCAGTGTCGCTGTCGCGGGCGCCCTGAATCGCTACGTTCGCCGTGTCTTCGATCGTGAGTCCGGCCTGGATCGCCAGGGGGTTGCCCTGCTCGAAGCAGCGGCGAGCGCGTTGGAAAGCATCGTCGCCGAGATCAATACGCCGGAGCAGGATCGCGACGACTATGCGGAACTGATCGCGGCGCTCGTCGCGAAATCGGAACAGGCGAGTGGCGATACGGCGCCGGCACCGATGACGGAGGCGCCGCCGGCAAACGAAGCCGTTGAGGCGGAAGAGCCGCCGCCCGAGGACGACGAAGACGAGGTCGACTACGACGCAGAAATCGCGGCGATTTTCGCCGAGGAATCGGCGGAGCTTCTCGAGTCAGTCGACCACGCATTTGATGCATGGCGAGCCGATCGCACAGCCGAGCAGCCGATCGACGAGCTAAAGCGCGACCTGCACACGCTGAAGGGCGGTGCGCGAACGGCCGGAATCGCGGCGATGGGGAATCTGAGCCACGAGGTTGAAACCTTGTTCATCAGCGTATCGCGCGGTTCCGTCGAGGCAACACCGGCCGTCGAGGAAGTCCTGCAGGCGAGCATCGACGAAATGCACCGGATGCGCGATCTCGTCATCGCAGGCAAACCCGTACCGCGTGCTCGCAGCATGGAGCGTCGTATCCAGGCCGCACTTGCGGGCGAGGTCCTGCCGGAGGCCGAAGACGCCCCGATCGAATCGGCAGCCGAACCGTTCACGCCGGAGCCGGACGAAACGATCAGCATGGTCATCCTCGAGCCGCCGGAAGAAAAAGACGGCTTCGGCTTTGGCCGCGACGACAATGCACCGTCGACAACCGCGAATGCGGACGAGGCTGGCGAAGTAGAGGAGGCTGCGCCGCCACAGGACGACGCGCAGCAGCCTGTCGCGCCGGCGTTCGAAGAGCCTGCGACGAACGAGGTTTCTGCAGAACCGGAAGTAGAGGAAGAGCACGCGGCCGTGGTTGAACCGCCGGTGCCCGAGATTCCGTCGGCACCGACCAGCGAGCCGGAACCGGAACCGGAACCCGAGCCGGAACGCGAACCGGAGCCCGCACAGGAACCCGAGCCTGCGGCGGCTTCTCGCCCTGCGGCGCCGGACCTGCGGCCGGCAGTGCCCGATTTACGGACGGCGAGCGGCGGCGATGCGCGGCAGGAATTTGCGCGCGTCGATGCTGAGCTGCTGGAGAGCCTGCTCAACGCCGCCGGCGAGATCAGCATTTATCACTCGCGCCTGAGCCAGCAGGTCAGCTCCTTCGAATTCCACGTCGACGAATTCGAACAGACCGTCCAGCGCCTGCGTGAGCAGCTGCGCAAGCTCGAAATCGAGACCGAGGCGCAAATCATGGCGGGTCACCAGGAGACGCTGGTCTCCCGCGATTTCGACCCGCTCGAACTCGATCGCTATTCAAACATTCAGCAGCTCTCACGCGCGCTGACCGAGTCGGCGAGCGACCTCGACAGCTTGAAGGAGCTCCTGGCCGGCGTTACACGCGAGGCCGAGAGCCTGCTCGTCCAGCAGTCGCGCGTTACCGCCGAACTGCAGGACGGCCTGATGCGCACGCGCATGGTGCCGTTCGAGCGCCACGTGTCACGCTTCACACGTCTCGTGCGCCAGGCCGCGAGCGAAACGGGCAAGCGCGCCGAGTTGGCCGTGGAGGGCGCATCGGGCGAGCTGGACAGGCAGGTTCTCGAGAAGATGATCCCGCCGTTCGAACACATGTTGAGAAACGCCGTCGTTCACGGCATCGAGCCGCCGGACATTCGCATCGCGGCCGAGAAGCCCGCGGTAGGCAGGATCACGATTCGCCTGCATCGCGAAGGCGCAGAGATGGTGATTGACGTCGCCGACGACGGGGCCGGTCTCGACGTCGACGCGATTCGCCGCAAGGCCTTCGAGCAGGGTCTGTTAGGACCCGACGCCGACGCGAGCGACGAAGAGATCATGGAGCTGATCCTGACGCCCGGTTTCTCGACGGCAGGCAAGCTCACCCAGTCTGCCGGTCGCGGCGTCGGCATGGACGTCGTCGCCAACGAGATCAAGAAACTCGGCGGCAACCTGCGCATTTCCTCGGTGACCGGACAGGGCACAAACTTTACGGTTCGCCTGCCGTTCACCCTCGCGATTACGCAGGCGCTGATCGTGCGTACCGGTGATGAGGTCTACGCGCTGCCGCTGCCGTCGGTCGAGGGCGTGGCCCGGATTCCGCGTGCCGAACTCGAGAACCTCCTGAGCCAGTCCGAACCGAGTTACCAGTATGGCGAGCAGACTTACCGGTTCCGGCATCTCGGCATGTACATCGGCGGCAAGGCGGCACAGCTACCCGAGGACGAACCGTTCATCCCGGTCATTCTCGTGCGTGCCGGGGACTACTCCGCTGCGCTGCTCACGGATGAAATGATCGCGAGCCAGGAAATCGTCGTGAAGTCGGTGGGTCCGCAGCTCTCCGGCATTCGCGGCGTGGCCGGCGCGACGATTCTCGGCGACGGCAGCATCGTGCTGATTCTCGATGTGAACGCGCTCGTCCGCACCGGCGCACCGGTCGTCGAACTCAAGAGTGCGGCACCGGCGCCAACAGACGACCGACCGCTTGCCCTCGTCGTCGACGATTCGATTACGGTGAGACGCGTCACCGAACGATTCCTGCAGCGCCACGGCATGCGGGTCGTGACTGCGAAGGACGGACTCGACGCGATCGCGGTCCTGTCCGACCACCAGCCGGACATCATCCTGCTCGACATCGAGATGCCGCGCATGGACGGCTACGAATTCGCGTCGCATGTTCGCAACGATGACCGTGTGTCCGACGTGCCGATCATCATGATCACGTCACGCGTCGGCGACAAACATCGCGCTCGGGCGATTGAGCTCGGCGTTAACGACTACCTCGGCAAGCCGTACCAGGACGCGCAGCTCATCGAGGCAATCCAGCGACAACTCGAAGACAAGGGGATCACGCTGTCATGAGCCAGGCAGACGAGCTTTACAGCCTGTTGGTACCGCTGCAGGGCGAGCGCCTGATCGTCCCGCGCGCCTGCGTCGCCGAAGTGGTCCGCTACACCGAACCGAAGGAAGACCCCGGTTCGCACGACTGGCTTCTGGGCGGCCTGACCTGGAACGGTCGCAACCTGCCCGTCGTCGCTTTTGAGGGAACGCTCGGCAAGGAAACGCCGGCTATTTCGGGCCGCACGCGAATCGTCGTCTTTGTCGCCTCGTCCGGAAAGCTCGGGACAGGCTACTTCGGCATGCTGACCCAGGGCTTCCCGCAACTCGTCCGCGTCAATCGCGACGTTTTGCACTACGAGTCGGAAACCGGCTGGCCGGAGGGTGCGCCCGTCTATTGCCGCGTCCGGATGATCAACGAATTCCCGCTGGTTCCGAATCTTGTCCGGCTCGAGGACATGATCGCGGGCGAACTCGTCGACGCGAGTTAGGAAACCTTCCTACAGATCACCCCAGATTGACTGCGCCACGCTGAGTGCCGCGAGCGCTGCCGTTTCGGTACGCAGGACTCTCGGGCCGAGTGTTGCCTGCGTGAAACCGGCGGCCTCGGCATTGCCAAGCTCCTGCTCACTCAATCCGCCTTCCGGGCCGATGAGCAGGCACAAACCCGTGTCCGGCTCTGCGATGTCGGCGAAGCGTTGCGGGGCGCCGGGCGCGAGCAGAATCGAGGTTTCCTTGCGGTCGAGATTGCGACCGAACCAGTCGTTCAGAGAAATCGGTGCGTCAATGCGCGGCGGGTCAACGCGGCCGCACTGCTCGGACGCGCTCTCGGCTACCGAGACCCAGTGATCACGCCGCTTGGCCGAGCGCTTCTCGTCGAGGCGGACAACGCCATGCGCTGTCAGCACCGGCGAGATCCGGTTGACGCCGAGCTCGGTCGCTTTCTGCATGACGAAGTCCATCCGGTCGCCACGCGAGATGCCCTGGACGAGGTGCGTGGCCAGCGGCGACGCCGGTAGCGCCGGGAGCTCCTGCTCGATCTGAATCGTGACCGACTGCTTGCTGAAGTCCGTAATCGTTCCCAGCCATTCGCCGTCTCGGCTGTTGAACAGCGCGAGCGCATCGCCGGTATTCAGGCGCAGCACGCGACCGATGTAGTGTGCGGCGTCTTTGGACAGCGAGAGTTCGTTGCTGGCGGCAAGAGCTTCGTTCAAATGCAGGCGTTTGCGGATCACGTGAGATTGACAGGGAAAATCAGAGTCATAACTATCCGGGTATCCACAACGGCTGGCAACTGAATGGCACTCAAATTTTCGATTCGAGACGGCATGCTGTCGCCGTCGCGCTTTGTTGCGAGCCCGAACTGTGACGACAGGCCGTGCGGCGAAGTCAGTGCGGTCGTGATTCACAGTATCAGCCTGCCGCCCGGCGAGTTCGGCGGCCATGAGATCGAGGCGCTGTTCACGAATCAGCTCGACCTGTCGGCGCATCCGTTTTTCGCGGAGCTTGAAGGCCTCGAGGTGTCCGCGCATTTGCTCGTCCGACGTGACGGAAGCGTCGTCCAGTTCGTGCCGTTTACGAAGCGCGCCTGGCATGCCGGCGCGTCGCGATTCTGCGGGCGCGAACGCTGCAATGATTTTTCGATCGGTATCGAACTTGAGGGGACGGACGACGCGCCGTACGAGGACGCGCAGTACGAGGTGCTGGCCGACGTTTTGAAGGCGCTCTTCGACACGTATCCTGCGCTCTCGACGCGCCGGGTCGCAGGCCACAGCGACATCGCGCCGGGTAGAAAGACGGATCCCGGCCCTGCTTTCGACTGGCTACGCTTGTATGATGGACTTGTCGGATAACTAGAAAAGCCCCGCATGCACCTGTTGGCACTCCTGATCGGGCTCGTCATTGAACGGCTCGCGACACAACTATTCCATTTGCGCAGGCTGCGCTGGCTCGAGCGACTGATCGACAAGGGCCTCGCGCAGACGCAACGCTTCGCAAGCTGGCCGCCGCTTATCCCCGTCATCGGGCTTGCGATCCTGCTCGTGCTTCCGGTCATTGCGGTCACGCTTTACCTCGGCGACGCCCTGTTCGGGTTTCCGTATCTCGTGCTCTGCGTCATCGTATTGTTCTTCTCGCTCGGGCCGAACGACATCGGCGAAGACATCGATCGCTACTGCAAGGCGCTGGAAGAGGGCGACGACGAAGAGATCCGCCAGGCCGCGAAGTCGCTGGTCGAAGGTGACGTGCCCGCGGACGAGTATGAGCGCTGCACGAGCGTCGAAACGGCCGTCGTCGTGCAGGCAAACAACCGGCTGTTTGCCGTCATATTCTGGTTCGTTCTTCTCGGCCCGCTCGGCGCCTGGGGCTATCGCGTGACAGACCTGATCCGGCGACGTGCGGTATTCAACGCCGCACGCAGCGAAGAGGGCGATGCGATCCCGAGAGATACGGCAATCCAGCTACACGGATGGCTGGCCTGGATTCCGGCGCGACTGACGGCAGTAGGCTATGCGACGGCCGGTCATTTCGACGCAGCCCTGTCCGCGTGGCGCTCGATGGAAACAAATCCTGACGCCACCTCGTCGGAGGCCAGCGAACGCCTTCTCGCCGAGGTCGGCCGCGGCGCGCTCGATCTCGACGAACACACGGAGCGCAGCATGACCGAGCGTGGAATCTACGGCGCGACTGCGGCGAACCGGCTGGTCTTCCGGCTCCTGATGATCTGGGCATTCATTATTGCCGCGATGACGCTCTACGGCTGGACCTCGTGAAACGACTGGCATGCGCCGTTCTCATCGGCGTTTGCGCGTGTCAGCCAGCGCCCGAACCGACGGACGCGCAATCCGCCGAACGTATCGTCACGCTGGCTCCCCACCTTGCCGAACTGGTCTTTGCTGTCGGCGCCGGCGACCAGCTCGTCGGCGTCAGCGCTTACACGGATTACCCAGAGGACGCGCTAAGAATTCCCGTCGTGTCCGACGCGTTCACCGTGGATCACGAAGCCCTGGCGCTATTAAAGCCTGATCTCATGCTCGCGTGGGAAAGCGGCATGCCGGAGAGCACGATTGGCGAGCTTAAGAAACGCGGTTATCCCGTCGAAGTCATTCGCACGCAGAGCCTCGCGGACATCGAGTCCGCCATCCGGACAATCGGACGTCTCGCCGGACGCGACAGCGAAGGCTCCGCGCTCGCTGATCGCTTTCGACAGGAACTCGACGCACTCGAGGAGCGCTATGCGGATGAAGAGCGTCTGCGCGTGTTCTACCAGATTTCCGATCAGCCGCTGTACACCGTCAACGGCGCGCATTACGTGTCTGGCATCCTGTCCGTGTGCGGAGCCGAGAATATTTTTGCAGAGCTGGCCGAGCTTGCGCCGAACATCGACGTTGAAGCCGTTGTTGCACGCGACCCGGACGCGATTCTTTCGTCGGGCAGCATCAATCGCGATGTCTTCGACACCTGGCGACGCTTTCCGACGCTCAAGGCCGTGCAGTAGTCCAACCTGATACGCATCCAGGGCGACGAGCTTGGACGCCCGTCCGACCGCGTGCTCATTGCCGCGCGCCGAACCTGCGAGGCACTCGACGCGGCGCGAGCCTCCTGATGCGAATTCGGACCGCGACGCAGGACGACCGCCAGGCGATTCTGAATCTGTTGCGGCGGGCGCGATTGCCGGTCGATGACGTGTTTGCGAGCGACGGCCAGACGTTTTTTCTCGCCGAGAAAGACGGCCAGGCGCTCGGCTGCATCGGTCTCGAAAAGCTGGCCGACTGTGCGCTACTGCGTTCGCTCGTCGTGGATTCAAGCTCGCGCAAGGGAGGCCTCGGCGGTCAGCTCCTGCATCATCTCAAGGTAGCGGCGACGGCGTCGGGCATCCGCGAACTCTGGCTGCTTACCATTGATGCCGACGGCTACTTCGAACGCAAGGGCTTCGGACGGGTCGACCGCGAGCAGGCACCGCCGGGCCTGAAGCAGAGCGCGGAGTTCTCCACGCTGTGTCCCGCCTCAGCGATCCTGATGTCAAAGGCGCTCTAGCAGCCTGTTCAACAAGAATTTGGACCTCAGTCAAACGCACAGCAGGCCGATCAAGGCAGGTCTCGCCGTACAGGGTGGGCCCCTGTACAAGAGGCCTAACGCCGAGCGGCGTGCTGTGCGCTTGACCCACAGGGCGCGTCGGTTAAGGGCGTCAGCTTTGTTGCTCACCTTGCAAAGGGTCCCG
>CAWUHY010000142.1:0-7948 GCA_963922215.1 uncultured Gammaproteobacteria bacterium | reverse complement strand
GCGCTTTCCGCCGCAGGCCTACCAACCGACCGCTTTTGCTTCGAGGGCTTCCTGCCGGCGAAGAAGGCGGCCCGCACCGCCAGGCTGCAAGCGCTCAGGACAGAAACCCGCACACTCGTCTTTTTCGAATCGGTGCATCGTGTGCAGAAAAGTCTTGCCGACCTCGAAGATGCTTTCGGCGGCGACCGACCTGCGTTCATCGCCTGCGAGATCAGCAAACTGCACGAGCAGTACCGTCGCGCTTCGCTTTCCGATTTAAGCAATGATCTTCTGGCAGGAGATATTCCCGAGAAAGGAGAGTTTGTAATCGTCGTGCAGGGCGCCGAGGCGTCGCCAGACTCGACACTCGACGAAGACCTGCTCCTCCGGGAACTCGCCGCTGCCCTGCCAACGCGCAAGGCGGCGGCCATTGCGGCGAAACTGACGGGCGGACGCCGCAATGAACTCTACGAGCGCCTGCTGAAGATGAATTCCTGATGCTGCTTGTTGCAGCCATTCTTCTTATTTTTATCGGGCTCGCCCATTCGATTCTCGGCGAGCGCTACATTCTCATTCGCTTGTGTCGCCAGCCGCTGCCGAAGCTATTCGGCAGCGATGAGTTCACGAAGAAGACGCTGCGATTCGCGTGGCACATCACGACGATTGCCTGGTTCGGATTCGCTGCGATCTTGCTTATCGAACACAGCGGTGAGCTAACGCGCGACAGTCTGTTGTTTGTGATTGCCGGCGTGTTCAGTGTGTCGGGCGTTGTCGCATTGGTCGCGAGCCGCGGGCGTCACTTGTCGTGGCTTGTGTTCGGCGCGATTGCTGTGCTGTGCATGCTGTCGACGCTCTGAAACGTTCGTCGCGTGGTTTTAAGGAGTTCGCAAATGGTCAAGCAGCAAACTCAATTACGAATGGAAAGCTAGCCGCGTGCCACAGACGATGAACAAGCCGGTACTCATCGTTTTCGCGACCCGAGAGGGACAGACGGCGAAGGTCGCCAAGTGCTTGGAAGAACGTTTTCGCACGCGTGGCCTCGATGTGCTCCTGGTCAACGCCCGCGATGCCGAGGCTCTGGCGGGGCTTGAGCTAGGGTCTTTTGCATTACTGATCTTCGGCGGTTCCATGCACGCCGGTGGTGTCGAGAAGGAACTTGTGCGCTTCATTAATCGACATGCGACCGTCATCGCGGAAATGCAAAGCGCATTCTTTCTTGTCCTGCTCAGCGCCGCGACCCGGGATCCGGCGCTTCGCGAGCAGTGGCTCGCCGACGCCGAAACCAAAGTCCGAAAGCAGCTCGATGTTGAGTTCGAGTCGATCGAAATGATTGCAGGCGCATTGCGCTATTCCCGCTATCCCGGGCCGCTCAAATGGCTGATGCAACGTATCGCGCGTCAGGCGGGCGAGGGTACCGATACGACGAGGGACTACGAGTACACGGACTGGGAGCAGGTTCGAGCTTTCGCGAACAGCCTGGTCGACTCGCTTTCGAATGGTCCGTCGAGACCCACAACTCGCTGAAAACTGGACGTCTGTTAAGCTGGCTCTCAGTGAATTTAAGGAGTCCTCTATCGTGAACACAGTCGCAATCGGAATCGCTATCGGTACGGCCGTCGGCGCCGCAATTGGTGCCGCCATCGGCAATGTGGCATTCGGCATCGGTGGGGGTATCGCCGTAGGCGCTGCGATCGGTGCAACCATGCAGAGCGGGCGCGACAAGTCGGACTAGGAGAGGCCTGATGTCTTTTTGCGGTCGCGCGCAGACGGCAGGATCGGGCGATGGAGCAGCCCATCTCGATTGCAAGCGCGCTTGGGTTTACGCAATCGCGTTGCTCGCTATTTTCGCCTGGCCGACCGCGATTTCAGCGGCGTCGTATTTCGACGAGAAGACGGGCAAGCGTGCCATGGCGGTGAGCAAAGATATTTACGAAAACCTGCAACATTTCTCGCGTCTGATGAAGGAAGATATGCAGCGACTGGGAATCGATGCGCGAGATATTGATCCCCGAAATCTACCGTTTGACTCGTCGTCTCTTTCGGAATGTGCGTCGCACGGGCTCCCTGGTGAAATGAGCGCGGAAGACAGAATCGTTGTCGTCATCGCCTGTCTCAAACGTCACGCCGACGCGAGCATGCTCGATCACTATCAGTTTCTTGAAGCCGCTTACGGGCGAGCACCGGCGGGCGCTGGCCGGGAGTCGGACGAGCCGTGACTCAACGTACTCGCTTTGGTCGGCGCGTCAATCGAAAGCTCGAGCGTGAGCTTCGATACATCCACACCGGTCCCTTAACTTAGTTGCCCCAGTACGTACGATACGGAGAAACAATGACCATCACGCTGACCCTGCAACCCGTCATCGCAATCGCTGCCGGCATCGCGATCCTCGTCTTTCCAAAACTTTTAAAATACATCGTCGCAGGCTACCTGATCGTCTTCGGCCTGCTGCAGATCTTCGGATAGCGATCTCGCTACTTAGCGGCGATTAAACGCCGCCGCATCATACCCAGTGCTATCATCGCGCCGAGAGGTCGGGAGTCGACGAGGCGATCGCTGCAGTGTTTGCTGCGGAGGAAAGTCCGGGCTCCTTCGGACAGGGCGCCAGGTAACGCCTGGAGGGCGCGAGCCCATGGAAAGTGCCACAGAAAACAAACCGCCGGTGAGAGCCGGTAAGGGTGAAAAGGTGCGGTAAGAGCGCACCGCGCGACTGGCAACAGGCCGCGGCACGGTAAACCCCGCCCGGAGCAAGACCAAATAGGAAAGTACGCTACGTTCGCGTGGCACCGCCGGTTCCGAGCGGACTTTCGGGTAGGTTGCTAGAGGCGATCGGCGACGGTCGTCCCAGATGAATGATTGCCCCAGACAGAACCCGGCTTACTGTCGGCTCTCGATCTCTCACTTTCCCAATAAAATCAATGCTTTGAGAAGATTCTCATTCGCTGCTCGCGCAAGCGATGCGCAAAGCGCTGCGGGAATAGCAATTCGAGTCGTTCTGAGTCCCGCCTGGCCGTTTCCGGCCGATTTTCTGATGTATCGCCTTAGGAAAGGCTTTTAACCCACTGATTTTAGTGCGCGCGCGAGTGCCAGAATTCGCCTGAATTCGTCCACGGATTCGCCCCTAAGTCTCTGTACAACAACAAAAACTGTGTCAGGGCGTGTTGACGCTCTACAGGTGCAGACCTATAGTGTCGAAAAGTGGATAAAAGTGGGAGGAAATGGGTTTTTCGGTGGTCAGCCTTCGGTTTATCGTCGTCGATAAGCCCTGTCATTTGTCGTGTTTCGTGGTGCTACCAAAGTCACTCTGGATGCCAAAGGCCGCATGGCTGTACCAACCCGGTACCGCGAGCGTCTGGCTGCCCGTTGTGATGGACAGATTGTCGTCACCGTCGACAAAGACTATTGCCTCCTTGTTTATCCGTTGCCGGACTGGGAAGAAATCGAGCGCAAGCTCGTCCGGCTTCCCAGTATGAATCCGGTCGCGCGTCGTCTCCAGCGAATTATGGTCGGTTATGCGACCGAGGTCGAATTGGATAACAACGGCCGTCTGTTGATTTCGCGCGAGCTCAGAGATTTCGCAGGTTTGTCGAAGCAGGCAATCCTGATCGGGCAGGGCAACAAGTTTGAACTGTGGGATGAAGAGCGCTGGACCGAGAAGCGGGACGCGTGGCTGGGCGAGGAGGAAGACATGAGTCTGCCTGCCGAGCTCGAATCGTTGTCCTTTTAACGCTGGTGCTTCGATGAGCACTGGTGCACACGTACCGGTGCTTTTGGAGCCGGTATTAGCGGGGTTGGAAATCAGAGCGAGCGGCTGCTACGTCGATGCGACCTTCGGGCGCGGCGGGCATAGCAGGGCGATTCTCGACCGACTGAATGCAGACGGCCGATTAATCGCGATTGACAGGGATCCGGCGGCAGTTGCGTCGGTGGATGAGGCGATGAGGCGCGACGAGCGCTTCGAGATTATCAGGGGCGAATATGCGGAGCTTAAAGCTTTCCTTGGAGCAAGAGAGCGCATCGGACGTGTCGACGGAATACTCATGGACATCGGAGTCTCATCGCCGCAACTGGACGAAGCAGAGCGAGGTTTCAGTTTTCTCCGTGACGGGCCGCTGGACATGCGAATGGATCCGGGAACAGGGACCAGCGCCGCCGGCTGGCTGGCTGCAGTGGAAGAGAAGGAATTGAAGCAGGTCTTAAAGACCTACGGAGAAGAAAGACACGCGGCTCGCGTCGCCAAAGCGATCGTCGCCGCCAGGGAAATGAATCCCCTCACGACGACTGGCCAGCTTGCAGACATCGTGTCGCAGGCGAAGCCGAAAACGAATAAGGGGAAGCATCCCGCCACGCAGACGTTTCAGGCCATTCGCATAGTGATTAACGATGAACTCGGACAACTCGAATCCGGGCTGGACCAGGCGATCGACGTTCTGGCACCAGGCGGACGTCTCTGCGTCATCAGCTTTCACTCGCTCGAAGACCGGATCGTTAAACGCTTCATGCGCGACAACTCCCGCGAAACTGAACAGTACCGCGGCATGCCGGAAGTTCCGGCGGAGTTTCGGCCGAAGCTCATGATCGTCAAGCCGCAGATCAGCGCGGATGCAGACGAGCTGTCCGGAAACGTGCGCTCGCGAAGCGCGCGGCTGCGCATTGCGGAGAAGGTTCAGTGACGACTTCCGGACGCCCGGCACTGCTGATCACGGTCTTCGCGATCGTCGTTGTCGTGACTGCGCTGGCGCTCGTCTACACGAAACACGAGGCGCGCGAGCTCTTCATCGAAC
Source organism: uncultured Gammaproteobacteria bacterium (assembly GCA_963922215.1). GTDB lineage: Bacteria > Pseudomonadota > Gammaproteobacteria > Steroidobacterales > Woeseiaceae > UBA1847. The sequence continues at coordinate 3,187 of CAWUHY010000142.1, read as the reverse complement.
TCGAGGGCCTGACGCAGGAAAGCGACGAACTGAACATTGAATGGGGGCAGCTGCAGATCGAGCAAAGCACGCTCGCGACGCACTCCCGAATCGAAGACCTGGCGAGCGACGAGCTGAAGCTCGTTCGCCCGACCGCAGATGACACCTACGTAATCGAAGAAAAATGAAACGCGGCGCAAGGACAAAACAGCAGATCGCACGGAGCTTCAGCATCCGTGTGTCGGTCGTGCTCGCGTTTTTCGTGATTGGTGCATTGGGGCTCCTGGGGCGTGCGGTCTACCTGCAGGTCCTGAGCGTCGATTTCCTGACCGACGAGGCGAACAGTCGCCACCTGCGTGTCGCCGAGATCGCCGCACATCGCGGCGCCATCCTCGACCGCAACGGCGAGCCACTCGCAATCAGCACGCCCGTCGACAGCATCTGGGCGGAGCCTAAAAAGCTTGCCGGCGCCGTTGACCGCATCGACGAGCTGGCAAACGTACTCGACATGAACGTGCAGGACCTCGTCGTGCGGCTGGCCGGTGGCGCCGACAAGGAGTTTCTCTACTTGAAGCGCCACGTCAGCCCCGACGAGGCGAAGCAGGTGATGAAGCTCAACCTGCCGGGCGTCAACACGCAACGCGAATACCGGCGTTTTTATCCGGCAGGAGAAGTCACCGCGCATCTGCTCGGCTTCACCGATATCGACGATCGCGGCCAGGAAGGGCTCGAGCTTGCATTCGATGGCTGGCTTGCCGGTGAGCCCGGCGCAAAACGCGTGTTGCGCGACCGCTACGGCCGCGCCGTCGAAGACGTTGAAAGTATTCGCCCGCCAAGCCACGGCAAGGCACTCAAGACCAGCATCGATCTGCGCATCCAGTACAACGCGTACCGCAGCCTGAAAACGGCGGCGCAGCGTTACAAGGCGGAGACCGGTTCCATCGTTGTTCTCGATGTGAAAACCGGTGAAGTCCTCGCGATGGTCAGCCAGCCCGGCTTCAATCCGAACGATCGCTCGCAGTATGTCCCACCGCGCTACCGCAACCGTGCCGCACTCGATATTTTCGAGCCGGGCTCGAGCATCAAGCCCATCATCATGGCGTCCGCGCTCGAGAGCGGTGAGTTTCGTCCGACCAGCGTCGTGAACACCGCGCCCGGTTACGTCGATGTCGGCGTCAAGCGCATCGAGGACACGCGCAACCTCGGCGAGATCAGCCTGACGACCGTACTCGCGCGCTCGAGCAACGTCGGCATGACGAAGCTCGCGATGAGCCTGTCCCCGGATCACATGTGGAAGACGCTGGATCGCTTCGGTATCGGCCGGCTGCCGGGCAGCCTCTTCCCTGGCGAGGAGAGCGGCAGCCTGAAGTCGTTCCACGACTGGCGTGAGATCAGCCAGGCAACAATGGCCTACGGCTACGGCATGTCCGTGACCGCGCTGCAGCTCGCCCAGGCTTATGCCGCGATCGGTAACGACGGCGAACTGCAGCCGGTGTCATTGCTTGCGATGGATGAGCCGATGGAACCGGCGCGCGTCGTCGACGCATCGACCGCGCACGCCGTCCGCCGCATGCTTGAGGAAGTTGTTCGTCCGGACGGCACCGGTAAAGAAGCTGCGGTCGACGGCTACCGAATCGCCGGGAAGACTGGTACCGCCTGGAAAGCGGAGGGCGGCGGCTACTCGACAGACAAATACATGTCGATCTTTGCAGGCCTCGCGCCGGCGACGGATCCGCGCCTTGCGGTTGTCGTCGTGATCGACGAGCCACGCGGTGAGCTGTACTACGGCGGTGACGTCGCAGCTCCGGTTTTCTCAGATGTCATGTCGGAGGCGCTCAGGCTTCTCGCCGTTGCGCCGGACGCGACGCCGGCGCTCGAGGCCACCACTGTCGCGCGGGCACTGGATCGATGAGCGTGGCAGCAGAGACACTACAGTCCGCGATGACTCTCGACGTCCTGCTCGGGCGGCGCGATGTACCCGATCTCGTCGTACAAGGAATCACGCTCGACTCGCGACGCGTACAGGAAGGGGAAGTGTTCTTCGCGTGCCTCGGCGGCAGCGTGCACGGACTCTCTTACGCCCAGCAGGCGATCGACGCAGGTTGTGCTGCGATCGTGTTTGATCCCGACGGCGCTCCGGATGTTGGTGAGCTGCCTGTCCCACTGATTGCCGAACCTGCATTAAAAGAACATCTCGGCATCGTCGCCGACCGTTTCTACGGCGAACCGTCGCGCGCCGTCGACGTGATCGGAATCACCGGTACAAACGGCAAGACGACCGTTGCTTTCATGCTTGCTGACTGCCTGCGGCGTGTCGGCACTGCCTGCGCCTATTCCGGCACGCTCGGCTACGGCCTCGATGACGTGCACGTCTCGGACGGCATGACGACGCCGGACGTTTTCGAGATGCATCGCCGTCTCGCGGAGCTTCGCGATGCGGGCGCGGATGCCTGTGCACAGGAAGTGTCCTCACACGCGCTCGACCAGGGTCGCGTCAAGGGCGTGCACTTCAAGGTCGCGGCGTTCACGAATCTCAGTCGCGATCACCTCGACTATCACGAGTCGATGGAAGCCTACGAGAAAGCGAAGGCGCGCTTGTTCACCGATTACGCGCCGCGCATCGTGGTCATCAACATCGACACGGACGCCGGTCTCCGGATCGCGCAGGCGAGCGAGTCGCCGGTCGTCACGGTTTCCATGATCCCCGATGCCGATGCGAGCCTCGTCATTCGCGGTACCGAGGCAACGCAGTACGGCTTCGAGATTGCCTTCGACAGCGTTTACGGTAGCGGCAGTTTTCACTTACCGCTGCTTGGTGCGTTCAACGTCGAGAACGCGGCCGTCGTGCTCGGTGTCCTGCTCGCGTACGGCATTAACCCAACCGTCGCAGCCTCGGCTCTCGCCGGCATCAAGCCTCCGCCGGGCCGGCTTGAGCTCGTGCCGAATTCAAAGCCAGCTGTCGTCGTCGACTATGCGCACACACCCGACGCCCTGGAGTCAGCATTGAAGGCCCTTCGCGTGAACACGCGCGGCAGGCTGTGGTGCGTCTTCGGCTGTGGCGGCGACCGCGACACCGGCAAGCGCCCGTTGATGGCGGCCGCCGCGGAACGCTTCGCCGATCGTGTAATTGTCACCAGCGACAACCCGCGTCGCGAGTCGCCCGAGGCAATCATCGATGAGATCGTCACCGGCTTCGATGATGCCGGCG
>CAWUHY010000141.1:0-7984 GCA_963922215.1 uncultured Gammaproteobacteria bacterium | reverse complement strand
CCCCGTCGACCCTCGTCCAGACTGATGCTGCGTCGCGCGACGTCTTCCTGGTGATCGGCGAAGCGCTGGACAGAGGGTTGGTTGCTGTTGGTGAACTGAAACACACGTCCGTCGCTCGCGAGCAGGATTTCACCGTAGCGCTCGATGTCGTGGACGCTCTGCACGGTTAACGGGTTGGCGAAGCGGACGAGCATGCCTTCCACTCGCTCGAAGTTCGGTATCGGATTGCCGTCGCTGTTGGTGCGCGTACCGATCGTGTTGAACAGGGTCGCGGGTGCGATACTGCCGCCGCCGACGATGGTGACGCTCCCTGGTTGCAGCTGGGTCTCGCCGAAGTGTTCGACCACTGTTCCCGTCACCTCGACCGCGTCGCCGATGCTGACGTCAACATTCGAATTGTTCGCGTCGTAAACGAAGATGCCGTCCGAGGTCTCGAGCACCGCGTCCGGCGTGCCGGTTAGAAAGAACCCGCCGAGATTGTTCAGGGTGTCTGCGTCGCCGTCCTGGAAGTCGCCGGTCACGATACCGCGCACCGTGACAGTCTGTCCCGCGAAGGGGCTGCTATCGCTCGTGCCCTGCACGTCTCCGATCAGTCGAATCGTTGCAGTGGCTGACGGGCCATCGTCCGTTCCTTGCGTCGCTGAACCGGACCCGCCGCCGCAGGCGCTTAGGCAGGCGAGCAGCGAGGCTGCGGCGGCAACGCGAAGCATCACGCGTGTCCGCCGAGTCGCGAGACGACATCGACGAGCCGCTCGGTCACGCCGCTGACGGCTTTGACGTCCTTGTCGCGTACAAGCGCGCCGTCGTCGTCGAACGCTTCATTTGCGCCGCTCATCGCGTACTGCTTCGGCAGCACATTGACGCCGAGGTTGTTCAGTATCTGGCGAACGTGAACCAGGCCGCGCATGCCGCCAAGGCCACCGCCCGATGCTGCGAGCAGCGCCGCTGTCTTGTTCTGGTAGGCCGCGAGGGTAGGTTCGTCGCCGTGCTGTCGTGACAGCCAGTCGAACGTGTTCTTTAACAGCGGTGTGATAGAGCCATTGTATTCCGGAGCCGAAATCAGGAAGGCGTCGTGTGAGCGGCACAGCGTCTTCAGCTCGGCGGTCGCCTCGGGCTGTCCGTGTTCGGACTCGTCATCCTGATTGTAGATCGGCATCGGGTAATCCTTGAGCGTCACGAGGGTGACGTCGGCACCCTGATCGCGGGCAATGTCTGCGGCGGCTGCGACGAGCCGTTGATTGAACGAGTTGTTCCGCGTGCTGCCGGAAAACGCAAGGATTCTGGGTTTGCTCATCGGTACTCCAAGGAAAAACGGCGGCCGATCAATCGACCGCCGCCGCATTCTGCCACAGCATCGGCACTGAGCCGCCGCTGTTGCGACTTGTTACGTCTTGACCGGGACGCCGCCGACACGCGGCAGCTTGATCGCGTAGCGGCCGCTGCCCAGAAGCGCCTGGACGACTGTAGCCACAACCAGAAAGGCCGGGTATTCCCAACCGCCGTTCTCGTTCGTAAACAGCCAGCCGGCTCCGGCATGCACGTACAGCGCGCCCAAAAGGACAGGCACGAGCGCGAGCGAGACTTCGCGTGTCGCGACGCCGGCGATCAACAGCAGTCCGCCGCCGACTTCGGCCGCGATGACGAGATAGGCGAGAAAGCCCGGGAATCCGACCGACTCGAAGAAGCCGACCGTGCCCGGCACGGTAAAGACCATGACTTTCAGCAAGCCGTGCGCGAGGAACATGATGCCGAGCGCGAGGCGGAGGAGCAGTGCAGCAAGATCGTGTTTCATGATGAGGTTTCCTTTGTTTAGTTGTGACTGTGATTCAGGCCGCGTTCGCGTCCCGTGCAAAAACGGCGGCGGCGATCTGCCGACGGGCGTCGTCGAGAACATCTGGAAGTTCGCGCCCGGCCTGGGGCGCGGTGATGACGCTGACGTCCGTAATTCCGAGAAAGCGCAAGGCCTGGCGGAGATAGGGCGTTGCGAAATCGACCGGGCTGTCCGGCGTGACCCCACCGGAAGCCACGACGACAAAGGCGCGTTTCCCGGCAAGCAGCCCCACCGGACCATCGGGCGTGTAACGGAAGGTCACCCGTGCACGCGCAACCTGGTCGACCCATGCTTTCAACGTGGCCGGGATACCGAAGTTGTAGATCGGCGCTCCGATCACGAGCGTGTCGGCAGCTTTCAGTTCGTCCACCAGCGTGTCCGAGGTGTGCAAAACGGCGCGCTGGTTTTCCGTGCGCTCGTCTTCCGGCGTGAAGTTCGCTGCGATCCAGTCCGCGTCGACGAACGGAACGCCGTCGGAGAGGTCGCGGCGGACGAGCAAGGCGCCTGGAGACTGCTGGCGGAGCGCGTCGACAAGGTCGCCGGTCAGGGTGCGGGTGACGGAGTCTGCCGTCCGTCCGCTGCTGGAAATTTCGAGGATGTGAGTCATGGCTGGTTCGCTGTCATTCAATCGAGGCTGCAGTCTGTCTGTCTTTCAAAATGAGAAAAATGAGTGTAAAAGCATTTGTTTGTTGCATAAATATCAACAATGAGCCGTCTCGAAGAGCTGGAGGCCTTTGTCGCCGTCGTGGAAGCGGAGAGCTTCACCGCCGCGGCCGACAGGCTATCTGCCGACAAGTCCGCCGTCTCGCGTCGCGTCAGCGCGCTGGAATCGCGGCTTACCGTCCAGCTCTTGCACCGCAGCACCCGACGCCTGTCCCTTACCGATGCCGGCCGCGGCTTCTATGCGCATGCCGCCCGCATCCTCGCCGACCTTGAGGAGGCCGAGTCCGGCGTCATGCGTGCCGAGGGTGAGCTGTCCGGGCTGCTGCGCATCGCGCTGCCGCTGTCGTTCGGTGTCCAGCACATGCACGAGCCAATCGCGGCGTTCAGCGCGCAGCATCCGCGCGTCCGGTTTCAGCTCGATCTCAACGACCGCCGCGTCGATCTCATCCAGGAAGGCGTCGATCTCGCGCTCAGGATTGGGCGCCTGCGTGACGCCAACCTGATTGCACGCAAGCTATTCGATGTCCGGTCCGTTCTCTGCGCGTCGCCGGACTACCTTGAGCAACACGGCGAGCCGGCGGGCTTCGACGATCTGGCAAACCATCGCTGCCTGGTGTACAGCAATCTCGCGGATCCGGAGCGCTGGGTCGGAACGGACGCCGCGGGTCAGCGCGTCGAGGTACGCGTCAAGGGGCACCTGCAGTCCAGCAGCGGCGATTTTCTGACCGAGGCGGCCGTGGAGGGCATGGGCATCATCAACCAACCCGAGTTTCTCGTCTGCGACAGCATCCGGGGCGGCCATCTCGTCCGACTGCTGCCGGACATCGCTTTGCCGACGACGCCGGCGCATGCGATCTATCCGCCGACGCGCCATCTTTCGTACCGCGTTCGCGCCTTTATCGATTTTCTCGCAGACCGATTCCGGGAACCGCTGCCGTGGTCGCTGGTCTCAAGCGAAAGCAATTAACGGCACGGCGTGGCCGTTCTCCACGGACGACGGTAGACTTCGACGGATGAAACTACGACTGCAAATCATTGCCTGCTTCCTGCTCGCGGCGCTGACCCAAAACGCGTCCGGCGAAGAGCTCGTGCGCGAATTCAAAGGCACGTCGACGATGACGACGGCGAGCTTCACGGTCGACGGCCCCTGGCTGCTCGACTGGCGACTGACCGGCGAATACGACACCTTGCTCGCGCTCGACATCGTGCTCATCGAGTCGCGCACCGGCCGCCACGTCGGACGTGTCGTACACACGAAGCGCAAGGGCAACGGCCTGAAACTCTTCGAAGAGCCGGGCACCTACCAGCTGCGTGTCAGCACGACGCTCGGCCGCTGGACGGTGAAAATTAAAAGCATCGACGAAGACGAAATCGAGAAGTATTCGCCGCGCCGCGGCATGCGCACACCCGGTCGCATCGAGTAAGCGAGCGGCCAACGCCCTCGTGTACAATCGCTGGCGTTAAGACGCGGAACCGCACCTCGACGTGACAGACTCCACAGACTCCAAATCGAAGGCACTATTCGCCTTCGCCTCCGTCATCGTGATCATCTACGGACTGCAGATGGCGAAGGTGCTGATGGTGCCGCTGCTGCTCGCCGGATTCATCGCGCTGATAACAGTGCGCCCGATGCTCTGGATGCAGCAGCGCCGGGTCCCTGCCGTCGTCGCCGCGCTGGTTATCGTGCTTTTCATCATGCTGGTGTTGTTCATCGTCGGCTCGATCGTCGGGACGTCGGTTGCTGCATTCACGCAGCGCCTGCCGCTCTACCAGGAGCGCCTCGACGTCATCGTCCGCAACGTGTTCCAGTTCATCATCGATAATTTTGAGACCGACCAGTCTGTCGAGAAGCTCAGCGATCTCGTCAATCCCGGCTGGGCCATGGGCCTCGCCGCGAACTTCCTGAACGGATTGCGTGACGTCCTGACGAACGTCTTCCTGATCTTCTTCACTGTCATCTTTATTCTTCTGGAAGCATCCTCGCTCAGAACGAAGGCCGAGGCCGCGTTCGGCGACAGCCCCGACTCGCTCGAACGAACGCGTGTCTTTCTGTCCAACCTCGGCCGCTACCTCGGGATCAAGACGCTGGTCAGCGCCGCGACCGGGGTGCTCGCATTTCTCCTCACGAAATCCTTAGGGCTCGATTTTCCGCAGCTCTGGGGCATGCTCGCGTTCCTGCTGAACTACGTGCCGACGATCGGTTCGATCATCGCGGCGGTGCCGGCGGTTCTGCTCGCGCTCGTACAGCTCGGCGTTCCGGAGGCGACGGGGACGCTGATCGGATTCGTGCTGATCAACGTGATGTTTGGCAACCTGATCGAGCCGCGCCTGATGGGCTATGGCGTCGGTATCTCGCCGTTGATTGTTTTCGTTGGACTCGTGTTCTGGGGGTGGGTCTTCGGGCCGGTGGGCATGCTCTTGTCCGTGCCGTTGACGATGACGCTGAAGTTATGGCTCGACGCCGACGAAAGCACGCGCTGGATCGCGATCCTGATCGGTTCGGAAAGGGACGCGCAGCACGATGTCGATATACAACGCCGCATCGGCGAAGAGTCTTCGGTCGACACTACAGCGGAAGCTGATTCCCGGACTTGAACGTCTCCATGACGAATGTCGAGCTGATGTCGGCGAAGTCGACTTCGCGAATCAGCCGCTTGTAGATCTCGTCGTAGTGGCGCATGTCGCGCGCGACGACCCGCAGCAGGTAGTCGATGCCGCCGCTGGTGCGATGAAACTCCTGGATTTCCGGAATCGATCTCACCGCCCGTTCGAAACGGCTGAACCATTCATCGCTGTGCTGGTTTGTGCTCACAAGGGCAAAAATCGTCAACTTGAAGCCCAGCGCCTCGGCATCGAGAAGCGTCACCCGCCCGCGAATCACACCGGATTTCTCGAGCTCGCGAACCCGTCGCCAGACGGCAGTCTTCGACAGCGCGCAGCGCTCCGCGAGCTCGTTCATCGAGAGATCGGCGCGAGTCTGAAGGATTCGCAGGATTTTCTGGTCTTTTGTGTCCATACGTCCGGTAATTCGACAATAAAAGAAACGAACGTTTCAAATAGTCCGGTAAACGCTCAAAAAAAGCAATCATGTTTCACCTGAAATTGCCGATAATCGCCTGCAAGGGAGAGCGTTTATGTCACTGAAGCGAAAATTTACCGAACATCCGGCAAGCGTTGGCGAGACCTACGGCGAGCACTTCGTCATGGCAATGGGTTTCAGTCTTTCGCTGTTCCGGGCCGCGTTCTGCTGTCTCGTGCACGCGATATTGCCGTTCATGTTCGAGAAAACCGGCAGCGAGTGCATCACCTGCCTGCACGATCGCATGGTGACGAATCGCAGCCGCGTACAGGCCGCGCGGGCCGGCGACGAGCAGGCTGCAGGGCACTAACTGGCTTAACGTGCGGAATACGGGGTCCGGTCCCTGGGCCGCGATGCGCGACCGTGCCAGGCCGCGCCGTCATAAATCGGAAACAGTTTCGTCAAACTGTTGTAAACAGCCTGTGATGTCCTTGAGCGCTTAAAAGCTTGAGGCTAACAGCATGGCGCCCGCACGAATTCTGGTTGTGGATTCCGACTCCACCGCGCGCGACCTATTAAAGAGCACGCTCACGACGCTCGGCCATTCGGTCAGCGACTCGACGGATGCGCGCTCTGCGCTCGCCGTGCTCGACCGTGAGCGCCCCGATCTCATCGTTTGCGATCTGTCGCTCCCCGACATCAACGGCGTGGAGTTCCTGCACGACGTCCGGCGACGGGAAATGCTCAGCGCCGTCCGTTTCGTGATGACCTCGGATCGAAAAGATACCGACGATGTGCTGCGCGCATTCGAATCCGGCGCCGACGATTTCATTTCCAAACCGATCGATCGCAACGAGCTGCGCGCCCGCATTGGCGCCTGCCTGCGCCGCCCGGCGACCGCCGCCGAAGAACACACGACGGAGGCCGGCGGAATCCTGATCGACCATCGCGCCAAGCGCGTCTCCGTGAACGGCCGCTACCTGTCGGTCGCACCCCGCGAATTCAAACTGCTGTCGCATTTCTTAAAGCACAGAGACCAGGTCTTCAGCCGCGACGAGCTGCTGACCAAGGTCTGGGAAAAAGATGTCGGGATCGGCCCGCGAACCGTCGACGTCCACATGCGCCGCCTGCGCATCCTGCTCGAACCCAGCGGACACGATCACTGCCTGCAAACCGTGCGCGGGTCGGGGTATCGGTTTAGTCTGGAGGGTTAGGCTTCAGCCGTCGAAAGGCGGTTGCAGTGCGGATATAGTGACCAGCAGCAATAATGTCACTGGCTTGGCGACCGCCCAACATCCAATCCAATCGGTCAAGTAAGTTACCGCGGCAACGTGAGAAATCATCGACGCTGGGGTTGAGGACGAACCGCGTTCCTCGGGTTACAAGGCTTCTGGTCGGGAGTTCAATTCCGGCGCTAACCGTCGCTCTCGCTAACGCCCGAATCGAGATTGTCATTTTGACGATGGGCGATCGACTCGACATCTCCTCCAAACGATTCCTGCTTGTCGCGCATCGAGATCAGATCTCTGCCGGCAGACACCAAAAATGCGATTGCCACGAAGGTCGCACCGACTGACCACACGTCCAGGCGCGGCTGGAAACCAAATTCGATCGTGCAAAACACATTCGGAGGACAGGCAGGAACAGCAGTGAAAAACGTCACGAACGCTGCGATGCTTCCGAAGACAATCTTCAGGGCACAAGTGAGCGATTGGTTTGTGGTTGGTCTTGTTTTCACGTTGGATGACAAAATCAAACCGGTTGGAATACTGCGAAAACCATCGGCCGAATCGGCGCTAAATCATACATTGGAGCTGTCTGGCGGCCTAACACGCCCTTGGCTCCTGCGTCAGAGTATTCCTTCCGCGACGACAATCGCACGCTCATTCTCGGGATCGAATGCGACGATTCGCCACCCTTCGTAGTGAAGCGGATGTGTATACGTGATCCAGTCACGAATTCGAATTTTCTCGTACTCGTCCCTGCCGACCCGAATGACTTGAGCGTTTGCTTCATAGTAATCGGATTCGGGCATCCATTCGGGAAGACTGCTGCCAAGGCTGAATGACGTTGGATCTACAAACCGATCCGCGAGTTCTTTCGCATTCCTGTCGAGGCTTGGGTCTTGCCAATGCGCGGCAACATGCGGTTTGAATTCGGCTTCGTATTTGTACAGCCGAGTTCCCTTGGAAGACGTAATGAAGACTGCAAGCGAAGCGTTGTAGCAGGGAGTCCCTCGGATCACGACTTCTAGTTGGTCTTTTGAATCCGGGCCGGCAAACGAGACCTGAGATTGTCGCGAGATTTCGCAGCCGGGGTACGCGGCATATGCGAGAGTCTTGCAAGTAAGCAAGAAAGCAAAGACAACCAATAGCGAGATTCTTGACAACAGTTCGAGCCCCGTGGCCAGCTGTTTAAGGTTAGGCCGCTATATTATCCCGGAGAGACGACGCTGGTACTTGCGGCGATAC
>CAWUHY010000140.1:0-8013 GCA_963922215.1 uncultured Gammaproteobacteria bacterium | reverse complement strand
CGAGAAGTCCTCGTGACCGGGTGTGTCCAGCAGATTGACGACGCGACCCTCGTAGGGGAACTGCATGACCGACGACGTGATGGAGATGCCGCGCTGTTGTTCAAGCGCCATCCAGTCGGACGTCGCGTGCCGGCTCGCCTTGCGACCCTTGACCGTGCCCGCGAGCTGAATCGCTCCGCCGTACAGCAGCAGCTTTTCGGTCAGCGTGGTCTTGCCCGCGTCAGGATGCGAAATGATCGCAAACGTTCGGCGCAGTTTGACGTTGTTGGCAATGCTGGTCATGGATAAAGGACGGGGTTCCGGGGCGCGCAGTGTAGCGGCTCCGCCGCGCGATGAGAACGGTCGGTCAGGACAGGGAGAGCTTTTTCGCCAGGACGAGCGCGTCTTCGCGACCTTCGCTCGCCTGGTAGTAGGCTTTGCGGTCCGCGATCCGGTGGAATCCCTTTTTCGCGTACAGGCGATTCGCGGACACATTCGACGGCCGCACCTCCAGGAAAATCTGCTCCACCTCGAGTTCCCGCGCGTGGCCAATCAGTTCGTCCAGCAGCTGTTCGCCGTAGCCGAATGCACGATGATCCGGATCGACACACAGGTTCAGGATGTGTGCCTCGCCCGCGGCAACGGAAAGAATCGCGTAGCCCGCCACGGTCTCTTCGCGTTCGAGGACGAGGCAGATGTAGCCCGCAAGCAGACAGTCGCGGAACACGCCGTGGCTCCAGGGATAGTCGTAGCTGCGGCGCTCGATGTCCGACACCATCTTGAGGTCGTCGTGCAGCATCGTCCGCACGGTTGCCTTCACGCGCGGCGCAGGCGTAATCATGCCTGCCTCCGGTCAAGCTCGCGCCGCGCGAGCTTAAGGTCCTGCCAGGCCTTGCTCTTCTGCGACGGGCTGCGCAGCAGGTAAGCCGGATGGTAGGTCACGACGAGAGGCACACCGTTGAGATCGTGGACGGAACCGCGGAGTTTGCCGACCGGATCGTCGCGGTCAAGCAGCTGCTGCGCGGCGATCCGTCCGACGGCGAGCAGCATTTTCGGCTGGACAAGCTCGATCTGCCGATTGAGGTAAGCGCGGCAAGCGGCCGCTTCATCTTTGTGCGGATCGCGGTTTCCAGGCGGGCGGCACTTTAAAATGTTCGCGATAAAAACAGTGTCTCGGGACAGCTTAAGCGCGGCCAGCATCTTGTCCAGCAACTGACCCGCCCTGCCGACGAATGGTTCGCCACGCCGGTCTTCCTCGGCGCCGGGTGCCTCCCCGATAATCATCCAGTCAGCGCCTCGATGACCAACACCGAAAACCGTCTGCGTCCGCGACTTGTGCAACTCGCATTTTGTGCAGCCGGACACAGCCGACTCGAGAGTCGCCCAGTCACCCGTTGCCTCAGCGTGGTCGGGTTGCGGTGCTGTCTCCAGCGAATCCGCTTCGACTTCTGCTGGCTCCGGCGCAAAACAGGGTGCGGTTGGCTGCCACACCGCGACGCCAAGCGCGTCCAGGTAGTCGCGTCGCTGCTGCTCGGTCAGTGTGTGTGTCTCGACGTCCATTGCCGCGTAGTTTGCCATGCAAGTCCCGCGGATTTCACGATTGTGCGAGCTTCGCAATCAGCGACGACGCCGCAGTCACCCGATCGCCCTCTTCGACCTTCAGCTGCGCATCGTCGGGCAGATGGAGTTCCGCGCGGCGGGCGAGCCGGAGGTATGCGCAGCGCTGCCCCTGTCCGTGGCGTTCGCCGTAGCCCTTCAGCCCGCGCGGCGCGATGCCAAACGGAAAGCCGAGGAACTGGAGGATGACGTGGTCGCCTTCGTCCGTGACGAGCAGCAGCGCGTGCCGCCGAAATTCACCGAAACGGTCGCCGAGCAGCTTTTTCAGGTTGTTGATCTTGCCCTCGACCGGGGACCGCGCGGTGTATGTCCCCAGCGCATTGATCTTCAGCGTCACGATCCGCGTCTTGCCATCCGGGACGCCGCGATCGCTCATCCGAATTGACTCGACGACACCGTCGACCGGGCTGACGACACCGAGCGGTATCGATGGAATCTGCCGCCCGGGATCGCGGAACAGCAGGATCACGACGACCAGCAGCACAGCAGACGGCGCGAGCGTCCAGGTTCCGATCCCGGAATAGAGAAACCAGGCGCCAGCCAGGCACGTAAGGACAAAAGGCACGCCTTCCAGCGCGATCAGTGGAAATTGGGGACGTCGCAAGTTTGAATATTCCTGATTGGGCGAGCCAAAAATGAACGCCGCCGGACAAATCGTCAACTTTTGTCCGTCCGGAATCGCCGTTCCTGCCGCTGTTGGTTAGAATGCGCGCTCTTTTTAGAAGCATTGAAGCTGAATCTGTATGCGTTACTCCGAATTCGCGCTGACAACTTTGAAGGAAGTGCCGGCTGAGGCTGAGATCGTCAGTCATAAACTGATGTTACGGGCGGGACTGATCCGCCGGCTGTCCTCGGGCCTGTTCACCTGGATGCCGATCGGGGTCCGGGTTCTGCGCAAGATTGAAGCTGTCATCCGCGATGAGTTGAACAAAGCCGGCGCCCTGGAACTGTTGATGCCCGCCGTACAGCCCGCCGAACTGTGGCAGGAATCGGGCCGCTGGGACCAGTACGGCCCGCTGCTGCTGCGCATGCAGGACCGGCACGACCGGGATTTCTGTTTCGGTCCGACGCACGAGGAAGTGATTACGGACATCGCCCGCCGTGAACTCAAAAGCTACAAGCAGCTGCCGGTAAACTGGTACCAGATCCAGACGAAATTCCGCGACGAGATTCGCCCGCGTTTCGGCGTGATGCGCTCGCGGGAGTTCATCATGAAGGACGCCTATTCCTTCGACCTCGACGAAGGCGGCATGCGCGCGTCCTACCAGAAAATGCACGACGCCTACGTGCGAATTTTCGAACGGCTTGGCCTGAAGTTCCGTGTCGTGATCGCAGACAGCGGCGAGATCGGCGGCAGTCGCTCGGAAGAGTTTCACGTGCTGGCCGATTCCGGAGAAGACGCAATCGCCTACTGTGACGCCGACAACTATGCGTCCAACGTGGAGATGGCCGCGACGTTTCCTTCGGGCGAGAGAGCGTCGCCCACGGCGGAACTGGAGACAGTCGCAACACCCGGCGCCAAGACAATCCAAGAAGTCTGCGACCAGCTTGGCGTGAAGCCGGAGGCGATTTTGAAGACACTGATCGTCGACGGCGTCGACGGTCCGGTCGCCCTGGTGCTGCGCGGCGACCACGAACTGAATGCCGTTAAGGCGCAGAAACTCGACGCGGTGCAGTCGCCACTGACGATGTCCGCGCCGGGCACCGTTTATGATCACTGCGGCGCGGAACCGGGTTTCGTCGGACCCATCGGTCTCGATATTCCCGTCTTCTTTGACCACGCCGCGGCGTCGATGTCGGACTTCGTCGTCGGCGCGAACAAGAAAGATGCACACCTAACGGGCGTGAATTTCGGTCGCGACCTGCCGGAACCCGAGACCGTCGATCTTCGCAACGTCGTCGAAGGCGACCCGACGCCCGGCGGCAAAGGTACGCTGAAGATCGCGCGCGGTATTGAAGTTGGCCACATCTTCCAGCTCGGCGACAAATACAGCGAAGCCATGGGCGCGACCGTTCTTGACGCGAATGGCAAAGCGACCGCAATGCAGATGGGCTGCTACGGAATCGGCGTGACGCGCATCGTCGGAGCCGCGATCGAGCAGAACCACGACGAGAACGGCATCATCTGGCCGGAACCGCTGACGCCGTTCCACGTTGTCATTGTTCCCGTGAATCTTAAGAAGTCGGAAGCGGTGCGCGCGGAAAGCGAAGCACTTTACAACGATCTGAAAGCGCGCGGATTTGAAGTGCTGCTCGACGATCGCGACGCGCGACCGGGGTTCAAATTCAAGGATGCCGAATTGCTGGGAATTCCACACCGCGTCGTCGTCAGCGAACGTAATCTCGAGACCGGCGACTACGAGTACCGGCAACGAACCGACAGCGAGTCACGCATGCTGAAACGTGAGGAATTTCTCAACCTGATGGCGGAGACCACGCTAGGGTAAGACGCATGCGACTACTGGTCCTCCTTTCACTGTTAGCAGTTTCGTCCGCCGGGGCCGAGAACCGGCCGGACCCCGAGCTGCGCAGTGCGTTGCTGGAGGCCGTGAATTCTGCGGACAGCTTCGACGACCGTTTCGATGCGGAGGTCTGGTTGACCGACATGTCCCGGCGACTGGAGCGGCAGGTTCGTGATCCGGCCGAGAGGATCCAGCTCCTGAAGGCCGTGCATCGCGAAGCGCAGCGCGCCGACCTGAAACCCGAACTCGTTCTCGCAGTGATTGACATCGAGAGCAATTTCGACCGCTATGCCGTCTCCGTGGCTGGCGCGCTTGGCCTGATGCAGGTCATGCCGTTCTGGATCGACGAGATTGGCCGTCCGGAAGACAACCTCCTGCACGTCGACACCAATCTCCGCTACGGCTGCACGATCCTGAAATATTATCTCGACAAGGAACGCGGCGATTTGCGCAGAGCGCTCGGGCGCTATAACGGATCGCTCGGGAAACGCAAATACCCGAACAAGGTCATCACACGGCTTTCGGAGAAGTGGTTCCAGTCCTGATCGGAACGTCAGCCGGAAACGGTTGCTGTCGGCTTCAGTATTTGTCCGACTCGCGTTCTGCGAGTTTCAACGCAGCCTGCGCCCGCTCGCGCGCCGACAGCGCCTCACGTCGGGCTTCATGGTAATCGCGATCCGCGAGTTCTGATTCCGCACGCTTCAAGGAGAGTTCCGCAGCGCGTAGCTCTGCCGAAGCTTTCTCGGCGGCGCCGGCTTCCCTCGCGACGGCAATTGCCTGGCGGGCGTCGCTCATTTCCTGGATCGGCGGCGCAGTCTCGCAGGCCGACACGACGAGGAGCGTCGCGAGAATCGTTGCGGCCACGATAATTGCGGGATTTCGTACGGACATTGTTATTCTTATTAGGTCTAACCCGAAAGAAGCTACAGTTGGCGCACGCCAGCGTCAAGCCTGCGGCGACCAGCCGCTTGTTCCGGTTCGACGACGACCTGACCACTGAAAGGACTCATGCATGGCCGACATTCTCGTTCTCTACTACTCGCTGCACGGCGCCACAGAGGCGCTCGCACGCGAGGTTGCCGCCGGTGTCGACAGTGTCTCCGGCATGTCCGCGCGGCTGCGGACCGTTCCGCCCGTTTCGCCCAAAACCGAAGCCAGCGAACCGTCGGTACCGGAATCCGGCCCGCCCTACGCGACCGCGGAGGACCCCAAGGAGTGTCGCGGACTCGTGTTGGGCAGCCCGACCCGTTTCGGCAACATGGCCGCGGCCGTCAAATACTTCCTCGACGGGACGGCGTCCGAGTGGCTGAGCGGCGCGCTGAAAGACAAACCGGCCGGGGTTTTTACGTCGACCGCCAGCCTGCATGGCGGCCAGGAAACGACGTTGTTGACGATGAGTGTTCCGCTGTTGCATCACGGGATGCTGCTCGTCGGCCTCCCGTACTCGGAAGAGCGCCTGTCGACCACAAAGTCCGGCGGCACCCCCTACGGCGCGTCACACGTCACGTTTGGTCAGGACGGCGCACCGCTGACGGACGATGAAAGTCATCTCGCCCGCGTACTCGGTGCCCGCGTCGCGCAGGTTGCGAAGCAGCTCGACGCCGGTTCCTGATTTAGCCTGATTCAGGAACTGACGTCTGATTCAGCGGCGAGACAGTCGCGCACGAACGGAATCGTGAGGCGGCGTTTCGCGCGCAGGGCCTCGACGTCTAAATGATCCAGCAGCGCGTAGAGACTCTGCATGTCGCGGCGTGCCCGACTCAACAGATAGTTCGCCGTTTCGTCCGGCAGATCGAGTCCGCGGTTCGCGGCACGCAGCATCAAAGCCCGGGCTCGCTCGGCATCGTCCAAAGGATTCAGGCGGAAGACGGGCAACAGCGCGAAGCGACTTTTTAGATCAGCGAGCGCGATCGATGCTTCCCGCGGAGCCGTCTGCGCCGCGACGACGAGTCTTCCGCCAGCGTCCTGCAGGGCGTTAAACAGCGCAAAGAGTGCCGTTTCCCAGTCCGCCTGTCCCGCAACAAGCTCGATATCATCAATTGCGACCAGACCGCGTGTGGCGAGACCGTCGAGCAGCGGCGGCGCCGCCGATTCGAGCACCTCGCGCGAAAGATAGACGCTGTCATCGCCGGCCGCCGCACAGGCAGCCTGCAGCAAATGGGTTTTGCCGGAGGCATTCGGTCCGACGATCCACGCACCTGCTGCCTCGCCGGCGGCGACGTTCTTAAGATGGCTGACCAGCGCCTCGTTACCGGCGGGGTGGAACGAGTCGAAGACCGCGTGATCGTCGAGACGAATTGGCAGGACGAGCTGACTCACGTCGTGGCGCTGGCCTCCTCGTCATCGTCGTGCTTCTCCAGTTCCTCTGCAGCTTCAGGGTGCTCACGGAGGTAGCGCTCGAACGCGAAGCGCACGAGCACCGACAGGACGGCGGCGGCGGGCAAAGCGAGCAGAATGCCGAAAAAGCCGAACAACTGACCGCCCGCCGCAACCGCGAAGATCACAATCACGGGATGCAGGCCGATCCGGTCGCCGACGAGCTTCGGCGTCAGGAACGTTCCTTCAAGGACCTGTGCGACAACGAAAACGGCCACGACACCGAGCAGCAGGAACAGCGCGTTCGGCTCGGCGAGTACGGTCAGCGATGCGAGTCCGATGCCGAACACGAGGCCAAGATACGGGACAAAGCTGACAAGTCCCGCTACCACGCCGATCGCAAGCGCAAATTTGACCCCCACGAGGCTCAGGCCAATCGAGTAGATCGTCGCGAGCGCGAGCATGACCAGGATCTGGCCGCGCAGGAAGGCGCCGAGCACTTCGTCGGTCTCACGCGCGAGTTCGAAGATCGTGTCCTGCTGGCTCTGCGGCACCAACGCTGCGAGATGCGCCATGACCTGGTCCCAGTCGCGCAGCAGGTAGAAGGTCAGAATCGGAATCAGGAACAGGCTGATCACCGCCGTCGCGAGCGCGCCTCCCGATTTGCCGACGGACATCAGGACCTTGGCACCCCAGTTACCGGCCATTTCGCTGTACTTGGCAAGGAAAGGGCCGATGCCGACGTCTGCATTCGGGTCGATGTCGGCGAACGCTGCGAGACGCGGCAACCAGACGTTTTCAAGCTGGGTCAGAATGCCGGGGAGCGCGTCGAGAAGCGCGTTGACCTGCGACCGCACGAGCGGCCCGAGGAGCAGGATCATCAATGCGATGAACAGGAATGTCAGCAGGAACACGACAATGACGGCGACGGTCCGCGGCAGGCGAAACGATTCCAGCCGGTCAGCCAGCGGGTCGCCGATGTAGGCCAGCAGCGCCGCAGCGACGAAGGGTGTCAGCACCGGAGCCAGCAAGTACATCACGTAGCCGACGATCGCGATTGCGATCAGCCAGTTGAGTCGAAGATCTCCGCGACCTGTCATCGTTCCTCCTTCGCCCGGCGCGACCAGGACAAGACGTAATCAATTCCGCTGACGAAAACGGTCACGAGAATACTCGCGCCGGTCACGATCAGCGTGATGTCATTCGGCCAGCCGTAGGCGGCCTTGCTTAGTACGAAAAACAAGAAGATCAGCTCGAGCGCAGTGTTGAGCTTGCTGATCTTCGTCGGCTCACCCGGCACGGGACCAATCAGGAAATTGTAGGCGGTCGCGCCACTGATGATGATGACATCCCGCGCAATAACAATCACTGCAAGCCAGATCGGAATCATGCCGGAGTAAGACAGCGTCACGAAGAGCCCGGCCATCAGGAGCTTGTCGGCGATGGGATCAAGCAGACCGCCGAGCCGCGACTCCCACTTGAACCGAACAGCAAGATAGCCGTCGAGCCCATCTGAAAACCCGGCGATAACAAACAGGATCAGCGCGACTACGAACTGCTCTCTCAAGATCAACTCGAGAATTGGCGCGATCAGCAGAATCCGCATGATCGAGATGGCGTTGGGAATCCAGCGAAGCAC
>CAWUHY010000139.1:0-8017 GCA_963922215.1 uncultured Gammaproteobacteria bacterium | reverse complement strand
CATTCCGAAAACCGCCGAAGCCGTTCTTCGCCAAGCGCGTCGCGTCGCTCCGGCGTCATGCAGATAAAGTGCGAGGCTTCGTGAAGCGCCGAATGCAGCGGCGTATCCGAGCGAATGTAGAGTCGATTGCCGATCAGCCCCGCTTCCGGCTCACCCCAGAAGCTACCCGGGATCTTTGTGTCGTCGGGAACGCTTTCGACACGAATGGAGTAGCGGTCGAGCAGCGCGCTTAGCGCCTCCTGCACATCCGTCGCTGCCAGCATGGTCGACCGAGGGTCTACAGCGAGTCGATCTGCCGCAGCACGAGACGCACGAGATCGTCGACAATCGCGTCGCGAAGCTGCTGCTCCTCCGCCGCTTTGCCGAGTACGAAATTCGCGTCGTAGGTGTAGTCGCGGGTCAGCGTCAGCACCTGCGGCAGGAGCAGGCTTTCTTCGCCATCGGCCAGCGAAACCTCGACGGTGTAGAAGACCTCGTATTCCGTCGGCACGTTGCGAGCCGAGACTGACAGCACGCGCTGCCCGGTACTATCTGCCAGGATCGTCAGGGTCGCTGCATCTTCCGACGGCGCATCGACAACGCTGACGCCGGCTCGCTCCAGTTCGGCAACGAGCGCGCGGTAGAAACCGGAAAAGCGATCGTCGGCCGACACGTACAACGTGTCCATTGATTCGGGAAACGTGTAGGCGCCGCGCAGTGCGAAGCCGCAGGCGGCGAGTTGGAGCACCATCACGAGTCCGAAAATGAAACGTGTACTAGACAACAATATTCACCAACTTGCGGGGCACAACGATGGTCTTCTTCACCGCCTGGCCGTCAACGAAGCGCTGGACGTTCTCGTCGTCCAGTGCACGCTTCGCGACTGTCTCACGGTCCGCGTCGGCGTCAACGGCAATCCGTCCACGCAACTTGCCGTTGACCTGGACGACGATTTCGATCGTGTCCTGCTCCAGCGCGGATTCGTCGACCGTCGGCCAGGCGACGTCAACGATCGCATTCTCGTGACCGAGCGCATGCCATAACTCATGGCAAACGTGCGGTGTGATCGGCGACAGCATCAGCACGACTGACTCCAGCGCTTCGCGAACGACGGCCCGGCCGTTGTCGCTGTCATCCTCGAATCGAATGACCGCGTTCATCAATTCCATCGAAGCTGCGACCGCCGTGTTGAACGTGTAGCGCCGGCCAATGTCGTCCGAGATCTTCGCAATCGTCTCGTGTGTCTTGCGCCGCAGGTCTTTCTGCGCACCGGTCAGTGCATCACGATCAATTGCCGGGACGTCGCCGAGATTGCCCTGCACTGCGCCGTAGAAGCGCTTCAGGAAGCGGAAACTGCCCTGTACGCCATCGTCCGACCATTCCAGTGACTGCTCGGGCGGTGCGGCAAACATCATGAACAGGCGCACCGTGTCCGCGCCGTACTGCTCGATCAGCGCTTCCGGGTCGACGGTATTGCCCTTGGCCTTCGACATCTTTGCGCCGTCCTTTAAGACCATGCCCTGCGTCAGCAGGCGGGTGAACGGCTCGTCGGCATCGCTCAAACCCTCGTCACGCAGCAGCTTCTGGAAGAAGCGCGCGTACAACAGATGCAGGATCGCGTGTTCCACGCCACCGGTGTATTGATCGACCGGCAGCCAGTAGCCGGCGCGCTCATCGAGAATCGC
Source organism: uncultured Gammaproteobacteria bacterium (assembly GCA_963922215.1). Taxonomy (GTDB): domain Bacteria; phylum Pseudomonadota; class Gammaproteobacteria; order Steroidobacterales; family Woeseiaceae; genus UBA1847. Next base: position 6,353 of record CAWUHY010000139.1, on the reverse strand, counting down.
GTTGTCACAATCCGGCGAGGCGTAGCGCGCGTAGTACCAGGACGACTCGACAAAGGTATCGAAGGTGTCCGTCTCACGACGCGCAGGCTTGCCGCAGGACGGGCAGTCGACGTTGATGAACTCGGGCATTTCCTTCAGCGGTGAACCCACGCCGGTGAACTCAACATCTTCCGGCAACACGACGGGCAGCTGCTCGACCGGGACAGGCACCGCATCGCAGTCGTCGCAGTAGATGATGGGAATCGGTGCGCCCCAATAACGCTGGCGCGAGACACCCCAGTCACGGAGACGGTAATTCACGCGTCGGGTTCCGCGACCGTTTTTCTCGAAGGCGTCAGCAATCGCGTTGAATGCTGCCTCGAAGTCGAGCCCGTCGTAGTCACCCGAATTCACGAGCACCCCGTGGTCGGTGTAGCAGGCTTCATGGACATCGATTTCGGATCCGTTCGCGGGCCTGATGACCTGCTGGATGGGCAGGTCGTGTTTTTTCGCAAACTCCCAGTCGCGCTCGTCGTGTCCGGGAACGGCCATGACTGCGCCGGTGCCATAGCCCATCAGAACGAAGTTGGCGACCCACAGCGGGACGGGCTCGCCGGTTAGCGGATGAATCGCATTAATGCCGAGCGGCATTCCGCGCTTCTCCATCGTCTCCAGCGTCGCTTCTGCGGCGTCCGTCTTTTTGCAGTCTTCGATAAACGCTGCGAGCGCCGGATCGCCGGCCGCAGCTTTGACGGCGAGCGGGTGTTCGGCGGCGACGGCCATGTAGGTCACGCCGAACAACGTGTCGGGACGAGTCGTGAACACCGTCAGCAGATCGTCGTCGCCCTCGACCTCGAAGGAAAGCTCGACACCCTCTGACCGACCGATCCAGTTTCTCTGCATCGTCTTGACGTTGTCCGGCCAGCCCGGCATGTCATCGAGCTGTTCCAGCAGCTCGTCGGCATAGGCCGTGATCTTCATGAACCACTGCGGAATCTCGCGGCGCTCGACCAGCGCATCCGAGCGCCAGCCGCGTCCGTCGATGACCTGTTCGTTGGCGAGGACGGTCTGGTCGACAGGGTCCCAGTTCACGACCGAATTCTTGCGGTAGACGAGACCTTTCTCGAACAGCTTGACGAACAGCCACTGCTCCCAACGGTAATACTCGGGCCGGCAGGTCGTGACTTCGCGACTCCAGTCGTAGGCGTAGCCGAGCTGCTTCAGCTGACCGCGCATGTAGTCGATGTTTTCGTAGGTCCACTTCGCCGGCGGCACACCGCGCTTGATGGCCGCGTTTTCGGCCGGCATGCCGAAGGCATCCCAGCCCATCGGCTGCAGCACGTGCTTGCCGAGCATCCGGTGGAAGCGCGCGATCACGTCATTGATCGTGAAGACCCGAACGTGGCCCATGTGCAGCCGGCCGCTCGGATACGGGAACATGGTCAGGCAGTAGTATTTTTCGCGCTCGCTGTCTTCCGACACCTCGAAACAGCGCGATTCTTCCCAATAGGCCTGCGCTGCCGCTTCAGAGGCCTTCGGATCGTAGTCTTTGGTCATGATTGGAACTTGCGGAAATTTGCGGAAGCGTAACCCAACGCGCCGCCAAAAACAGCCGTCAGCAGGGCTTTTAGCCCTTTGAATGGCCTATCGCCGCGCCTTGTCGACCGCCCGCGCGACGATGTAGTGACTGGCCTTCTCGTGAGGCTGCCATTTTTCCTCGACGTCGAATCCGGAATCGCCAAGCCAGCCCAGGAGTTCGTACTCGCGGAATACGTTGACGCGCGGCAATGCCCCGAGTTTTCGCCCGAGCGGAGCGACCCATCCCAGCCAGGCTGCGGTATCCCCGATGCAAATCGTACTCGAAATCAACAGCCCTCCCGGCTTAAGCAGCTTGTTCAGATGACGCAGAGTCCGAGGCACATCGGCAACAAGGTGCAGAATACTGTGCGCGAGGATCGCGTCGTATCGATCGCTCTCGACGTCAAGTTCATCGATGCTGGAGACCTCGAATCGCACATTCTCGATCTCGGCGACGCGAGCTTTCTCACGTGCGATTTCGATCATCTTCGCTGAAATGTCCGTCGCCAGAATATGCCGCACGCGTGGAGCATGATGCAGCGCCGTCGTGCCTGTCCCGCAACCGATTTCCAGAACCTGATCATCGGGCATCAGATAGCCGTTCGTTTTCGCGAGCTTGATCTCGTAAGCAGTCTGATCCGGCACGGCCTTGCGTGAATAGCGGGCGGCGATACGGTCCCAGAACCGCGCATCCGGATGCGGCGTGGTCGTCTCAAATGTGGTCATGTGTTCAGTTCCTTTCCGGCAACGCCGGCGTTGGATTCATTGTCGCAAGCGGTCGGCAGGTTGCGGCTGCATGGCTTGGTTCGTCCAGATCGAGGCGGCATACTAGCCATGCGGATACTTAATATAAATTCCCAACCCACTCATATCTGGTATACGAAAATTATGAACTGGAAAGCGGTCACGTTTGACTGGAACCAGGTCAAGGCGTTTCTCGCCACCGCCGAAGAGGGCTCGCTCTCGGCCGCGGCGCGCGCGCTCGGACTGACCCAACCAACGCTGAGCCGTCAGGTGGCCGGACTTGAAGATGAGCTCGGTGTCACGCTGTTCGAGCGCAGTCATCGATCAATGGACCTGACAGAGTCCGGCATCGCGCTGCTCGAGCACGTCCGCGCGATGGGAGAAGCCGCAACGCGGGTGTCGCTGGCCGCGACTGGCCGCTCGGAACTGATCGATGGACATGTCAGTGTGACCGCGACAGAGGGTTTCGCGATCCACCACCTTCCCGCGATTGCCGAGCGTGTCCGCGAACGAGCACCGGGAATAGAACTTGAGATCATCCCCGCGAATGAATCGCTAAATCTGATTCGCCGCGAAGCTGACATCGCGATTCGTCACGCGCAGCCCGAGCACGGAGACCTGATCGCCAAACGAATCGGAGACGCAACAGCGCATATTTACGGCGCCCGCCACTATCTCGACCGCGTCGGGCGCCCGGCGACACTGAAGGATCTCGTGAACTTCGATTTCATTGGCTTTGAGAGTCCGACGCGTATGCTGTCGTTCTTTCACGATCTCGGCGTGCCGGTGACACGCGAGCATTTTCAAGTCTATAGCCGCAGCGGGATGGTGATTCTCGGCCTGATTGAGCGAGGGCTCGGCCTCAGCGTGATGACCACGGACATCGCCGAAACGCGGCCGACGCTGGAACGCGTACTGCCTTCGCTGCCGTCCATCAAGTTTCCCACCTGGCTGGTAACGCACCGTGAATTGCACACGAGTCGGCGCATTCGGCTGGTCTTCGACACCATCGCGGACTATGTTGGTGAATTTCCGAGCAAACCATGAAAGCTGCACTCTACCGCGCATTCGGCGAAGCTTTGACGATCGAAAACGTGCCGGACCCGGAACCTCCTCCGGCCGGCGTCGTTATCTCGGTCGAAGCAACAGGGCTGTGTCGCAGCGACTGGCACGGCTGGATGGGGCACGATCCGGACATACGCCTGCCGCAAGTGCCGGGACATGAACTGGCCGGAGTGATCGAAGCTGTCGGCTCCGAAGTCACGGGCGGCTGGCGGCGCGGCGATCGCGTCACGCTTCCGTTTGTCTGCGGCTGCGGCACGTGCCCGCAGTGCGGTTCGGGCAATCAGCAGGTCTGCGATCGTCAGTTCCAACCCGGCTTTACGCACTGGGGCTCGTTCGCCGAGTTCGTCGCGATTGACTTTGCTGACGTCAATCTTGTCCGGCTGCCGGACGAGATTGATTTTGTCACGGCGGCAAGCCTCGGCTGCCGCTTCGTTACGTCCTTCCGCGCGATCGTCGATCAGGGCCGCGTCACCGACGGTCAGTGGGTTGCTGTTCACGGCTGCGGCGGGGTCGGCTTGTCCGCCATCATGATCGCGAGTGCCCTGGGCGCTCATGTCGTGGCGGTCGATATCGACGACAACAAGCTCGCATTCGCCGGAAGCATCGGCGCGGACTCGCTCATCAATGCGAGAAGCGTTGACGCCGTCCCGGAGGCGATTCGGGAAGTCACCGGCGGCGGCGCGCACGTGTCGATCGACGCGCTCGGAAGCGCAGTGACGAGTTCAAACTCGATCGACTGCTTGCGCAAACGCGGAAAGCACATCCAGGTTGGCCTGATGGTGGATGGCGATCAGAGCCCGACGGTACCGATGGATCGTGTGATCGCGGACGAACTTGAAATCCTCGGATCACACGGCATGCAGGCGCACCGCTACCCCGAACTCCTGGCGATGATTCAATCCGGCAAACTGAAACCGGAGTCACTCGTCAGCAGGACAATCAGTCTCGACGATGCGCTGACGGAACTGCCCGCGATGCACAAATCGACGGAGACGGGCATCACAGTGATCGATCGCTTCTGACAGTTCGCTGCAGCTCTAAAGGCTCCCGCGACTGCGTATCCAGAAAAATCCAAGCAGCGCGAAACTCAAAACAAGTATCGGCCAGTTTCCGGACTCGACATAAGGGGTCGCGCCGCGCATCGGCTGCACGCTGCGCGTCATCCGTGACTGCTGGAATTGCGGCCCGCGCTGGACGATACGCCCTTTTTCGTCGATGAACGCGCTAATGCCGTTGTTCGTTGAGCGGACGGTCTGCCGCCCGGTTTCCAGAGACCGCATGCGCGCAATCTGCAGGTGCTGGTGCGGCGCAATGGAATTGCCGAACCAGCCGTCGTTGCTGACGTTGACGATCAGCGCCGCCTCCGGAAACGCGTAAAGCTGCTCCGCGCCGTAGGCATCCTCGTAGCAGATGACCGACGCGAAGCGCAGGCCGCTGCCGGTCTCGAGCAGCGCCTGGTCCGGCGCACCGGCGCTGATGTCGCCGAGGTTTTTCTCAAGACCGATCATCAGGTCGATGATGAAATCAGGCACCGGGAAGTACTCACCGAACGGCACGAGATGTCGCTTGTGGTAGTAGCTCAGTGCCCGATCACGTTCAAGCAGCGCAATACTGTTGTAGACCTCGAGCTCGCCGCGATCCTGCTTGAACTCGAAAACGCCAAACGCAACGGACTGCCCGCGTTTCAACGTGTCATTGCGCATGATGTTCAGGAAATTGTTCAGTGAATCGCGCTGCCAGGCGCGGATCGGAATGGCGATCTCCGGCCACACGACGAGCTCGCTGTCTGCGGCACGCAGCGTCGCGTTCCGGTAGTAAGCCATCGTCGGGAGCAACTGTTCCGGATTCCACTTCTGCTCCTGTGGAATGCCCGCCTGGAGAATCGTTGTTTTAACCGGGGCACCGTCGGGCTCTGTCCAATCAACCGCGTCCAGGATGCCGCCAACGATCCACGGCAGGATGACTGCCGCGACTGCAACGCCGCGCAGCAAGCGTTCCGACATGAGGGCGACGAGGATGGCCGCGCTGCTGAACACGAGCATGAAGCTGACGCCGTAGACGCCCAGCACGGGGGCGAAGCCGCCGATCGGCAGCCCGACGTGACCGTAGCCGAGACTCATCCACGGAAAGCCGGTGAACACCCAGCCGCGCAACCATTCGATGATGACCCAGACGGCCGGCGCCACGAACAACAGGCGCAGCGGCTCACCGTGGGACAGCAGATTGGTCAGCCAACCGGTGATCGCGAGCCAGACGGACATGACCAGCACGAGGCCAATCATGAGAATCAGGGAGATATAGACCGGCGCGCCACCGACCAACGTGACGGAAATGACGATCCAGTAGGTGCCTGTGAGAAAGAGGCCCATGCCGAACCAGAAGCAGTGCGCCGCCGCGTCGCGAGGCGACACGGTCAGCACGACATAAAACAACGGCAGCAGGATCAGCGGCATCAGCAACGCGAGCCCGAACGGCGCAAACGTCGTCGTCATGAGCGCGCCGAGCAGGAAAAAGATCAAGCGGCTCAGTCGCGGCCGGTCAGCCGGCCACTGCAGAACAGATCCTTTGAGCTCCACTGGGCTAGCGGACTCGTTCGGCCGTAAGGCCGGTCAGCGCATTCACTCGGTGAATTCCCGGTGAACCTGCAGTGAGTCGATGCGGCGCTTGTCGGCCTTGACGACCGAGAATGTGAACCCGTCGACGCTGACCTTTTCACCGCGACGCGGCAGGCGGCCGAGCGAATGCATGACGAGACCGCCGACAGTGTCGTAGTCCTCGTCGGAGAGTTCGCATTCGAAGTAGCTGTTGAAATCCTCGATGCGCGTCAGCGCACGGACGGCAAAGCTCGGGTGACCGTTCGTCTCGCCTTCGGGGCGTATGAACTCGACCTCTTCCTGATCGTGCTCGTGGTCGATCTCCCCGACGATCTATTCCAGAACGTCCTCGATCGTCAACAGTCCGGCGACACCGCCGTATTCGTCGACGAC
>CAWUHY010000138.1:0-8018 GCA_963922215.1 uncultured Gammaproteobacteria bacterium | reverse complement strand
GAGCATATCGAACGAGTAGCGATAGGCCGCGTTTTCGTTCTTGACTGAACGCTTCAGCGCCTCATCGATATCGCGCCCCATGACGTACTGGTGTCCCATGATGCGCATGGCCTGGCGCATCGCCGCTCGGACGACGGGCTCTCCCGCCCGGCTCGCAAGCTTGCCGAGAAGTTTGCCGGGCTTCTTCGACGTCGTATCTTCGTAGTCGAGCAGCTTTCCGGTTAGCATCAGCCCCCACGTCGACGCGTTGACAAACAGCGACTCGCTCTCGCCGAGATGTTTTTCCCAGTCTGCCGCGGTGATCTTGTCGGAGATCAGGCGATCGGCCGTGTCGGCATCCGGAATTCGCAGGAGCGCTTCCGCGATACACATCAGCAGGACACCCTCCTCCGACGACAGATCGTACTGTTTCAGGAACGCATCCATGCCACCGTCGTCACTTGTGTTCTCGCGCACGTATTTAACGAGACGCAATGCGTTGTCGTGAATGCGCTGCCGACCCTTAACGCCCGGGTCTGCATCCTTCGCGAGCGCTTTGACCAGCGCCTTCTCGTCGGTGAGATAAAGCTCGTCGAGACGGGGAATATCGGTCGGTTTGGCGACCGGCTGATCTGTGAATCTTTTCATGGGCTTATGCACTCTCGGATGCCTCCGAAAGGAGGCCGTTCAGGACGGTGCAAAGGGCATCATAGAAGCGATGCGCAGTCAATCGAATTCGGCTTTCAGCGTCTCTTTCCGCGCGCTGAAACCGGGTCCGAACACAGCGCGTCCTGATATACTCCGCGTCCCTTGATTCAAGCGGACAATCCCGTGGCAAAAAGCATTCTCGACACTCTTCACCGGGACACGGAAGCGCTGCGCGCTGAAGGGCTCTACAAGACGGAGCGACTGATCACCGGGCCACAACAGGCTGACATCGATGTCAGGGTGAACGGTCACGACGAATCCGTGATCAATCTCTGCGCCAACAACTACCTCGGACTCGCGAACCACCCGAAGGTTGTCGAGGCCGCCCACAAGGCGCTCGGCAATTACGGCTTCGGCGTCGCGTCGGTCCGCTTCATCTGCGGCACGCAGACGATCCATAAAGAACTTGAGCACCGCATTTCGGCATTTCTCGGCACCGAAGATACGATTCTCTACCCCTCGTGCTTTGACGCGAACGGCGGGCTGTTCGAAACGATTTTGACGCCTGAGGATGCGGTGATCAGCGACGCGCTGAACCATGCCAGCATCATCGACGGCATTCGCCTGTGCAAGGCATCGCGGTTCCGCTATGCCAACAACGATATGTCTGCCTTGCGCGAACAGCTTGAGAAGGCAGGCGACGCCAGGGCGAAACTGATTGTCACAGACGGCGTCTTTTCGATGGACGGCACGATTGCCGACCTGAAAGGCATCTGTGATCTCGCCGACGAGTTCGATGCACTCACGATGGTCGACGACTGCCACGCAACGGGTTTTCTCGGCGAGAATGGACGCGGGACTCACGAGTACCGCGACGTCATGGGCCGCGTCGATATCCTGACCGGGACGCTTGGCAAAGCCCTCGGCGGCGCATCCGGCGGCTACACGTCCGGACGCAAGGAAATCATCGGATGGCTGCGGCAGCGTTCGCGGCCCTACCTCTTCTCCAACTCGGTTGCGCCCGTCATCGCTGCGGCGTCTCTCGCCGTCTTCGAACTGCTGGAAGAAGACTCTGGGCTGCGCGAAAAACTGTCGGACAACGCGCGCTACTTCCGCGCAAAGATGACGGAGCGCGGCTTCGATCTGAAACCCGGTGAGCATCCCATCATCCCGGTCATGCTCGGCGATGCAAAACTCGCGACCGAGATGGCGGACCGGCTATTGAAGAAAGGCGTCTACGTCATCGGCTTCTCCTACCCGGTCGTGCCGAAAGGTGAGGCGCGTATCCGGACCCAAATGTCGGCCGGACTCGACCGCTCGCATCTCGACAAGGCGATCGACGCCTTCACCGAGGTCGGCCGTGAACTCGAGGTCATCGCGGCATGAAAGCATTGGTCAAAGCCAAGCCGGAGCGCGGCGTCTGGCTCGAAGACGTGCCCAAGCCCGAGATCGGCCACAACGATGTGCTGATCCGGGTGACGCACTCAGCGATCTGCGGCACCGACATCCACATCTACAAGTGGGACGACTGGGCACAGAAGACGGTCCCGGTGCCGCTCGTGATCGGCCACGAGTTTTCCGGCGAGGTTGTCGAGATGGGCAGCGAAGTCCGTGGCTTTGAACCCGGCGATCGTGTCTCGGCCGAGGGCCACATCACCTGCGGCGTCTGTCGCAACTGTCGCGCCGGACGCCGCCATCTGTGCATGAATACGGTCGGCATCGGCGTCAATCGTCCGGGCGCATTCGCGGAGTATATCGTTGTGCCCGCATTCAACGTCTTCAAAGTTCCTGATGCGGTCAGCAGCGAGATGGCATCCATCCTCGACCCGTTTGGCAATGCGACGCATACCGCGTTGTCGTTCGACCTGGTCGGTGAGGACGTGCTGATCACCGGCGCAGGACCCATCGGAATCATGGCGGTACCGGTTGCTAAACACGCCGGCGCGCGGCACGTCGTTATCACGGACGTGAACGACTACCGTCTCGATCTCGCCCGCAAGCTTGGCGCGACGCGCGCGATCAACGTCCAGTCGACGTCGCTTGACGACACGATGGACGAACTCGGCATGGAGGAAGGCTTCGACGTCGGCCTCGAAATGTCGGGCAACCCGATGGCGTTCAACGACATGCTGCGCACGATGCACCACGGTGGCAAGGTCGCCGTACTCGGCATTCCGCCGGCCGACACGACGATCGACTGGAACCAGGTGATCTTCAAAGGGCTGGTACTAAAGGGCGTCTACGGACGCGAGATGTTCGAGACCTGGTACAAGATGTCGAGCATGCTGCAAAGCGGACTCAGCGTGGAGTCCGTCATCACGCATCACTTCGGAATCGACGAATTCCAGACCGGCTTCGACCTGATGGAATCAGGTCAAAGCGGCAAAATTATTTTGCACTGGGACTCGTAGGCGTTCGGCCGTCGCCCTGGCGGGCGACTCGCCGGTTTATTCAATCGTGCACAGACAGTGCGCGTATACGCCTTTCGGATCGTTAAAGCGCGTCAGCGGCTTCAACAGTTCTTCGACTTCGCCAGCAACGGTTTCCAGCGCGGAATTGCGGCGCATTGACGGCAGAACCGGTCCGGTTGCCGAGAGCAGGTCGACGATGAACTGTTCGGTCGGCGACAGGCTGGACTCAATCCGGAAGCGGCCGTAGCTGCCCTCCTCCATGTTCGCGAGTTCCGCCGCGGCGCGGACTGCAGCGTCGAGATTGCCGAGCTCGTCGACGAGACCGTTCTCAAGCGCAGACTTGCCCGTCCAGACTTTGCCCTGAGCGATTGCATCGACAGCCTCGACGTCCATGCCACGGTAGTCGGCAACCCGCTTGATGAAATCCGCGTAGCCGTCTTCGATCACGACCTGGAAGAGTTCCTTGGCCGCCTCGGACATCTCGCGGTCCGGGCGGAACTGACCCGACCATTGCGTTGTACCCACGCCGTCCGTTGAGACGCCGAGATACTCCGCAGTTCTTTGGTAGGTCGGGAACATACCAAAGATGCCGATCGAGCCTGTAATCGTCGACGGACTCGCGAAGATCTTGTCCGCTCCCGCTGCGATCCAGTAGCCACCCGAAGCAGCAACGCTGCTCATCGACGCGACGACGGGTTTGCCCGCAACCTGCAGCGCTTCGATCTCATTCGCAATAACGTCAGAAGCGAATGCGCTGCCTCCCGGGCTGTCGATACGGATCACGACGGCCTTCACAGAATCGTTGTTGAGGGCCCGGCGCAGCAGCTCGGACGTTGACTCGGCACCAATCGTGCCGGGCGGTTGCACGCCGAACATGATGTCACCGGACGCAATCACGACTGCCACGTTCTGTTCTTTGACTTTGTCGACATCAAGGAGACGCGCCTGCGGCAGATACTCGTACATACCGAAGCCGCGGTAGGAACCGTCCTTGTCCTCGCCCACTTCCGCGATCATGAGTTCGCGGACCTCTGCGTGTGTCAGCAGGTCGTCCACCAGCCCCTGGCTGACAGAGACAGCCGCCGGATCCCCGCCGACTTCCTGTGTCAGCGCAACGAAATTGTCGGCGTAATTCTGGACGGTGCCGTCGACGAGGTCGCGCGCGGCCGACACGTCGTTACGGTAGATTTCCCACAGCTCGTCGATGAGTCGGCCTGTGGACTCACGATCTTCGGGCGACATGTCCATGCGGGTGTACGGCTCGACGAATGACTTGTGCGTGCCGACACGGAAAATATTCCAGTCCAGCTTCAGCTTGTCGATCGCGTCCGCGAAATACTGCCGGTAGCTGCCGAAGCCCTGCACGAAGAGCAGGCCTTCCGGGTGCATGTAGACCTGGTCCGCGTGTGCGGCGAGATAGTAGGCCTGCTGAGAGTAGAAATCGGCCGTCGCGATCAGTGGTTTGCCCGACTCCTTGAATGACTCCATCGCGTCAGCCACTTGGCGAAGCTTGCTCAGGCCAGTTGCACCAAGTCCGCTCAGCTCGAGGTGCACCGCACTCACCCGCGGGTCATCCTTCGCGTATTTCAGCGCATCGACGACGTCCTGCACCAGCGTCTGGAAGCGCGGATTTTCAGTGAGCTCCTCCATCGCGCGGTCGTAAGCGTCACCCTCAAGCTCCTCCACCAGTGAACCAACCGGTTGTATCCGGAGCGCGGCTTCGTTCGGCAGGATGGGCGTGCTGTCGGACAGCGCGGCCAGCAGGATGCCGAAGATGAACAGCAGCACCAGGAGGTGCAGAATTTTTCGGATACCGTCGCCTCCGGTCCAGATAGCACTGAAGAGACGAACGATTGGGCCGCGCTGGGACATGGATTTGCTCCGTTTAATTCACCAGCCAGAGAGACAGGTCTGGCCAGAAGGTAATCAGGATGACAGACACCATCAGAATGACAAGGAATGCAAAGGTCGCCGAGTAGACCTGCATGATTGGCTTCTGGAAGCGATAGCTCGAGATGAACAGGTTGAGGCCAACGGGCGGCGTCATGTAGCCGAGCTGCATCGCTGCAAGAAAGATGATGCCAAGATGAATCGAGTTCACGTCATACAGAGCCGCGACGGGCAGCAGCAGCGGGACGACGAGCACGATTGCAGAAAAGATATCGAGAATTGCGCCGAGGATCAGCAGGAAGACGAGTAACAGAATCAGGAACGTCGTCTGGCTGTCGACATAGGACGACAGCGTTTCGAACAGCGCCTCGGGCACGCCCGCCAGGATTGTGTAATTCGTCGACGCCAGCGACAGGCCGAGAATGATGAGGATCGCACCAACCAGCAGCATGGATTCGCGCACGATGCGCGGCAGCTCCCGCCACGGGATTTCGCGCTGGATCATGACTTCAACGATGAAGACGTAGATCACGGTGATCGCTGCGGCTTCCGACACGGCGAGGAATCCGGAGTACACGCTGCCGAGCACGACGATTGGCAGCGGCAGCTCCCATTTCGCCTCTTTCGTCGCCGCAACAACCTCGGCAAACGAAAAACTCTTGAGCGGCTGTTTGCTCTGCCGGCTGACCCACATTGCCCAGATCGACAGCATCACGATCATCAGGATGCCGGGTGCAAGACCGGCGCGGAACAGATCGTCGATGCTGACCTCCGCGACCACGCCGTAGAGGATCAACGGCAGCGACGGCGCGAACAGCAGTCCGAGACTGCCGGATGTCGTCACCAGGCCGAGCGTGAACTTGTCGCTGTAGCCGTCCTGCTTCAGGGCCGGGTACAGGATCGCGCCCAGCGCGATAATGGTGACGCCGGACGCGCCGGTGAAAGCGGTGAAGAATGCACAGGCAACAAGGCAGACCAGCGCCAGCCCGCCGGGCAACCAGCCGAGAAGTGCCTGGGTCATGCGAACGAGACGATGCGGCGCGTTGCTTTCGCTCAGCAGATAGCCGGCAAAGGTGAAGAACGGAATCGCGGACAGAAACTGCAGGTCGACCATGCGGAACAGTTCGATTGCCACAGTCATCAAGGGCTCGTCGATGCTGTAAAAGCCAATCAGCGCAGAACTCGCGATGATGACGAACAGCGGCGCACCCAGGATCGCCAACAGGACAAGCAGCAGGCTGAAGACGATCATTCGACCTGCTCTCTGTTCGGCGGCGTTACGAACTCGACAATCTGTTGAATGACAAGCACGAGGAAGCGGTAGGACATCAGCGCGAATGCGAGCGGCGCGATCACGTGAAACCAGAACACGCCGATGCCGTTCAGCACGGTGAATTCCAGCTCAACTTCGAAATTGACGAAGGACCAGACCTGCCAGGCAAGGAACGCGCAGACAACCGCGGCAAACAGATCGACGACGATACGGATCGCTGTGACCGCCCGCGGCGGCAACAGATGGGAGACGAGATCGATCCGGATGTGGCGATTGTCGCGACAGGCCGCGACGGCACCAACCATCGCGAGCCACAGAACCATGATGCGAATCAGTTCGTTGAGCCAGATGATGCCCGAGCCGAAGAATTCACGGAGGACGATCTGCAGCAGCGCGACCAGCACCATACTGCCCAGCACGCCGATCAGCGCAATGTTTTCCGCGGCGCGACCGAAACGGTCGAGCTTGTTGAGCAGCGACGCCGATCCGGAAGCTGACATCAGTTCGAGGCTTGTGCCCCGCCGTTCTGCTGCCGGTACTCGTCCACCAGTCCCATCATGCGGTCATACATGTCGATCGAGAACAATCCATCCTTGCCGAGCTCGCGATTCGACTCGAGCATGACGTCGCGAATGCGTTCGTATTCTGCACGATCGAAATCGACTGTCTGGATACCGGTCCGCTCGCTGAGCAGCGTCTCGCGCGCGTCGCGATTGTCCTCGAGGTTTTCGACATTGAAGTTCTCGTAGGTCTCGCTCATCACTTCTTCGATGATCGCCTGGTCGGCTTCGGAGACTTTCTCGTAGGCCTTCTTGTCAATCGCCATGAAGCCCAGCGTGTAGACCAGCGGCAGCTCCGTTACGTACTGCACCTTCGTGTGCCACTGGAACACCAGCGCACCGATCGGCGACATTGCAACAACGTCAATCAGGCCGGTTTGCAGGCCGGTCAGAACGTCGGTGACCGGCAGCGTTACCGGCGACAGGTCGAGTGCTTCCATCGACGCGTAGCTGACCGGATCACCCTCGGGAACCCAGACGCGCTTGCCGCGCATGTCGTCGAGGCTGTCGATCGGCGTATTCGACATCAAAATTGCGAAACCACCGGCAGCGAAACCGAAGCTGACGAACCCGGCTTCCTCGAGTCCCTTGCGGAGGTCTTCATCCATCCGCTCACGAACGTAGGCCGCTTCCTCTTCCGATTCGAAGACCAGCGGCAAGCCGTAGAGATTCAGGTCCGGGTAGCGCGATGCGAGCGACGTCGGCGTGAAGGCGCCACCAGCCAGCGAGCGCAGACGCATTTTCGCGAGCACCTGCTTGTCATTACCCATGACGCCGCCGCCGTAGTAGCGAATCTTGACGCGACCATCGGTGCGTTCAGCAATCTCCTTCGCACTCGCGCGCATATCTTTCATCCACTGCGAGTTCTCGGGAGTCAGTGTGGCGATCTTCAGTGTCTGCGCCGGCGCGACAGTCGCGAGCGACAGCAGCAGGATCGCAGTTAGACTTCGTATCATGATTTTCTCTTCAAAACCTTTCGTTAGTTGACCGTTTCCGGCGACTATTTGTTTCAAAAATAGTCGTCGGCTTCAGCCAGTAAGACGCGTGCATCGTCCTGCGCCATGATGTTCGTCAGCGTAAACCCATCCACGTAGGGATCGGCGTCCAGCACCTCGTTCAGCAAGCGATCGTGCAATTCCCGGTCGTACAGCAATTTTGCATAACCGCGAGCGTATTCGACCTTCGCCGACAAATCTGTGCCATCCGTCAGAGAAATCGCTTTCTCAAAATGCATCCGCGCCTCGTCCGGCTTGCCGC
>CAWUHY010000137.1:0-8110 GCA_963922215.1 uncultured Gammaproteobacteria bacterium | reverse complement strand
CACGCTCGCAAACGCGGGCACCGTGCGCGTTAACGACTTCATGCTGGTTGCTGCCGTGGAGGACGGCGATAAACGCTACGAACTCACGGTTTTCCCGGACGGACGAGCGTTGATCAAGGGCACTCAGGATGTCGGTGTCGCGAAAAGCCTTTACGCACGCTACGTCGGCAACTGACGCTGCTTGAGCGGATTTCCGCGGCAGGCGTATGATGGTGATCCGCCGCGTGGGGGCGCGGCGCCGGGGATCAAACGGGGGACAAGACGATGACAGCGATTCGTGTGCTGGTCGGCACCCGCAAAGGGGCCTTTATTCTGACGTCGGACGCAAAGCGCGAGAAGTGGACCGTTGACGGGCCGCATTTCGCAGGCTGGGAGATCTACCACCTGAAGGGCTCGCCGGTTGATCCGGACCGGATTTACGCGTCGCAGACCTCGAGCTGGTTTGGCCAGGTGATCCAGCGCTCCGACGACGGCGGCAAGACCTGGATGCAGCCCGGATCTCCGGATGGTCCCAAGACCGACGAGCACGGCATGCCGCAGGGCGAGAGCAACCGCTTCGTCTATGACACGTCCGACGAGACCGGCAAGCCGCTGACGACGCACCAGTGGTACGACGGCTCGCAGCATCCCTGGGAGTTCGCACGCGTCTGGCATCTCGAACCAGCGCTTGACGATCCGAATGTCTGCTACGCGGGTGTTGAAGACGCGGCGCTCTTTAAGACCACGGACGGCGGCGTCACATGGCAGGAGCTGGCCGGGCTGCGCGGTCACGAATCCGGCGCAGGCTGGGCGCCGGGTGCAGGCGGACTGTGTCTGCACACGATCGTGCTAGATCCCAAAAATGATGGCCGTATTGTCTGCGCAATATCGGCAGCCGGCACATTTCGTTCCGACGATCACGGCGAGACCTGGAAACCGATTAACCACGGGCTGCACTCGGAATACATTCCCGACCCGACAGCGGAGGTGGGCCACTGCGTGCACAACATCTCGATCCACCCGAGCAATCCGAACACGCTGTTCATGCAGAAGCACTGGGACGTGATGCGCAGCGACGACGGCGGTGAAAACTGGCGGGAAGTCAGCGGCAACCTGCCGAGCGACTTCGGGTTTCCAATTGCCGTGCATGCGCACGAGCCGGAAACGATTTACGTCGTGCCGATCGAGAGCGATTCACTGCACTATCCGCCGGAAGGCAAGCTGCGCGTTTACCGCAGTCGCACCGGCGGCGAAGACTGGGAGGCGCTGACCAACGGCCTGCCGCAGGAGCACTGCTATGTAAACGTCCTGCGCGACGCGATGAGCGTCGACAAGGCGGAGCCCTGCGGCATCTATTTCGGGACGACCGGGGGCCAGGTCTACGCGTCGAACGACAGCGGCGATAACTGGACGGCGATCGTGCGGGATCTGCCGGCCGTGCTTTCCGTCGAGGTACAGACAATCCAATGATTCGGATTGCCCTGCCGCATCATCTGCAGACGCTCGGACGCTGCGGACGAGAGGTGGCCGTCGAGGTCGACGGGCCGGTCACGCAGAAAAGCGTGCTCGATGCGCTCGAGGCGGCCTATCCGATGCTGCGCGGAACGGTCCGCGAACACGAAACGCTGAAGCGGCGTCCGCGCGTCCGGTTTTTCGTCGACGGCCGCGATGCGAGTTATGCCGATCCCGATGAGGAGCTGCCGCAGTCGATTCGCGACGGCCGCGAGCCGTTTCGCATTGTTGGAGCGGTCGCGGGCGGTTAGGGCCGCGTCGCAATGATTAAGGAGCGCCGATGAAAACACTGATAGCGCCGTTGCTCGTCGTCACGCTCGGAGCGTGTGCGACCGAACGCGACTCGCTCGTGCCGGACGCGGCCCTGGCGGACGACGTTGTCGTGCTGAACTGCGCGGGCGGCTGGAACGACTGCCTTCAGGAGGCCAACGAGATTTGCGGCTCTGGCGGCTACACGGAAGTGGATCGCGCAGAGGACTGGCACATCACCGGCGCCGGCCGCCTGAACGAGCAGGGTACCGGCGGGGGCAACATGGCGCAGCGTAACGCGCGGAAAGAGGTTTACCAGCGATCGATGTCGATTCGCTGTGACTAGGTCATTCAGCGATTCCCGCGCCAACGGTCAGCCGCCGGATCGCCTCAGTCTTGACGAAGTCGACAGCCGGCGCGAGCTCGTCGAGCTTCGCTGTCGGTGGCGCGGTCGCTGATTCGTCGAAGATCACCATCGCGCCGGTTTCTTTCTCCTCGATCGTGATCGTCCAGATCACATGCGCGCCGACGCCTTGCAGCGGACCGAAAGGCGCGTTGAGACGCAAAATGCGCTTGTCTTGCATGAGCAGCACTTCCCCGTGCGAGACCGCGCCGGACTCCCAGGTCTCCAGCCACAGACCGCCGGGTTTCAGGTCGAGGGACAGGTTGTCTGCGCTGCCAGAGTAGGTGTGGTCCGGGTGCCACCAGGCGGCCGGATCAACCAGGCGATCCCACAGCTCGTCGGCCGAGAGCGTCGTGTTGGCCTCGTGCCGCAGGACGTAGTGCGTCGATGACGACGAGACGATGTCGGCGATTGCCGTCAGCGGCAATAACAGCAGGGCGATAAGCAGTATTCTTGTAAGCATAGAACGCATCTTTCCAAACGGACGGGTGGTGCAAACTTGAAAGACGCGCGGCCGAGCCCACGTCGTTTGCCTGATCTTTAGGAGCTTCTCAAATGTCGGACCCGACTTACACCCCTCCCAAAGTCTGGACTTTTGACGCTGAAAACGGCGGAGAGTTCGCGAGCATCAACCGCCCGACCGCCGGTGCGCGCTTCGAGAAAGAGCTTCCTGTCGGTGAACACCCCCACCAGCTCTACTCGCTTGCAACTCCGAACGGGCAGAAAGTTGGGATCATGTTCGAGGAGCTGCTTGCCGCAGGCGAAGAGGGCGCCGAATACGACGCGTGGCTGATCAGGATCGGCGACGGCGACCAGTTCGGCAGCGGCTTCGTCGAGATCAATCCGAACTCCAAGATTCCTGCGTTGTACGACAAGGAGGCAGGCATTCGGCTGTTCGAATCCGGCTCGATTCTTTTCTATCTCGCGGAGAAATTCGGCCGCTTCCTGCCGGAGTCAGGCGAGGCACGCGCCGAAACGATGAACTGGGTGTTCTGGCAGATGGGCGCGGCCCCGTTCTTAGGCGGCGGCTTCGGACATTTCTACAACTACGCCCCTGAGAAATACGAGTACCCGATCAACCGCTACACGATGGAAGTCAAACGGCAGCTCGACGTGCTCGACAAAAACCTGGCCGACCGGGAATACCTCGCAGGCGGCGACTACACGATCGCGGACATCATTACATGGCCGTGGTACGGCAACCTCGTGATCAACAACTCCTACGACGCCGCAGAGTTCCTGGACGTCGCGTCGTACAAGAACGTCGTCCGCTGGGCCGAGCAGATCGCAGAGCGTCCGGCCGTGAAACGCGGCAAACGCGTCAACTCAACCAGCGGCCCTGAAGAGAAGCAGGTTCACGAACGACACAGCGCGGCGGATCTGGACTAACTGCAATCGGGGCTGAAGCCCCTCCCACAGGGTTGCTGCGGCATTTGTGGGAGGCGCGTCAGCCCCGATTTTCTATTGCTCTTCCAGCTCCACCGTTTCAACAACAAATGACAGTGTCTGGCCGAGATACTCTGCCGTAATGCGCCAACAACCCGCGCTCGGGAAATCGATACCCGCGAGCATCGCTGATATTTCGCCGTTAATCGGCCTTGCGTTGGTGACGTCTTTGACGACCGCATCAACGTCTTGACCGTCCATGCTTTCAATGTTGATGGACAAGTGCTGTTCCATGCCAGGTTCGAAACCCTGGCTCCACAAGAACAGTTTGACGGCGATACGTGCAGTCGGCCCGGTGACGCCCCATTTCCCGCCCGGGGGAAGCATGACCGCGAGAGATTCGCTGCCGTACCAGTGCTTCGACTCGCCAAAGGGTGCGCCGAGAGTCTGATCGGATCCCATGGTCACGGGACATGAAGAATGCGATTCGGCTGCGTGGGCAGTCGGTGACATCAGGTACGCCGAAAGTCCAAGACCAATGACAAGTAATCGAATCATGTCGCCAGCTCACGAGACCTTGTCTCGCTTTGCATTCCATAACTGCGAGAGGCGCATACTATCAATAATCAGGTGTGCGGTTGTTTTACGACTTGCGCACACACTCGTAAACGGAACTTGTGCCGCCAAATTGCCGGTGTCGAGAGTCGCGTATGCTGTACAAGCCCCGACCGGCTCCATCGATCGACAAGGCATACCAGCCGTCTCGGAAATACCACGTGCGCTTGTCGCCCTGTACAACCACCTCGACCGGCTTCAGGTCTTGCGGCCCGACGTCGCCATTGACCTCGCAATCCGGGTGGTTGAGGCACTCTGCATCCAGTGTCGCCGTATAGATCGGGGCGTCCTTTTCAAGATCGCCCGGAACGTAGCACTGCCAGAATTCATAAATTCTCGCGGGCTCCGGAGGGCTCGTGGCACAGCCAGTCAGCAGAAGGACGACAAGGGCAGTAGTCATCTGGCGGAGCATTCTGATCGCCTGGTTGCGCGCTGGCCCTCTATGGTAGCAAGTGTCAGTTAAACAATCGGGGCTTCAGCCCCGATAATTCCCAACGCCGGATTCCCGGTGCTGACGCTTACATCGACTGTTTGTGGATTTGCGTGCAGCAAGCGTAGCGCCGAAAATCAGATCCCATGAATACCGGCGAGAAACTTTGGCAGGAACTATTCGCGCTTGCACCCGCGCGCCAGCCGGCATTGCCCTCGACGCTGTACGACGTGATTACAGGCTCCGCGGATCTCGAAACCGTTAAACGCTACGTCGCAGGCGGTCACGCCCTGGTGCAGCAATTCGCCGGGGGACACAGCGTCGCATTGGCGGTGCGGCACGGTGATCTGGATTTCGTCCGCTACTTCGTCGATGGCGCCGATGAGACCGAGCTGCCTCCGGATCTTCTCGCCGATGCGGTGACCCGCATCTCCCAGTCAGACGGCGACGAGCTGGAAACAGCGTATGCCGTTTTCGAATTCCTGCGTGATCAGTCTTTCGCGCAACAGCAGCTTCGGGCTGCGTACACGATGTGTGCGATGACCAACCAGTTTTCCGTTGCAAAGTCGCTGCTTGAGGCGGGCCTTCAGGACGAAGAGATGCGGGCCGGCGAGGAAGGGGTGACGACTCGCTTATCCTCATTCCTGGAGTCGTGCGGCAAGCCTGACTACGCGGCGCTTCTTCTCGGCGATGAGGTCGATCACGACAAGCTAACCCGCAAAGAAGCAGCCGAACGACGACGGAACGCGAAGCTCAAAGGCGCCTTCGACGGTCTCGAGCTCGCAGGTCAGGACTACCTGCAGGGGCAGGAATTCGATGAGTGTTATAAAGCGTTGCTCGCCGAGATTGATGCCGGAGTCTGGAACGAGGCTTTAGCCTCACGTGACAGGCTCGGCTCTCGCACTGTGGTCGAGTTTGCCGCCGAAAACGGGTTCACAGAGCTTGCGCGACTGTTTCTTCGCATTGACCCCTTACCGCCTGACGAAGCGGAAAGAGCGAGTCGTCACGCTGCGAAGGCGGCAGCGTCACGCGGCCATCTCGATGTTCTTAAGGTTTTGAAGGAGGCGGGTGTTGCGGTCCATGAGACGCCGACGGGCCACAACTCTCCGCTTTCGGAAGCATGCCGCTACGGCCATCTGGACGTTGTCCGATTTTTACTGGATGCGGGCGCTGATCCAATCTCCGGCGACGGCAGTGGGCACGAAATAACGCTGAAGGATCTAGCGGGTGGCGAAGCGCGGAATGACATCATCGCCGCGCTCGATGCAGCGACCACCCGGGGCGACTAAAGACTCATTGATACCTAATCAGGAGCGTCGATTCGCAGGCGTTTGAGCCGACACAAGAGTTTGGAACCCGCCGTAGGCCATACGCCGCGCATCAAATCCAAGTTCAGCGGGATCAATCAATTCCGCCATGCGCGGATCGGCGGCGACTCTTTCATTCGCCTGATCGCGAGCATCTTTTGATTCGAACGTAACCCAGCCGAAGATGACGACCTCGTCGTCCGCAGCACCAGCGGTTTCGACGAATGAACGCGTTCCTTCGACTACGACGTCGTCTCCAACATACTCGCGGTAGTCCAGGGCGCCGTGTTCTTTCCAGATTGCAGCGACTGCTTCGACGACGCGTCGGTAGCGGTCGAGACGGGCACGTGGAATCGGGAGAATGAAGCCGTCGATGTAGTTGGACATGTCAATTACCGTCTCGCGCGCGTCAGTCTTCGTGGAAATGTTCGGCCGTCAACATCGCAAGATACTCGTCGTCTGCCATCAGCTTGTCGTCGAGTTTCTCAAGCTCGCGCGATGCTCGTTCCCAGAGATCATCCCAAGACTCGTTTTTGCGTCGCAGTGATACGGCTTTTTTCAGCGACGCGGCGGTCTTGGTTGCTCCGACACTGCGCAATGCCTTGATGGTTTCGTCGGCCTGCGCGCCGCCTACGTTCGACAGGAACTGGCCGACGCCTCCGTTCATCAGGTCGGCTTCGAACGCGGCGATGAGGTAGACCGTTCGTTCAGGTTCCTCGAGATCGTCGGCGTCCGTTGTGTGCGCGTCAATCAGGCGCTCCCAGGTCGCGTAGAACCATTGATGCCCGGCGGGATACTCCGGTGCCGGAACCTCCGCGTCATCCGGGTGAATGCTTGCCGACGCAAGGTCGTCGACCTGGTAGATCATGATCGTTAACGCATTGTCGGGATGATCTGTCCTGAACGTCATCGTCGGCGCATCCTGCGGCGCATCGACCAGCGTTATCGTCATTCCTTCGAGATTCATCAGTCGGGCGCCGACCGCAGTCAGCCCTTCCGCGAGGAGCATGTCGACGAGATAGAGCTCGAGATCGGAGACGATGTCGACGTCATCGTTTCCCGCGCGGACAGCCTCTAGCGCGTCGACGATGTCTGTGTCGCTCATTGTTTTCACAGTGTAGAGCTTATCCCAAACTTCCGGGATTTTTCGCGGCTGAAGCCGCTCCCACAGTGCGTTTGTGGGAGGGGCTTCAGCCCCGATCATGCCGCGCAGCAGTCGACAACGCCCAAGCCTGCTGGTCTTATTTAGAAACCTGAAATCGCGGAGCTAACCGATGACCCGACCCCAGGACCCCACATTGCTCGCCCGTCTTGAATCGATGACCCTCGACGTGGATGGTGCGTCTCTGCCATTCTCTCGTCGCCTCGCGCGGGACAACGGCTGGACGGAAAGTTTCGCGCGCCGGGTCGTGCGCGAATACAAACGATTCGTCTACCTCGCAGCGACCGTCGGTCATCCGGTCACGCCGTCGGACGAGGTTGACCAGGCGTGGCATCTGCATCTCGCCTATACAAGACACTACTGGGACGTCATGTGCGGCGAGATTCTCGGTCACCCGCTTCATCACGGCCCGACGCTTGGCGGCGAGAGTGAATCGTCCAAGTTCCACAACTGGTATTCGCGAACGCTGAGTGCCTATGAGGCCGCGTTCGGCGAGCCGCCGCCATCCGACATCTGGCCGGAGCCGGCGAAACGTTTTGATCGACCCGATGCCTTCCGACGGATCGACACGCACAGCATGATTCTGATTCCGGTGCGCCGCGCGCAAGCGGCGTCACTCAGTCTTGCGGCGCTGGTACTCGCCGGCTGTTCCGTCTCTGCGGGATTCAGCTGGGGCGAGGCGTTGGCTGCCCTGGCCGCGATTGCAGTGCTGATCTTCGTCGTTGCAATCGCCTGGAGCAGACGTCGCGGCAACAACGGCGGGAGCGGCTGCGGCGGCGGTTGCGGCAGCGGTGGGCGCGGATCGGACGGCGACGGAGGTAGCGGTTGTGGGAGTGGCTGTGGGGGTTGTGGCGGTTGACTGGTTTCGAATGGGAGCAAGACAAGCGCTGTGGGAGGGGCTTCAGCCCCGATTCCGTCAACTCACGATAACCCGCGCGACTCCTTGATCAGATCGTAAGCCTTGTTGATCTCGCGTGACCGCTCTTCGGCTACCGCGCGCATCGACTCGGGAAGGCCGCGGGAGGCGAGTTTGTCCGGGTGGTTTTCGCTGATCAGCTTGCGGTAAG
>CAWUHY010000136.1:0-8181 GCA_963922215.1 uncultured Gammaproteobacteria bacterium | reverse complement strand
TTCAAGGTCGTCGACGCCCTCATCACGAATTTCCATCTGCCAAAGTCCTCGCTGATGATGCTGGTCTCCGCATTTTCCGGCCGCGAACGCATTCTCGATGGCTACGCACACGCCGTACGCGAGCGCTACCGCTTCTTCAGCTACGGCGACGCAATGTTCCTGACCCGGTCCGGAGCTGGCTGATGTTCAAGGTTTCAACAACAGACGGCTATGCCCGGCGCGGCACGCTGAGCCTGAAACGCGGCACGATCCAGACGCCGGCCTTCATGCCCGTCGGCACCTACGGCACAGTCAAGAGCGTGACGCCGGAAGAGGTACGCGACAGCGGCGCAGAAATCCTGCTCGGCAACACCTTTCACCTGATGCTGCGCCCCGGGACCGAGATCATTCGCCGGCACACGGGGCTGCACGAATTCATGCACTGGGACGGCCCGATCCTGACCGACTCCGGCGGCTTCCAGGTGTTCTCGCTCGCGGATATGCGCAAGCTCTCCGAGGAGGGCGTCGAGTTTCAATCGCCGATCAACGGCGACAAGATCATGCTGACGCCCGAGCGATCGATGGAGGTGCAGCACGAACTGAACGCCGACATCACGATGATCTTCGATGAATGTACGCCGTACCCGGCGACGGAAAAAGAGGCCGCAACGTCGATGCAGCTCTCGCTTCGCTGGGCTGCGCGCAGCCGTGATCGATTCGACGCTTTGAAGGCCGCCGAACCCGAGCGCGGCGAGGCGCTGTTCGGCATCGTGCAGGGCGGCATCTACGATGATTTGCGCGAGGAATCGCTGGCCGGGTTGATCGGGATTGGTTTTGACGGTTACGCGGTTGGAGGGCTCGCGGTCGGGGAGCCGGAGCACGAACGCAACGCCGTTCTCGATTACCTCGCGCCGCGGCTGCCAGAGGATGCGCCACGCTACCTGATGGGCGTCGGCTTGCCGGTCGACATCATCGAGGCGGTGCGCCGGGGCATCGACATGTTCGACTGCGTCATCCCGACGCGCCACGCGCGCAACGGCCAGCTCTTCACTTCGCGCGGCATCATCAAGTTCCGGCATTCGCGCTACGCGGACGATCTCGGCACGCCGGATCCCGAGTGCGACTGCTACACCTGCCAGAACTACAGCCTCGCGTACTTGAAGCACCTCGAGAAATGCGGCGAGATCTTAGGCCCAAGGCTCGCGACCATCCACAACCTGCGCTACTACCAGCGGCTGATGGCCGACATCCGTTTAGCGATCGAAGAGCAGCGCCTCGATGCCCTCTACCGGGACCTCGTTGAGCGCTTTGCGAGGCCGAAAAGATAAGCGCGAATCTATTGGGATCGCGCGAAGCGCCCCTATAACGTGCCATAATCGGGGGTTTGATCCCGGACTTTTCGTCCACCAACAACCAAGAAGCGAAACCATGGACTTTTTTATCAGCAATGCTTACGCCCAGGGCGCTCAGCAGCCGGACGCTTTCGGCTTCCTGCTCCCGATGATCGTCATTTTCGGCGCATTCTATTTCCTGCTCATCCGCCCGCAGCAGAAAAAACAGAAGGCGCACACCGAGCTGGTCAACAGCATCAAGGCCGGTGACGAGGTCATGACGGCCGGTGGCATCCTCGGCAAAGTGACCGGCGTCAGCGAGCACTACGCGGTCGTCCAGATTGCGGACAACACCGAAATCAAGATTCAGAAAGCCAGTGTTTCCCAGGTACTTCCGAAGGGAACGGTCGACGAAGCCTGACAGCCCGCGCTTTAGCCTTTTGGAAGTTTCATGAACAAATACCCGCTCTGGCTCAATTCACTCGTCCTCGTCATCGTTCTCGCCGGGATTCTCCTGGCCCTGCCGAATATTTACGGCAGTGTGCCGGCCGTGCAGGTTGCGCATCCGGACGGGGTCGAACTGACCGAACAGCAACTCGAGACCTACCGCCGCGTCGTCGCCAACGCGGGTCACGAACCGGAGGCCGCCTACCTGAAAGACGGGCGCGTCGTGTTGCGATTCGAGGACCCGGTAGCGCAGCAGAACGCGGGCGCCGCACTGAAAGAGGCATACGACGATTACGGTGTCGCGCTGACGCTTGCGCCGAAGCTGCCCGAATGGGTGCGCGCGCTCGGGCTCAACCCGATGAGCCTCGGCCTCGACCTTCGGGGCGGTGTGTACGTTCTGCTCGAGGTCGACATGGAGTCGGCGATCAACACGCGACTGGCGCTTTATGAACGAGATATCGATGAAATGCTCCGCGATGACAATATCACCGCGCAGGTTGAGCTAACCGGGGAAAGCGTCAGGGTTCGACTGTTAACGCCGGAGGCTATGGAAGAGGCGCGCGAGCTCATTCGCAGGACCGACCAGGACCTGATTATTGACGAAGGTGCGGACGGCAGGTCGCTGATGATCCGGATGACGGAAGCGCAGATCCAGGCGCGTAAGGATCTGTCGATCGAGCAGAACATCACGACGCTGCGCAATCGCGTCAACGAACTCGGCGTTGCCGAACCGGTCGTGCAGCGTCAGGGCGAGGACCGCATCGTCGTGCAGCTTCCCGGCGTGCAGGACCCAACCGAACTTGACAAGATCCTGACCGCGACGGCCACGCTCGAGTTTCGCATGGTCGATCTGTCCGGAAGCGAACGCGGGTCGCGGCGCTACCCGGGCCGCGGCGAGGAGCCGCCGCAGATTTTGCAGCGCAAAGTGGTTGCGTCGGGCGACCAGATTATTGACGCCGAATCCGGTTTCTCTGAAGGGCAGCCCGCAGTGTTCATCACGCTGGATGCCGCAGGCGGTGAGGAGATGTTCGAAACGACAAAGGCGAATCTGAACAAGCCGATGTCGACGGTCTTCATCGAAACCTCGCGCGAGACGTACACGCTCGACGGCGTCGAACGCACGCGCATCAACAAAACCGAAGAGATCATCAATACCGCGGTGATCCGTGGCATCTTCAAAAACCGTTTCCAGATTTCCGGCCTGACGCCGATCGAGGCACGCGACCTCGCACTGCTCCTGCGCGCCGGCGCGCTGGCTGCACCCGTGTACAAGATCGATGAACGGACGATCGGCCCGAGCCTCGGTCAGGACAACATCGAACGCGGCTTCAACGCGATCCAGATCGGTTTCCTCGCCGTCATTGTGTTCATGGCGATCTACTATCGCGCCTTCGGACTGATCGCGAATCTCGCGCTGTTCTCCAATCTCGTATTCATCGTCGCCGTACTGTCGATGCTCGGTGCCTCGCTGACCCTGCCGGGTATCGCGGGCATCGTCCTCACGGTCGGTATGGCCGTCGACGCGAACGTGCTGATCTTCGAACGAATACGCGAGGAGCTATCGGCCGGCAATTCGCCGCAGGGTGCGATTCATGCCGGCTACGAGAAAGCGCTGTCGTCAATTGCCGATGCGAATATCACGACGCTCATCGCCGCGATCGTCCTGTTCGCGTTCGGCACGGGCCCGATCAAGGGCTTCGCCATCACGCTGACGATCGGAATCGTGACCTCGATGTTCACCGCCATCATCGGCACGCGAACCGTCGTTAATCTTGTCTTCGGCGGTCGTCGCCTGACGACGCTGCCGGTTTAGGACCACGCCATGCGCCTGATTAAAGAAAAGACTTCAATCAATTTCCTCGGCCCGACGCGTCGCAAAATTGCTCTCGCGATCTCAGCACTCGCGATCATCGTGTCGATCGTGTCTCTGTCGACACGCGGCCTGCAGTTCGGCATCGATTTTACGGGCGGTATCCTGCTCGAGGTCGGCTACGAACAGCCGGCCGATCTCGACGCGATTCGCGAGAAACTCGCGGTGAACGGTTTCGACGACGCGCAGGTGCAGCTCTTCGGAGCCAACACTGACGTCCTCGTTCGTCTGCCACCACAGGGCGATGCCGATCCCGCTGAAATTCGCGAACGGCTTCGCGAAACGCTCGAGTCGACAGGGCTCAAGGTCGATCTGCGTCGCGTCGAATCCGTCAGCCCGCAGGTCGGCGCGGAACTCGCGAACCAGGGTGGTCTCGCGATGATCTTCGCGCTGATGATGATCTTTGCCTACGTGATGTTTCGCTTCCAGTGGAAGTTTGCGGCGGGCGCTGTCGCGGCGCTTGCGCACGATGTCATCGTGACCGTTGGATTCTTTTCGCTGTTTGCGCTGCCGTTTGATCTGACAGTCGTCGCCGCCGTTCTCGCCGTGATCGGTTACTCGCTGAACGACACCGTCGTCGCCTTCGACCGAATTCGCGAAAACTTCTTCAAGCTGCGCGGGACACCCGCGGACGAGTCGATGAATATTTCGATCAACGAAATGCTCGCGCGAACCTTGATTACGGGTATCACGACGCTGCTCGTGCTCACCGCGCTCCTGCTGCTGGGCGGCGAGTCGATAGCGCCATTCTCGATCGCACTGATCGTCGGAATTATCGTCGGTACCTACTCGTCGATTTACACGGCGAGTGCGACCGCGCTGCTGCTGGATATCAATCCGCAGGACCTGCTCGAGCCGGTCAAGGATCCCGAACTCGTCGACGACCTGCCGTAATTCAAGGCGGGTGAATCGCGACGCCGATCAGGCGTCGCGGTTCACGAGCGCTCGGATTTCATTGCCGCAGAGTCGCGCCAGGCCGGCATAGATTTTCGGTGTTCCGGCAAGAACGCTTCCCGACTCCATGTAAGCCTCGCCGCCGTCGAGCTCGGTGACGATGCCGCCGGACTCGCGAATGATCAGGCTGCCAGCTGCGAGATCCCACGGCGCGAGGCCGGTTTCCCAGAACGCATCGAGCCTGCCACAGGCAACGTAGCAGAGATCGAGCGCGGCGGCGCCGGGCCGACGCAGCCCGGATGTGTTCTGCACGACTTTTTTCAGCATCGCGAGATAGGGATCCATGTCCTTCTCGGCCTGCCGGAACGGGAAGCCCGTGCCGATGAGTGCGCGCTCGAGCTGGGTCTGGCCGCTAACGCGGATCTTGCGGCCGTCGAGCTGCGCGCCGGAACCGCGGCTTGCTGTGAAGAGTTCTTCGCGCGTTGGATCGTAGACGACGGCATGTTCCATGCGTCCCTTGACCTGGACGCCGATGGAGACGCAGAACACCGGGAAGCCGTGCAGAAAGTTGGTCGTGCCGTCCAGTGGGTCGATGATCCAGACGGTGTCGGAATCCCCGCTGCTCCCTGACTCCTCACCAAGAATGGCGTGGTCGGGATAATGCTTGTGAATGACTTCGATAACGACTTCTTCCGCTGCGCGATCCGCTTCGGAGACGTAGTCGTTGTGTCCCTTGACCTCGACCTTCAGGTTCTCGAGGTTTTTCTGGTAGCGCGTCAGCTTGTTGCCAGCGCGACGCGCCGCCATGACAGCCACATTCAGCAAGGCATGCATGCTTGGATTCCATTTTGACAAAAGAACGATGCGGACTTTCGCCGCGGCGGTAGAATACCGAAGCTTTAGCACCCACTACCAGTGAAATCATGCAAATGAAGCGGACAGGACGCTCGCCATGCAGTTAAGAATTGTGCTCGTCGGAACGACGCATCCCGGAAATATCGGTGCGACGGCGCGCGCGATGAAGAACATGGGCGTGACCGATCTCGCGCTGGTCAATCCGCGCCATTTCCCGCACGAGGACGCCACTGCGCGTGCCTCAGGTGCGAACGATGTTCTTGAGTCCGCAACCGTCCACACGTCGCTCGCCGACGCAGTCAGCGATTGCGTCTACGTCGCCGGTGCGAGCGCGCGCTCGCGGGCGCTGAACTGGCCGACCCTGTATCCGAGAGACTGCGCCGCACGACTGCGCGAGGAGTCGGCGTCTGGTCCCGTGGCGGCGGTCTTCGGCCCGGAGAAGACTGGGCTCTCGAACGAGGACCTCGATCACTGCGACACGCTGCTGACGATTCCCGTTAACCCTGAGTTTCCGAGCCTCAATCTGGCAATGGCGGTCCAGGTACTCACCTACGAGCTGCGGACCCAGATGGCGGATGCGATTCCCGAATTCGAAAGCGACGCGCCGCCGGCGACGTCGGCCGAAATGGAGCATTTCTATACCCATCTCGAAAACGTGCTGTCCGATATCGGCTTTCTCGATCCGGACAATCCCCGTCACCTGATGCGGCGCATGCGCCGCCTGTTCGTCCGCGCACAACCGGACAAGAACGAGATAAACATTCTGCGTGGAATCCTGACGGCGATCGACCGCAAGGGCGGCGCGTCGTGATCTACCTCGACTACGCCGCGACGACGCCGACAGATCCGGCCGTGATCGACGCGGTCAGCGACGCGATGTCTGATCCGCTGCTGATGGCCAATCCGTCGGCGGTGCACATGGCCGGGCGCAGCAGCGCGGCGGCGACTGACGAGGCGATTGGTGAGGTCGCAGCCCTGATCAGATGTGACCCGCGCGAGCTGATCCTGACCTCCGGCGCGACCGAAGCGAACAATCTCGCGCTGATCGGTGCGGCCCGCTACCGGGCGGATCGCGGTCGCCATCTCGTGACATCGCGTACCGAACACAAGGCCGTCGTCGAGGTGTTCGAGCGACTCGAGGCCGAGGGCTTCGACGTGACCTGGCTCGACCCTGACAGCGACGGACTGATCAGCACCGACGACGTTCTCGCGGCGCTTCGCGATGACACGCAGCTGGTCTCGATCATGCACATCAACAACGAGACTGGCGTCGTGCAGGACATTGCAGCCCTCGGTGCCGCGCTCAAGGAGCGCGACGTGCTGTTTCACGTCGACGCGGCGCAGTCGGCCGGCAAGCTTGAGATCGATGTTAAGCGCCTGTCTATCGATCTGCTGTCCGTATCCGCACACAAGTTTTACGGCCCGAAAGGCATCGGCGCACTGTTCGTCGCGAACCGCCCCGGCTGTCACATCGAGCCGCTGATGGTGGGCGGCGGCCAGCAACGCGGCCAGCGGCCGGGAACACTGCCGGTACCCTTGATCGTCGGATTCGGTACAGCGGCGAAGCTCGCGCGCGAGCGCATGCTGAAAGACCATGCCCACGCCGAGCGCCTGCATGATCGTCTGCTGGACGGCATCGCGAATCTCCCGGGCGTCGTTCTGAACGGTCACCCGGACGGCGCGCATTACCCGGGCATCGTCAATTTCAGCGCCGACGGCGTGGAGGGTGAAAGCCTGCTGCTCGCGCTCGAGCCCCTGTGCGTCGCGACCGGTTCGGCCTGCAATTCGAAGAATGCCGAGCCGTCCTACGTGCTGCGCGCGCTGGGTTTAAGCGACGCACTCGCCCAGAGCGCGATCCGCGTGAGTTTCGGGCGCTTCACAACCGACGTGGAGATTGATACGGCGGTGACTTCCTACCGCGCGGCCATCGAGCGGCTGCGCCGCCTGGCGCCAGCCGCATGAATAACGATCCGTACTCAGCCGAGGTGCGCCGGCTGTTCAGCACACTTCTGCATGCCGGAGCGCTCGACGGCGGCGTCCGCGTGCAGCGATCCGGCAACGATGTCGTTATTGAGCTCAGCGCGATCGCGGTCGATTCCCGGCTGGATGCCCTACGTTTTAAGGCCTACGGCTGTCCGCACACGCTTGCATCCTGCGAGGCAGTTTGTGAAGCTTTCGAGGGACAGCCGACCGCAAAGCTACTAGACTTTTCCTCTGAATCGCTGCGCGAACGCCTGGCGATTCCGGTCGAAAAGACCGGGAGGCTGCTGGTTCTCGAAGACGCGATCAGCGCTCTGTCAGAGGTGCTGGATGCGGATTCGCACGGTTCCAGCTCTTGATTTGGATGGAAAAAGGCACACTCTTTAGCCCATGGCAATTGCACTGACACAATCCGCCGCAGAGCGCGTCCAGAGCTACCTCAGTTCCCGGGGTAAGGGCATCGGCCTGCGCCTCGGAATTACGAAAACCGGGTGCTCCGGCTATTCCTACGTCGTGAACTACGCGGACGAACTGACCGATTCCGACACTGTTTTTGAAGACAAGGGTGTCAAGGTCGTCGTCGACTCCGAGGCCCTTCCGTATATCGACGGCACCGAGGTCGATTTCACGAAAAATGGGCTAAATGAGGCCTTCAGCTTCAAGAACCCGAACATCGCCGGCGAATGCGGCTGCGGGGAAAGTTTCACCGTCTGATCGCCGATCCCTGGCGGCCCGGAATCCTTGTGCCGATTGGCGCGAGCGCATTGCCAGCCAGGCAGTACCCACGTAAAATCCCGAGAATTCGACCCGGCTCATCATTCCTGC
>CAWUHY010000135.1:0-8266 GCA_963922215.1 uncultured Gammaproteobacteria bacterium | reverse complement strand
CAGGACCAGGAAACGACCGGATTCAACCCGGGCGTTCTCGGCGCGCTGACGCCGGCTTATTCCAGCATGCAGGTTCTGACCGGCGAGGACCCCGTCCCGCAGGACGACGTCTTTTCACTCGCCTGTCTGTTTTACCGCCTGGTGGCCGGCCATCGCGTTTTCGGACCGCGCAACGCCGCGGAGGCAGCCGAAGCGGGAATGACGCCGCAGCCTCTAGCAGGTCTCTCGGACGACCAGTGGAAGGCCGTCAAGAAGGCGCTGTCGTTCTCGCGAGTCATGCGTTACAACAGCGTGCGCGAGTTCCTGTCAGCACTCGATTCGACACCCGTCGAAGCGCCACTTGTTGCAGACCGTGCGGCGCGCATCGCCGTGGAGGACGAGGTTGAGGAGCGCAGCCGGGCGCCGCTCTATCTCGGCATCGTCGCGGCAGGCGCGGTCCTTGCGGCGTTTCTCACGGGAGTCTTCGACCCCTGGCTGTACTCCGATGTCGCTCGCCGCGCGCCGACGCAGGCAGAGGTTGCAGAACCTATCGATGTGCCCGAAGAGGATGCGCTGGCCATCAAGCCGTTTGACGCGGAAGAGGCTACGGATGAGGCCGCCGAAGCACCGGCTATGGAAGAGGAAGAGCCTGCTCAAGAGCTTGCAGGGTCGGGCGAACTAACCACTACCCAACCAGTCAGTGAGGCCGTTTCGGAATCGGACACAGATCCCGTCGAAGAGCCCAAGTCGATAGCTCCGGAGATCATCGGCGAACCACTTCCGGCCGAGCAGGCTCCGCTTGAAGAGCAGATTGACTTGCCAGAGGACGTTACGCTTGCTGAGAGCCTTGCGGTAACCGCGTTGCCTATACCTGACCAGGTTATTCGCCTGAACGGCGGCATCAAACGCCTGAGCCTCAGGGAAGGCGATGCTCCACTGCGCATCGAACTCGCGCTTGCAGCGCCGGTGACCGATCCAACGCGGCTGTTGCTGCGCGAAACGGACTACACCGGCAACCGCTCGCCCCTCGAAAGCGATGAGCTGCAAGTCGAGCGCGTCAACGACCTGCAGATTGAGCCGGATGCAACAGCAGCGCAGATCGTACTGACAATGACGCCCGATCCGGTCCGCGAGGCCGATCAGCAGACGACGCTGGAAGTCATCGATGAGCGCAGCCCGGACCGCGTGCTTGCGACACTGCGCATCGACCTCGAAGACGACGATCAGCGCTTGTTCGAAGCGAGCCTGCCTCGCGATACCGTAGCGTTCGCAGTCGGCCAGGTGTCGGTCGGAGAAAATGATCCTGCCGTGCAAATCGACCTGGTCCGTTTTAACCCGGGCGACTACGTGCTGACTGCGATGTTTACCGTTGCCGATGTGACAGCGACCGCTGAAGCGGACTACTTCCCGCCGCAACAAAATCTCGTGCAGTTCGGTGCTGGGGAACGCAATACGCGCGTCATCATTCCGCTTGTGCAGGATGCCGAGATCGAAGGCGATGAAGCCTTCACTCTCACACTGTCGGACCGGGCGCCTTCGGCTGGATCTGATCTCTTTCAGCGCATCGTCGTGATGATTAGGGACGACGACTAGCCGCTGATAGACTGCACGGGTCTCACTCTCGACAGGGCCCGTCCATGGCAAGCAAAGACCAGCGCCGCTATTCCAAGGTAATCGTCGACGGACGCGAGCAAGCGCCCAGTCGGGCGATGCTGCGTGCGGTCGGATTCACCGAGGAAGATTTCAAAAAACCGCAGATCGGTATTGCGTCAACCTGGAGCATGGTGACGCCGTGCAACATGCATATCGACAAGCTCGCGGCCGATGCGGCTGCAGGCAGCGACGAGGCCGGCGGCAAGGCGGTGCTGTTTAACACGATCACCGTGTCTGACGGCATCTCAATGGGGACGCCCGGCATGCGTTATTCGCTGGTCTCGCGAGAAGTGATTGCCGATTCGATCGAGACCGTCGCGGGAGGTGAGGGCTTCGACGGACTTGTGGCGATCGGTGGCTGCGACAAAAACATGCCGGGCTGTCTGATGGCGCTGGCGCGCCTGAATCGGCCCTCGGTGTTCGTCTACGGGGGCACGATACGGCCTGGTGCCGGACGAACCGATATCGTGTCGGTATTCGAAGCAGTCGGAGCAGCGTCGAGCGGCAAACTGTCCGACGACGAGTTGCTGGCAGTCGAGCAGAAAGCGATCCCTGGTCCGGGTTCATGCGGCGGCATGTACACGGCGAACACAATGGCATCGGCGATTGAAGCGCTGGGTATGAGCCTGCCGAACAGTTCAGCGCAGGAAGCCGTTTCCAGCCAGAAGCACGACGACTGTCGCGCCGCGGGCAAAGCCGTGATGCACCTGGTGCGCGAGGACATCAAGCCGCGCGACATCATGACTCGTGAGGCATTCGAGAACGCAATTACAGTAACGATCGCGCTTGGCGGTTCGACCAATGCTGTCCTGCACCTGATCGCGATCGCGAAAGAGGCCGGCGTTGCGCTGTCCCTGGATGACTTCACGCGCATCGGCAAGCGCGTGCCTGTCCTTGCCGATGTCAGACCCTCGGGCTACTACCTGATGAGTGAACTGATTGAGATCGGTGGAATTCGTCCGCTGATGAAACGCCTGCTTGATCGCGGCCTGCTACACGGCGACTGCATGACGGTCAGTGGCGAGACGATGGCGGAGTCGCTGGCAACGGTCGACGACTACCCGGCGGATCAGAAAATCGTTCGCGACTTCGATGAGCCGATCAAACCCGACAGTCATCTTTGCGTGCTCTACGGAAACGTGGCGCCGGAGGGAGCTGTTGCCAAAATCACCGGTAAGGAAGGCCTGCGCTTCGAGGGTGTCGCGCGTGTCTTCGGATCCGAAGAGGATGCGCTGGCGGCGATCTTGTCCGACAAGATCAAGGCCGGCGATGTCGTCGTGATTCGCTATGAGGGACCGAAGGGCGCGCCGGGCATGCGGGAGATGCTCAGCCCGACAGGCGCGATTATGGGTAAAGGCCTCGGTAAGGACGTTGCCCTGATTACCGACGGACGATTCTCCGGTGGCAGCCACGGATTTGTCGTCGGACACGTCACGCCGGAGGCGGCTGTCGGCGGTCCGATCGCGCTGTTGGAGGACGGTGACGGCATCGTCATCGACGCCGAAACGATGGAAATCAACACGTCTGTCAGTGCCGACGAGCTGGAGCGTCGGGCAAAAGCCTGGTCGCGTCCCGCGTCACCGGTCAACAGCGGCGTGCTCGCGAAATACCGGGCGCAGGTGCGTTCCGCGTCAGAAGGCGCCGTAACAGTTGCAGATGAATGGATTTAAGTGCTTGATCTTTCTCGCCGTCTCCGCTGTACTCAGCGCATGACGATTTCAGCCACCCACACGAAGTGCCCCATGCTGCCCACGGCCGGCATGATAAAACGAGAAAAACAGATGGCGCGCCAGAAGCGTGCGGGTGACACGCGCCGGAGAGAGACCTGACGAGTCAGGAATTCCTTCAGCGAAGCAGCCCGCGAGAACACTCTCAGCGGGCTTTTTTTTGGCCAGCGGAAACGACCTACAATGACACAACTCAGCGAATCCAGCTTCCCCGACGGTGCTTCTCTTGGCGCGCCGGACAATATTGCATCGTCCGACTGGGTGGTCATGAAATTTGGCGGGACGAGTGTCTCGTCCCGCGCTCATTGGGAAACGATCGCAGCCTTGGTCAACGCGCGCCTTGACGACGGGCTGCGTCCGGTCGTGGTCCACTCGGCGTTGGCCGGCGTCTCGAATGCACTGGACATGCTGCTCGACGCGGCCGTACACGAAGACACTGCAGACGCGATCGCGTCGCTCGGTGAGCGCCATCATGCGGTGGCGGCCGAGCTCGGACTGGACGGAGAGGCCCTGCTTGGCGAATCGCTGAAGGAACTCGAACAGCTGTTCGCCGGAGTCCGACTGCTGCGCGAGGCGAGCGTGCGCGTTCGAGTCAGGGTGATGGCCCTGGGCGAATTAATGGCGACGCGCCTGGGTGCGGCATTTCTGAACAGCCAGGGCATCCCGGTCGAGTGGACGGACGCGCGGGACATTCTGCTCGGCGTACCCTCCGGCCCGGGCGGCAGCGACCGCGACTACCTTGAAGCCGCGTGCGGCTACGATCGCGATGTGGCTCTGGAAGCACGATTCGCTGCTGCAGACGGTGTGGTACTCACACAGGGATTCATCGCGCGGAATGCGGCCGGCCAGACCGTGCTTTTGGGGCGCGGCGGGTCGGATACATCGGCGGCCTACATCGCTTCCAAACTGGGCGCTCGTCGGCTCGAAATCTGGACTGACGTCCCCGGCATGTTTTCGGCAGACCCACACATCGTTCCGTCGGCAAAACTGCTCGCGTCGCTGCGCTTCGACGAGGCACAGGAACTGGCATCGGCCGGCAGCGCCGTCCTGCATCCGAGGTGCCTGTCCCCGCTGCGGCGCGCTGGCATTCCATTATTTATTCGCTGCACGAATCGTCCGGAACTTGCGGGAACCTGCGTTGCGCCCGCGATTGACGAAAGCGCGCCGCATGTTAAAGGAATCTGCTACCGCGACGGTGTCACGCTGATCAGCATGGACAGCGTCGGTATGTGGCATGAGGTTGGCTTCCTGGCGCGGGCATTTGCGATTTTCAGTGATCTCAATCTCTCGATCGACCTGGTCTCTACGTCCGAAACCAACGTCACCGTGTCTATCGATGCGGAACGCTCGCTGTTGACAGTTGAGCTACTGGATGCGCTCGTCGAGAGTCTCAGCGCTCACTGCCGGGTGCGGCTGATCGACGACTGCACCGCTGTCAGCCTTGTCGGCCGCAAGATTAGAACGATTCTTCCGCGACTCGCACCGGCGCTGGAGGTTTTCGAAGAGGAGCGAATTCATCTCATGAGCCAGGCGGCGAACGACCTGAACTTGAGCTTCGTCGTCGACCGCGAGCAGGGAACGCGACTCGTACGCAAGCTGCACGCGTCGATCATCGGCAAGCAGCAGGGCTCCAGTGTTTTCGGGCAGAGCTGGGAAGCGCTGTATGCGGGAGCAGCGGCCGACATCGAACGGCGCAGCAAGCCGTGGTGGTTGCACAAGACGACCGAGTTGATGGA
Source organism: uncultured Gammaproteobacteria bacterium (assembly GCA_963922215.1). Lineage (GTDB taxonomy): Bacteria > Pseudomonadota > Gammaproteobacteria > Steroidobacterales > Woeseiaceae > UBA1847. The sequence goes on along the minus strand of CAWUHY010000135.1, from coordinate 3,171 downwards.
GGTGTCCGAGCGGGGCCTCAACGCGTTCGTTTACGACATCGAGACGGTTCGCGATCGGGCATCAGGGCTGAAAAAAATCCCAAGCCTCGACCGATTGCTGTATGCGATGAAGGCGAACTTCAATGCAGATATTCTGCGTGCGCTGGATGCGGAAGGTGTCGATTTTGAGTGCGTGTCTCCCGGCGAGGTCGAGTGGCTGAATTCAGTCATTCCTGAGCTCGACCAGTCGCGCATCCTGTTTACGCCAAATTTTGCCCCGCGCGAGGAATATGCGTGGGCCGTCGAGAGTGGCCTGCAGCTGACGCTGGACAACCTGTTCCCGATTCTCGAGTGGCCGGAGATTTTTGCCAGCGCTGAGTTGTTTGTCCGCCTTGACCCGGGGCAGGGCCGCGGTCACCACGATCACGTCAAGACTGCCGGCGTGCATTCAAAATTCGGCGTCCCGTTGTTTGAGCTGGACGAATTGAAATCGCTCGTCAACAAAGCGGGGGCAAGCGTCGTTGGGCTTCACGCCCACAGCGGCAGCGGCATTCTCGATCCGGAAAACTGGCGCAGTGTCGCGGCCACACTGGTCGACGCGGCGAAGCGCTTCGATACTGTCCGCGCGATCGATCTCGGCGGTGGAATCGGCATTCCGGAAAAGCCAGGCGATTGCGCATTCGATATCGGCGCACTGGCGACGTTGCTGGCCGAAATCAAAGAGGCGTATCCGGAATATGCGCTCTGGATGGAGCCCGGGCGGTACCTTGTCGCGGAATCGGGCGTACTACTGACGCATGTGACGCAGACGAAGGGCAAGGGCGACATGCAGTATGTCGGTGTCGGCACGGGTATGAATTCGCTGATCCGGCCGGCGCTATACGGCGCCTATCACGAAATCGTCAATCTCAGCAGAATTGATGAGGTGGCGAGCGAGACTGTCACAGTTGTCGGGCCGATTTGCGAATCCGGCGATCGGCTGGGCAGCGACCGCCTGTTGCCACCGAGTCGGGAGGGCGATGTGATTCTCGTGGCCAATGCCGGTGCTTATGGACGCGTTATGAGTTCCGAATACAACCGGCGTGAGATCGCGCCGGAGATAGCTATTCCGAATGGCGTCGTTTGAGTTCCGCGCAAACCTCTTCAAGGCTCAGGCCCGACGCGGCCAGCAACACCAGCAGGTGATAGATGAGGTCTGCAGACTCTGCTCGCAATTCATCAGTCGAGCCTGATGTAGCAGCCAGGGCGACCTCGACACCTTCTTCACCGACTTTCTGGGCCATGCGTTTCGGGCCCGCGCTGACCAGGCTCGCGGTGTAGCTCTTTTGCTGCGGATTCGCCATTCGGTCGCGAATAACGTCCTGCAGGGTGTTCAGAAAGGCGATAGATTGATCGCTCATGGTGACGGTCTCACGTGGATGGACTGGCGGGAGAGGAAGGCTTTGAGCTCCGGAATCGGGATCTCGCCGCTGTGGAAGACGCTCGCAGCGAGCGCGCCATCGACTCTGGCGAATTCGAAAACCTCCGCGAAATGTTCCGGCGCGCCGGCGCCGCCGGACGCGATCAGCGGCAAGCTGACCGCATCGCGCACCAGCTTGAGCTGCCCGCAGTCATAACCCTTTCGCACACCATCCTGGTTCATACAATTCAGGACAATCTCGCCGGCGCCGCGTGACTCGGCCTCTCTGACCCAGTCAATCGTTCGGCGCTTCGCCGCCGTTGTCTTGTCGGGGTCACCGGTGTACTGGTAAACGACGTAGTCGCTCTCGTCCTGGCGGCTGTCGACGCCGAGGACGACGCACTGGCTGCCAAATCGTTTCGCGAGCTCACCAATCAACTCGGGGCGCTCGAGCGCCGGGCTGTTGATCGAGATCTTGTCTGCGCCCTTGTTCAACACCTCCTCCGCATCGGCGATCGAGCGAATGCCACCCGCAACGCAAAAGGGAATATCCAGCAGTGCGGCAACCTTCGATACCCAGGTACGATCAACGCTGCGTGACTCCGGGCTGGCGGTGATGTCGTAAAATACCAGTTCATCTGCGCCTTCTTCTCGATAGCGAGCAGACAATTCGAGAATGTCGCCCACGACGCGATGATTGCGAAACTGCACACCTTTGACGACGACACCGTCGCGCACGTCGAGGCAGGGGATTATGCGTTTTGCTGGAATGTCCGAATCTCCTCAGCCGATATTTTTCCGTCGAGCATCGCCTTGCCGGTGATCGCAGCCGGAACGCCGATGTCCCGAAGGGCAACAAGATCGTCGATATGCCGAACGCCGCCGGATGCCTGCAGCTTGAGCGACGGAAAACTGGCGAGCGTTTCCGAATAGAGCGCGAGGTTGGGGCCGAGCATCGCACCGTCACGTCCCACGTCGGTACACAGCACGTGCGAAAGCCCGCTGTCCATGTAGCGATTGATGCAGTCGAACAGGCTCAAGTCCATGTCTTTCGTCCAGCCGCGCGAGGTCAGGCGCGGCGTCCCGGCCTCGTCGAGCCGTACGTCCAGCGCCAGCACAATGCTGTCACTGCCAAACTCGCTCAGCCAGTTTGCCGTTAGCTCAGGGTTTTCGATCGCGACGCTGCCGATAACGCAGCGGCTGACGCCGGCAGACAGCCAGTCGCGAATCTGCTGCTCCGTGCGGATGCCGCCGCCGAGCTGTACGTCGAGAGATGTCGTCTCGATGATCTTTGCGACAACATCACGATTTGAACCATCGCCGGTTCGTGCGCCGTCAAGATCGACGACGTGCAGGTCCCTGACGTCCAGCGCGTTAAATCGCTCCGCGATTTCGGACGGGTTCTTGCTGTACTCCTGCGTCTGGTTGAAGTCGCCTTTGTACAGGCGCACGCAGCTACCGTCTTTAAGGTCAATTGCCGGAATGATTCGCATGGGTCACAGTGCCAAAAAGTTGGTGAGGAGTTTCGCGCCGGCCCGTGAGGACCGCTCGGGATGAAACTGGGCAGCGACAAAATTGTCTCGCGCGACGACTGCGGAAAAGGGCAGCGCATGTTCTGCGGACGCGATAGTGTAGATCTCGAAAGTCGCCGAATAAATAAATACGAAATAGCAGTAGCTATCCGGCCCCAGCCCATCCAGCAGTGGATGGACTTTCTCTGGCTTCAATGCACACCAGCCCATGTTCGGGACGGGCAGGTCCGGTTGCGCCGGCAGCCGGGTGGCCCGACCGGG
>CAWUHY010000134.1:0-8313 GCA_963922215.1 uncultured Gammaproteobacteria bacterium | reverse complement strand
CCAAGACGTGCGCGATGTGAATTGCGAATCAGGACGCTGCCCGTCGCGAGCAAAGCCTGACCCTCCTCGATTTCCGCCTCGGCGCGACGAATGTTCGCGTTGCCCTCGGCGATGAGCTTCTGGCCGGACTTCACCGTCTCGATTGCCGTTTCCCAGCGTTTACCGATGGCGGCGAGTGCTCTCACCTGTTCTCTACCGGCGGGGTCTGAGGAGATGGCCGCTGCTCGCTCTTCGTATTCGGTCTGCGTTATCGCCGCGGTCGCGTTGCCGACGCGAACCCTCGCCTCGCCGTCGCGAATCTGCGACCTGCCAAGCTCGAGACGCTCCTCACCGCGAGAGATCGTGGCCTCCGCCGTTTCAATGGCACGCACGCCGTCCTGCCACATCGCGTCCGGGGTGGCCGTCAGCGACGTGTCTGCACGCCCACCGGTCGTTCCGGTGGCGCAGCCGGAGAGCGTCGCGACGAACGCAATAGCGACGAATAATTTGCGATTAGCGAAATCAAGTGACATCAGCGGGAATCCAGAAAATTTTGACCCGCCGATCATAGCCGAGTTGACGATTAGCCGCCGCACCTCGCCAGCATCATCAGCACGATGACGGCGATGATGGAACCGACGTAAGTTCGCATCGAGACGGTCTTGCCCTCCATGCTCGCATTGACGTTGGACGCGGCTTTTTTCACACCGGCGAGCGGGTCGGGCGCTTCATTGAACTTCGGCCCGCTGGACGGCTTCGGTTCCTCAGAAGCGCTGTCCGCGTCGGCCTCGGGCTCTTTCTTGTCGTTTTCACTCACGGGATCGGCTCCGGCTGGAAATACAAGTTGGGAAGCTCTGATTTATTCACACCGCCCACGTCGGGGTCAACTCGTCAGTCGCGCGACGCGTGCCGCTGAGCGTATCGAGATACGTTCGCTGATTTCCGCGAGTATTACGCGACCAAAAGGCCTATGCGTCCGTTGATCAGCACTCGCCAGTGGCCCGCTTTAAGTGGCGTGCACCGATCGACGCGCGTCATCCTCTGCGCCTGCCGGCGCCGGTCCGGTCGACGAGCGCACGACGATTTCGGCTTCGACTGAAAACAATTCGGATGATTCCTGCTTTGAGCTGACACCGCTGATCAGGCGTTCCGCCGCCAGTGCCGCCATGCGAACAAGTGGCTGGCGGATCGTCGTCAACGTCGGGAAGACCTGTTGCGCAATCGGCACATCGTCGAAGCCGACGATCGACAGGTCGTCCGGTATGACATAGCCGCGCTGCTGCGCCGTGCGCAGCGCGCCCGCAGCCATGTCGTCATTGCAGGCAAAGATTGCCGTTGGTCGCGGATTTCGGCTAAGCAGCCGGTGCGAACACTCGTCTCCGGCCCGGATGGAGTTGTCGCCGTATTCGACGTAGTCCGGATTGTATTCGATGCCGTTTTCGGCCAGCGCGTCCTTGTAGCCGAGGATGCGTTGCTTGAGCGCGTCGTGGTCGGCGTGTCCGTCGATGAATGCGATGCGACGATGGCCGAGCTCGATCAGGTAGTTGGTCATGTCCCGGCAAACGCCACGATCGTTGGTCTCGACTCGCGCCATATCCGTGACCTGAGGCCCCGGCGAAAGACTGATGATCGGACAGTTGACGCTGCGGAAGGCTTCGATGACTTCCGGCATGCCCGAAAGCGGTGGCGCGACGACGACACCATCGAGGCGCGACGTTTTTACCAGTGCCTTGAGTTCCTGCGCGATGCGCGGGTCGCGGTAATTGCACGGATGGATCACCATCTCGTAGTTGAACTGCTTGCAGACTGTGAGGACGCCTTCCTGAATTTTTATCACATAGCCGGAGCTCGGGATGTCGTAGATCGCCGGGTCGTCATACACGAGACCGATCAGGTAGGAGCGACCGCTCTTCAGGCTGCGAGCGGATTTGTCCGGGCGGTAGTTGAGTTCGTCGATGACACGCTGAACGCGCTCGCGAGTAGACTCGCGAACGTTCGGTTCGTTATTCACGACCCGGGAGACCGTCTTGATCGAGACCCCGGCAGTCCTGGCAACGTCGTCAATCGTCGGCGTTGACATAGTTCATTGCATCCCTTATCCCTGTGCGCATTCTAAACGAACGCGTACCGCGGAGCGACCGCCCGTGCCTGACCCGTCTCATCGAATTTCCATCGTCGACGATCTTCGCGAGATGCTCGGCGAATCAGCAGTCCTGACCGGATCGGACGTCAGCGGTCGGCAGGCGAGCTGGCTCAGCAACGACCCCATGCAGGCACTTGCGATCGTGCGCCCGGAGAGTACGGCTGAGGTTTCTGCCGTCCTGTCGGCCTGTCATGCGACCGGTCAGACTGTTGTTCCGCTGGGCGGGAACACCAACCTTGTCCACGGGACAGAGACGCGACCGAACGACATCATGCTGTCTCTGGAGCGCATGAACGCCATCGAGGAAACCGATGCCGACGGTGCGACGATGATCGTCCAGGCGGGGGTTCCCCTGCAGCGCGCGCAGGACGAGGCGGAACGACAGGGCATGCAGTTCGCTCTCGATTTCGGCGCGCGCGGCAGCGCGACCATCGGCGGTGCGATTTCAACGAACGCCGGCGGCAACGCGGTCATCCGCTACGGCATGATGCGCGAGCAGGTTCTCGGTCTCGAGGTGGTGACGGCGGACGGCACGGTCCTGTCGTCCATGAATCGCATGCTGAAGAACAATGCCGGCTACGATCTCAAGCAGCTGTTTGTCGGAACGGAGGGTACGTTGGGAATCGTCACGCGCGCCGTCCTGCGGCTGCGCGCCGCGATGCCCAGCCAGAACACGGCACTGCTTGCGGTCGACGGCTACGACAACGTCATCCGGATCCTGCGCCATCTTGACGCATCACTGGGCGGAACCTTAAGCGCTTTCGAAGTGCTCTGGAAAGACTTTTACGATCTTGTCGTCGCCGAGCGCGAGGTCCATGCCGCACCGCTGTCGGCAGGCCATGAGTTCTACATACTCGTCGAAGCCCGTGGCGGTGATCAGTCCGCCGATGCCGCGCGTTTTGAGGCGGTGCTCGAGGACTTGTTCACCAACGGCTGGGTCGGCGACGCGACGTTCGCGCAGAGTGGCGCACAGCGAAACGCACTGTGGGCGATCCGCGACGACATCGATGGTCTCGTGGATGCATTGAAGCCCGCGATGGCGTTTGACGTTTCTTTGCCCATTCCCGCGGCAGACGACTACCAGCGGGCCGTGCATACCGGGCTGCGAGCGGAATTCGGCGACGCCTATCGCGGATCGACGTTCGGGCACCTTGGCGACAGCAACATTCATTTCATGTTGACGATCGGCTCGACGGAGCACGATGCGCAGCATCGCGCGATGGAGATCGTTTATGAGGCGCTGAAGCCGCACCGTGGATCGGTGTCGGCGGAACACGGGATAGGGCTAGAAAAGCGCGACTATCTCGACGTGTCGCGTCACCCTGAGGAAATCGCGCTGATGCGAACCTTGAAAACCGCGCTGGATCCGCGCGGAATATTGAATCCCGGCAAGGTGTTCGAATAGGGGAAAGACGAACAAAAAACGGGGCGGCCGGGATAGTTTAAGGGAGAGTTACGTTCCCGGCCGCGCCCAGGGGATTCAAACGCCGTTCTGGTAAGACAGACCGGGCCGCGCCGGAATTTATTTCCGGCGATTGATAAATGAGGAGCGTCCGATGCAGGGACCGGGCTACAGGAAGGATCCCGATCACAGTGTTGAGGTCGGCGACGCTGATGGCGAATGGGTCGTACGCGACGGCGACACGGAGATTGCGCGCTCAAAGCGCGGTCTCGAGCTCCGGGAAAATGGCTATCCGCCGGTCGTCTATTTTCCGCGCGAAGATGTCCGGCTCGAGACATTGGAGCGCAGCGACTCGACGACCTACTGCCCGTTCAAGGGCCACGCCGCCTACTTCGCGCGCGGCGGCAAGGACGTTGCGTGGACCTACGAGACGCCGTACGACGAGGTCCGGGTGATTGCGAACTACGTCGCGTTTTACCCGGACCGCGTCAGCGTCTCTTCAGCCTGACCGCGTTGCGATCGCTGGCGTAATGGCCGCCGCGCGTCGTGCCGGCCCGGCGACGGCGAGCTGGCCGACGATCCACAGCACGAGCATCGCGAGCGGTACGGTCCACCAGGCCATCGGTGTCAGGTCGAAGTTTTCCACCATCAGGATATTCAGGCCGATCGCCAGCATGCCGCCGACGATGACGCCCGCCGAACTGATAATGAAATTTTCCAGCATGAAGTAACGCATGATCGCGGGGCGAGTCGCTCCCAGTGCGCGGCGAATGCCGATCTGCCGCGTGCGGCGAGACACGTTGAAGCTCGCGAGGCCCACGATTCCGAGTCCGGTGATCGCCGTCAGCAGAATAACGACAAAGGTCAGAATGCTGATCATCCCGGAATCGCCCGTGTAGGCATTGGCACGGACTTCCGCAAACGTTGACGCGCGGAGTATGAGGCGAGTCTTGTCAGCTTCGGCCATCGCCTGCTCCAGTTCCGGGAGCAGCTTTTCCGCCATGCCGGGCTCGACGCGAATCACATAGCGCACGTAGCCTTCCGCACGCATCATCGGCGACAGGAAGACTTGCTCGAGATCGTCCCAGCCGGACCACGGGGCCTGCAGCTGATCGATCACGCCGACGATTTCGACCGGTTCGTTCTGGTTGATGTAGACGGTCTTGCCAACGACGGTGTCCTCGTCGGGAAACAGTCGCTTCGCGAGCGCTTCAGTGATGATTCCATAGGGCTCCCAGGAATGCTGCCCCGGTTCGTTGTAAACGACTTCGCTTAAGTCGAAGTTCCGGCCGTCGACCAGCGCAACGTCGAAGGTTTCCAGCATGTGCTGGTCGCCGAAATAAATTGCCGCGCCTTCGCCGCCCATGTCTTCGCCGGGCTCCGTCTGCAGTCCCATCGACCAGCCGCCCTGGCGAAGCGGATACGAATTCGTGCCGATCGCATTGACGACGCCCGGCGTGTTGCGCAGGAGTTCGAGGTCGTTGATGTAGGTTGCGCGCTGGTCGGCGTCGGCGGCGAAGCTCAGGCTTTCGATCGCGATCGTATTTGCCTCGTCCAGCCCGGTCGGCCGCGCCATGTTGGCCGAGCGCTCCTGGATGATCGCGATTGAATTCACCATGATCGCCATCGTCACTGCGATCTGCAGAGCGATCAGGAAGGCGCCGCCCTTATGTCGGAGGAGCGCGCGTGTAATCGGTCCAAATTCCATTCGAGTCACTCCTATTGAATGCGCAGCTGGCTGGCTGGCGTCACCTGGCAGGCGCGCCAGGTCGGGTAGAGGGCCGCGGCGAGCGCCGAGATGATCGACAGCACGATCGCAACACTGATCATCGTCCAGTCCATCTGCGTCAGGCGCTGGACGAAATCGAAGCGGCTGAAAAGATTGCGGATGCCGAGCAGCCCGAACCAGGTCGTCACGATTCCGAGCAGCCCGCCGGCGACGCCGATCAGGCCGGCCTCGACGATGTACTGCAGAAAGATGCTCGACTTGCTCGCGCCGAGTGCGCGACGCAGGCTGATGTCTTTCATCCGCCGCATGACTTTCGCGAGCAGGAGTCCGATCGTATTGAGCAGGCAGACGATCAGGAACAGGACAGCGAGGCCCAGGAGCACGCCGACGTCGTCGTCGACGACCTCGTTAAGATCCATCCACGCCTCGACGTCCGGCAGCCGGTTGTCGATCGGTCGCGGGAAGCGGCCGAGTTCTTTTTGCTGCTCGGCGTAGGCGTTGAGGAAGTTCAGGTATCGCGCTTCCGTCGCGCTGTCGGGAATTTCCACCCAGAACTGGATCCAGATGCACTCCGAATTGAGAAATGCTTCCCGGCCGTCACCGTCGGTCGGTTTCCAGCAATTCGTGTTCCCCGAGTTGTTGAACTCGTTCGCGACGGCGGTCGAGAACGGAAAGTAGACATCCTCGACGGGTTCGTGCGCGTTGTTGTTCAGGTCGAAGAACTTGACGACGGGATTCCAGGTATCCATGACGCCGACGATCCGGAAGTTTCTGCCGTTCATGCGCAATGTCTCGCCGGTCGAATCCGCGCCGCCGTAGAGGCGCTGGTTCAGCGGCTCGCTGATGACGGCGACGAGCTCCTCACCCGTGTCGGATGAGCGACTCCACCCGGAGCCGTACTGGAAAGGCACGTTGAACATCTCGAAGAAGTCGCCTGACGTTGCACGGCCGTCGATCGAAAACGGCAGCTCGTCCGGATCGGTCGGTTCGATGACCCGGTTGGACTTGAACGTCGCAATCTGGCGCGGCGCCTCGGCCGCACTCAGCAGATTGCGGGCGTCGGTGTAGGTGAGCTGGATCGGCGGATACTGTCCGTCGGCGTACGGGTTCGCATCACTCCAGCTGTCGAGCTGGACGTGCCGCAGCTGATCGGATTTCTCCGGGATGGGATTCGATCCCATCATGTGCTGGATCGTCAGGATCGTCATGCACGCACCGATGCCGACGGCGATCGCGGCGACCATCAGGGCGCTCAATGCCGGGTTGGCGCGAATGCTTAAGATTCCGAGCTTCAGGTAATAGCGAAACATGGTCGGCTCCTTACGCGTTCGCGGCTTTCAGGAATTCCGGCGGTCCGTCAGAGACCTGGCCGTCGCGGACGAAGATGTTGCGCTTCGCACGGTCGGCGAGCGTCAGCTCGTGGGTCACCATGATGATCGTTACACCGCGCTCGTTAATCTCCGACAGGAGATCGAGGACATTGTCTGCCATGTTCGTGTCGAGGTTGCCGGTCGGTTCGTCCGCGAGCAGGAAGCGCGGTTCGCCGGCGAGCGCGCGGGCGATGGCCACGCGCTGCTGCTGTCCGCCAGATAGCTGGGCCGGCAGGTGCTTCATGCGGGACGCGAGTCCGACCATCTCGAGTGATTCCTCGATACGGTTCCGGCGTTCCGCTGCTGACAACCCGCGATAGCGCAGCGGCACATCGACGTTGTCGAAAATATCCAGCTCGGGAATCAGGTTGAAGCTCTGGAAGATGAAGCCGATTTTTTCATTCCGGACTCGCGAGCGCTCCTTGTCGCTGAGCTTGGAGATGTCGCGGCCGTCCAGCTCGTAGGTGCCGCTCGTCAGTTCTTCCAGCAGGCCGGCGATATTGAGGAACGTCGTCTTGCCGGAACCGGACGGGCCGGTCACGGAGACAAACTCGCCTTCATCCACGCGCAGCGAGAACTCCCGCAGAGCGTGCGTTTCCACCGTGCTCGTGCGGTAGATTTTCGAAACGTTTTCCATCTTCAGCATGTGCTGTCTCCCTGCTTTTAGTTGGTCAGTCGAACGCTTTCCGCGCTGCGGAATGAGTCGAGGTTGGAAATGATGATCTGTTCTCCAGGCTCGAGGCCGGACAGGATCTGGACTGCGCCGAGGCTGCGTGCGCCGGTTTCGATCGGGCGCCGCTCGGCGATGCCGTTGGCGTTGACGACGTAGGCGACGCGACCGGCGCCACTGTCGAGGAACTGTCCGCGCTGCACCATCAGGACGTCGCCGTATTCGGCGAGCAGAACCCTGGCCTGCAGGCGCTGGTTCTGGCGCAGGTTCGTGGGCTGGTCGTCGCCGGTGAAGCGCAGCCGCGCCTTGACCTCGTTGTTGACGATCTCCGGCGATACGGCGACGAGCTGGCCGCTGTAGTTGCGTCCGCCGACCGAAATCTCGGTGTTCATGCCGACCGACAGGTCGTCCGCGTAGCCTTCGGGAATCTCCGCCTCGACCTCGAAGCGGGAGAGATCGACGATCGCCATCACCGGCGTGTCGCGCGAGACGGCCGCCTTCTGGTCGACGAGGAGATCGCCGACGATGCCGCTGACCGGCGACTTGATCGCGAGATCATCGACGCGGCGCTGCAGGTCTGCGACCAGCAGCCGCTGTCGGTCGACGTCGAATTCGCTGGCTTTCAGCTCGAACGCGAGGCGTTCGTTGAAGAGTGCGGCGTCGGCCTGTGCATGATCGAAGGCGAGCTTCGCATTGCGCAGGTCGTCCTGCGCCTTTTCGTAGTCGATACGCGGGATGACGCCGCGTTCGTTCGCCTGGTCGGCGCGTCGCTTCTCGCGTTCCGCGGCGACGAGCGCGACCTCGGCGAGGTCGACTTCCTTGGTTTTTTCGAGCGCCTGCTGGCGGGTCTCGATCCGCTGGCGCTCGAGTTCCATCTGCCGCTGTTCAAACGTGGAGCGTGCCTGTTCCAGCTGGCTTTCAAGTTCCGGGCTGGAAACGCTCGCGACGACCTGGCCGGCCAGAACCTGTTCGCCTGCCTCGACGTTGAGCGTAATTGAACCCGGCGCGGTTGCGTACAAC
>CAWUHY010000133.1:0-8315 GCA_963922215.1 uncultured Gammaproteobacteria bacterium | reverse complement strand
CACATTCCAATCCAAGTTAGTGGATGCGCCATCTGTTGTTACCTCAATTCCATTCTCGTCGAACTTGAACGTAGTCTCTTGCGCATAGATCGGTGTTGATCTGAGGCTCATCCAATGAATGCAGAATAGAAATGCTTGCATCACCAGAAAGGCTCCGGCAGGCAGGATGATCAAACCGGCAAGAAGGATTGACCACGCTGGCAGTCCTAGCCAGACCTCCGCGTTGATCGGTAGCCCTTTCAGCAAAAAATAGATCAGCGCGATAAGAGGAATGACAGCGAGCGTCCCATAAAAACGCAAGTCGGCATTCCTTGCTCTTTCGCTTGCGTTACTTGCTCGCAACAGCATCAAAGCGGTCGGTTTGAAAGATGCGCTAATTTCCTTATTCAATTTTCAGATTCTTCGTTTCATTCTTGGCTAATGCGACGACTCTACCTGCGGCCAATTGACTCCATAGTTCACTCGACGATCTTGCATTGAACGTATCTGGAGAGGAACTCTTCCCCGTCCCAAAAACTAACCTCACCAACATAGACGCCAGCCTTAATCGCGACTAACTCAAGAACGAAATCCACGGTCTCACCCGGCCCGATTGTTATCGGATACTCCATCGTGAGCATACCTAGTGAGTCCTCCATGGCTTCAGGCGACGGTGCAATCGACACAACGCGAAAGCCGTCCAGAAAACTTACGTCAAGGTCCACCGACGCCAGATTGAAGTTGTTGCTCTGCCGTGCGTTTTGAAGGGATAGTTTGAGTGAGATTCGATCACCTTTCTTCGCTGATCGAGGCAGCTCAACCCACGCCAACATGTTGCTTGGGTCGAGATAGGTTAGTCCTTCCTTAAGCGCTTTTATAGCGTGGTCAGTCGGATCCATTGCCGAAACGTCTTCGGCCTCGAGAGTCGCGGATAATCCCAGGAGTGCGAAAAATATGAGTAACCTCATGCGAGTCCATTCCGTTGTTTTCGTCTCGTGCAGGCGCGAATCGCGCTAATTCCCGAACCGGACCTGCACACTGATCGAGCCATTCGACAGCGTCTCAACACTCGAGAAGTAGGTTTCAAAATCGCCGCGCAGCGCGACCTGGTCCGTGAAGTCGAAGATGTAGGCGAGACCGAGAGCGGCGCCGTTTTTCCTGTCGTCGAAACTTCGCGTTGCGGATTCGATTCTGAACTGCCCGGTGAACAATCCCAGTTTCGCTGCGAAGCGGCCGTATTCGCTCGTAGGCGTTGAGCCGACCGCGTACAGCGCAAAGCCGCTGAAGTCGGCGCGCGTCGCCGTCGTATCGTTTGAAGGGTCGGTCATGCGGGAATTCAAAATCACGCCTTCGAAAGCGAGACCGGAGTTTGCTTCATAGCCAAGATGCACTCGCCAGGCTGACGCGAAGTCACTGACGAAATAGCCCGGTCCATCGTCTTCGATCTGGACCGAACCGATCCCGGCACCGCCATACAGCGACTGTGCGTCCGCATGCGCGGGAAAAAACATCGCAACCAGACAGACAAGACTCGCAATTCTTTGCATGGACAGCTCCTACCCTGGATTCGAAAAAGGTCGAACGTTCAGTGTGCGCGGGCCTTTCTGAGTTCGTTCACACTTCCGTAACGCACGTGTCATGTTGCATCAACATTTGGGCTCTAGTCTACGCGGCATCTTGAAGAGGCGTACCCCGGCATTTCGGAAGCGCCCCGAACAAACCAACTGCCAAACCGGCTCCCCAACAACTCTGGAGAAACCAAATGTACCGTTCCAAGCGCGTTGCCGCCCTTCTTGCCGCTGTAACGCTCGCCGCTTGCGACAGTGGAGACATTACCCTGGCGCCGACCAACGTCGACAACTCAAATCAGGGCAACACCACGACGACCCCGACCACGACGACGAACCCCTGTGCGTCCTACCAGGATTCGGGGCAGACGTTCGAAGGAACGCTGAACGCTGACGGGAACTGCGTCTACGACACGTCTTTCGTCTCAGACACGCGTCCGATCACCGTTTCAACGATTCGCTTCCCGAACTTCGGTGGCCTGCACATCTTCGAAGATTCGCTGTTCATTGGCGACGACGTTGACGCAAACGCGGCTGCAACCGGACAGCGCATCCCGCAGGAAGGTGAAGGCACCTCGTTGATCATCGACGCTGGTAATACAATGGTCTTCAACGCTGCCGACAGCTACGTGCGCATCTCACGCGGCTCGCAGATCTTTGCAGAAGGCACCGCAGCCGAGCCGATCACGTTCACGGCTGACGAAGACGCGATCCAGGGCATCGGCACGGAAAGCGACCGCGGCCTGTGGGGCGGTATCCAGATCAACGGCAACGGCCGCACGAACAAGTGCCACGACGGCACCGTCACCGGCAACAACGGCGTTGCCGGCGGCAGCCAGTTCGATCCGACCTCCAACAACGTCCACGGCTGTCACGCCACGGCAGAAGGTCGTCCGGCAACCTACGGCGGTAACAACAACGCCGAAAGCTCAGGCGTCCTGAATTACGTTGTTATCAAGCACGCGGGTTTCGAGGTTGTCGACGGTGACGAGCTCAATGCTCTGACACTGAACGGCGTCGGCTCCGGCACCGAGATCAGCTACGTACAGACCTACACGACACTCGATGACGGTTTCGAGATGTTCGGTGGCGCGGTCAACCTCGACCACATCGTTGCCGTCAACGTTGGCGACGACTCCATCGACTACTCCGAAGGCTACAACGGCTTTATCCAGTACGCCGTCGTCGTGCACACCTCCGGCGGCAACCGCTGCATCGAAGGTGACAACACGGGCGGTGGCCGCGGTGACGGCATCACACCGACGACCAAGCTCTGGATCTCCAACATGACCTGCGTCACGTCAAATGTTGACGAAGGTGCGGGCAACAATCCGTCGTCGAAGGGTTCTTCAGAAGGTCCGCTGTTCCGCGAAGGCGCGTACTTCGAGATGTACAACTCCATCGTCACGTCGAACGAAGCAACCATGTCTTCAAACGAGTGCGTCGAGCTGGACGACTCGGAAGGACCGCAGACGATCGACGCGGCGCAGGACGGAACGTCTGTTGCTGCTAGCAACGTCATCGCGTGCTCTGAAGCGACGAAGGAAGGTCCGGATGCAACCAACGCCGGCTTCACGACTGCTGCCTGGCTCGCAACTGCTCCGAACGACAACAACGTCGTCGAGGACACGAACCTGCCGTTCACGAGCCTGATCGAAGGCGGTGTCGGAACGCGCGGCTACCTGACGGCTGCTGCGATCCAGGATTCGACGAATGCGGATGTCTTCGACCAGTCCACGCAGCTCTTCGACGCTGCGGGCCTCGCGTCCTTCTTCGAAACACCGACCTACCTCGGCGGTGCGAATGCGTCGGACGACTGGCTTGCGGGCTGGACGGTCGGCTTGAGCGCCCCGCTCGATCCGTAATGCGACACAGGGCGGACAAAAACCACCCGACGGACCGGGGCGCAAATGCGCCCCGTCTCCGTATTCAACACTGAGACAAAACACACCCGGGCACATGAACATGACTAGAACGAAACTTCTGATTGCAGCAACCGCGAGCAGTCTCTGCGCCTTCCCCCAGGCGTTCGCTCAGGAGCAGGGCGACGAGGAGCAGCTTGAAGAGATCATCACCGTCGGTCGCTTGAAGAGTGGCGCGGCAGCGCTCACCGACGAACGTATGGAGGTTCCGTTCTCGGCGGATTACCTGAGCTTCGAGGCGATGTCCCGTGCGGGCGACTCCAACATCGCGGCCGCTCTGCGACGCGTCCCTGGCCTGACCGTGATCGACGGCAAGTTCGTTTATGTCCGCGGGCTTGGCGAGCGCTATTCCAGCGTCCAGATCAACGGTGCGGCAGTGCCGTCACCGGATCTCACCCGCAGCGTGATTCCGCTGGATCTGTTCCCGACGTCAATCGTCGCCGCGATCAAGATCCAGAAGTCGCCGTCTCCGGACCAGCCTGCTGCGTTTGGTGGCGGTTCCATCGACATCCGCACAAAGTCGACGCCGGATGACCTTGTTGCCTCGCTCAGCATCAGCTCCGGGTTCAACAACGACGGCGACAGCGCCGGACTACAGTTTTCGCAGCCGGACAGCCGCCTGCCGCAGACAATTGCAAATGCGATTCCTGCGTACACCGGCGACATCAGTGTGTCGAATATCTTCAACACGCTGAACTTCAGCGGCACGGCGAGCATCGCCGAGGCGCAGGCGATTCACCAGGGGCTGCTCGACAGCCTGCCGACCGACGTCAGTAGCGCCTACGAGTCGAACGACCCTGACGCAGGCGCGCGTGCCTCACTCGGCAACGCCTGGTACTTCGGTCCCGGCGAAGACCTGCGTGTTGGCGTGCTCGTCGACGGCTCGTACAACAAGAAATTCCGAAACGAGAATCAGCGTCGCGAGGCGATCGGCAATCCCGCAACCCAGTTTGTCGACATCGACCGAACGGTTGTCGAAGAGCGCACGACTGCTTCCTTGAATCTCGGCGTCGACTGGCTCGGTGACCACTCACTCGCGAGCAGCTACTACCAGCTGCAGAACGACGAGGCACAGGCAGAGTTTTCCCGCGGCTTCGACCAGAACAACACGCAGGAAGAAGGCGACCAGAAGCGCTCTTTCCGGACACGCTACGAAGAGCGTTCGCTCGACATGTTCCAGCTGTCCGGTGAGCACACGTTCTACGAAACTCCGGTTATCACCGGCCTGCTCGAAGCGGTCAGCCTGGAAGACATCGAGTTCGACTGGTTCTGGTCCGACTCGACGGCGGAAACAGACCTGCCGACGACGGATTTCTCTGGCTCAGCAGTGATCAACGACGATGGCACTGTTGCGTCCTCGCAGTTGCTCGCGTCGACGTCGGCCGGTATCTACTCCTTCCTCGAGCTCGACGATGAGATGACGAGCTGGGGCGGCAACTTCCACCTGCCGGTTCAGATCGGCGGCGCGGACGTCACGCTGTCTACCGGCTGGTGGGGCAGCAAGAAGTCGCGCTCCTACTACGGTTACAACGTCAACCTGAATGCAGTTGGTGTCAGTTCAGACAATCTCGCCGGCGGTCCGGGCAACGTTCTCGTGCCGGGACGCCTGACGCTGGACAACGGTTTCGACCTGTCGCTCGGCAGTAACTTCGGGACCGAGTCCTACATCGCGGCACAGAAGGTCAACGCTGCCTACGGGATGTTCGACGCGGAGTTCAGCAAGTGGCGCTTCACCGCCGGTGCGCGTTACGAGGACTACCAGCAGGCGACGCTGCCCATCGATCTGCTCGACTACAGCGGCAACTCGGTCCAGAACCTGATCGACCGTCTGGCACAACCGAACCAGCGCCTCGCGATCCGTGAAGACGACATCTACATGTCGCTGGCTGCGACCTACATGGGTACCGGCCTGCTTGGCGCGGATGACTACCAGTTCCGCTTCAGCTATGGCGAGACTGTCGTGCGGCCGGACCTACGCGAGATCTCCGACGTCGTCTACATCGATCCGGAGCTCGCTATTCGTGTCTCGGGTAACGAGCTCTTGCTGACGTCGCCGATCGACAACTTCGAAGCGCGCGCCGAGTTCTACTATTCGAACGGCGACAACTTCACGGTGTCTGCGTTCTACAAGGACATCCAGAACCCGATCGAACGTATCCGCACGGCGGGCTCGGATGACAACATCCAGCTCACGTTTACGAATGCGGAAGCGGGCGAAGTCTACGGTGTCGAGGTCGAGGGTCTGAAGACACTGGGTGCCAGCGGCTTCTTCCTGTCTGGCAACCTGACGCTGTCGGATTCGGAGCTGACAATCGATACGTCCGACATCACGGGCGCTCCGACCAACGCCACGCGTCGACTGACGGGTCACTCACAATTCGTGACCAACCTGACGCTCGGCTACGACGCGGTCAGCGGCAAGCACAGCACGTTCCTCAACTACAACGTGTTTGGTGAGCGCGTGTTCTACGGTGGTATTTCCGGCAACGACGATGCCTTCGAGAAACCGTTCCACAGCTTAGGCGTAGTCTACAAGTGGTTCCCAACGGATCGCCTGGAGTTCAATCTCTCCGCCGACAACATCCTCGATGAGCGTCGCGAATTCGAACAGACGAATCTCGGTGGCCAGACGGCCGTGCTGATCAACCAGGATGTCGGAGTGACCTTCGGCGTCAGCGGCAAGCTGTCGTTCTGACGCGCTGACGATTCAGGCCGGGCGCAGCGGCGCCCGGCCTCATCTCAAAGCCGGTGGGCGTCCGCCTCGTCCCGGTGTTTCTTCAGGTACTTCATGAACGGCGTACCGCCGGTGCCGACATCCGGCGTATTGCCCGTGTGCCCGCGCGACTGTTTCGCGATGTAGCTTGCCGCGTACTCGAGATGGCGGGTCCGGAACCGGGTCAGCGCCTCGAGGCATTCATTGTAGGCTTCGGTCAGCGATGGGTCCTGCACCGTACGAACGACGTCGCGGACCGTGCTGGCAGCGTGCACGTCCTCGATGAACTCACGGTGTTTCGGCAGACGGTAGGCATGCAGCTCGTCCAGGAATCCGCGCAGCGGATCCTGGCTGTGCCCGACGCTTAAGAAAGCATCCATAACTGGCACGATCGACGACTGTGACCCCGTTTGTCCGCGGAACGCCTGCGGCTTGCCGCCCGTCGCGTCGACGCCCTCGTACACGATGCCGTTTGGCAATGACGGATTGTCTTTCCAGCCGTGAATCCACGGCCGCACACGCTCGAAATAGATATAGGGGTCACAGCGCTCCGGCATGCGATTGAAGATCTCCTGCATCGCGTCCCACACCGTCAGCATGTCGTCGAGCTCCTGCGTCAGGGCGTCGATGTTGTGGTCCTTCGCTGCTTCGATAGCGTCAGGAATCCGGGCAAGCATGCGGCCGGCGGCTGCCTCGATTCCCACGTGAATGAGTACGAACCAGGCCTCATCCTGTCCCGCGAGAAACGGCTGCGGCATGAGGAGATTGTCCAGCGCGATGTCACCGTCCGCATCGATGCACGACCAGTTGTCGAGCACGTACTGCGTGTAGGTGAGGATCGGTGGCTGGCCGATGCGCTCTGCCAGTCGCCACAGCGGCCGCGCGATCCCGGCGGGCAACGCGGCGGGCGCGGACGGTTCGCCCCAGACGTAGGCCTGGCCTAAAAAGCTGTAGTGGACGAGCGCCGCCCGAAGCACCGTTTCGTCCGCGATGCCGTCCAGCACATCGTCGGACACCGGAAGCAGCGAATCGAGATCCCGTCGCACCCGGCCTGCGACGATCCTTGCGGGCAGAGACAGTGCAAGTTTTTTGATGTGCGACAGGCTGTCCGGCAGCGCGACCCGCGCTGTGTCGTGCTTGCACAGGAAGCCTCGTTCGGTCGTGACGTCGTACGCGTCAAGCGGGCGCAATTGCATGTTCCGGTCTCCAGGAAAGGGTTGGCAATGGCGCTATCCTAATTGTGTGGTTCTGCAATATTTCCGCTAATCGTGCGAGAATACGAGTCACTTAAGCAATAAATAGCTGCAATGGACAGAATTGATACCAAGATATTGCGTTGCCTCGAGCAGGATGCGCGCATCAGCAACGTCGAGCTTGCAGAGAAGGTGGGCCTGTCGCCGTCAGCGTGCCTCAGGCGTGTGCAGGCGATGGAGAAGTCCGGCCTGATCCGCGGCTACCGGGCCGTCCTCGATCGCAGTGTGCTCGGCGGCGGATTCGTGATCTTCGTGTCGGTCGGATTGAGCAACCAGAGCCACGCATCAGCCGCTGCGTTCGAACGTGCGGTTGCCGCGGCACCGGAAGTTCGCGAGTGCCACAACGTCACGGGCTCCATCGAGTATCTCCTGCGCGTCGAGGTTGCGGATCTCGCCGCCTACAAACATTTTCACGCGAACGTCCTCGGCGAAATGCCAAACGTCAACAACATCACATCCCACATCTGCCTCGCGTCACCGAAAGACGAGCGGGCGTAGGAACTCAGCGCCGCGCGTTCGTCGGCTGCTCAAGCTCGTAAATCGCATCACCGATTGTTTGTACGCGCTCGTCGACGACGGCCTGCGCGTCCAGGAGGCCGCGATTGTAGTAGTAGGGTCCGATTTCCTCCGTGAAGAAATCGAGCAGAAACTCCGCCGGAAACTGGCCGATGTCCTGTTCGAGCTCCTCGCGGAAATAGAGCTGGATGCGTTGCACGAGTGCGCTTCTTTCTTCCTTGTTGAATTCGATTGTCGGCACAGGTTTGTTCCTCACAGTGTCAGCAAATACTGTACCTCGCGTGCGCAACACGCGCTCTAACGTCCAGCTTTGCGGAACCCCTCGCGCGGCGAATAGACTAAGGGCATTGAGGAGGATGCACAT
>CAWUHY010000132.1:0-8353 GCA_963922215.1 uncultured Gammaproteobacteria bacterium | reverse complement strand
GAAACTGAAACCCTTATTGCACTATAACGGCATTCCAATTAACGCGGCATTTGTTGTCGAGGGTGTGCTGAATGCCCGAGCAAAAGGCCAGGCCGCGTGAGTTTCCGACGATGAGCTATATACCGAAACCGAAAGTCACCCATCCCGCTGCGCCGAAAAACAAGCTCGGCCTGTCGTCGCGGGATTATGAGGGAGCGATTTCGACGCTGTGCGCCGGCTGCGGCCACGATTCCGTCACGGCTGCCATCATCGAGGCGGTCTTCGAGCTGAACATCGAGCCGCATCGACTTGCGAAAATGAGCGGCATCGGTTGTTCGTCAAAGACACCCGCGTATTTCGCAAGCCAGTCGCACGGGTTCAATTCCGTGCACGGCCGCATGCCGTCAGTGACCACCGGCGCCTACGTTGCGAACCGCGATTTAACCTATATCGGCGTCTCGGGCGACGGCGACTCTTTGTCAATCGGGGTTGGCCAGTTTATCCACGCCATTCGTCGCAATCTCAATATGTGTTACATCATCGAGAACAACGGCGTGTACGGGCTGACTAAAGGCCAGTTTTCCGCGTCGGCAGATGTCGGCAGTAAACCGAAGAAGGGCCTGCCGAACCAGCAGGAGCCGATCGACCCGGTCAGTACCGCCCTGACGCTGGGTGCAAGTTACATTGCGCGCAGCTTTTCCGGCGACAAGGAGCAGCTCATTCCGCTGATCAAGGGCGCGCTCGCTCACCCCGGGTTCGCGCTGGTCGATGTCATCAGTCCCTGCGTGACTTTCAACGACCATGAAGGCTCGACGAAAAGCTACGCTCATACCCGCAATGCCTATCATCACGTCACGAACATGGACTACGTTGAGCCGGCCGAAGAGATTCGTGCGCAGTATGACGAGGGCGAGGCAATGCCTATCGAACTGCACGATGGCAGCCGAATCGTGCTACGCAAAATCGACAGCGAATACGATCCGTCCAGTCGCGCAGCGGCATTCAAATATCTTCGCGAACACTTCAACGCAGGTGAAATCACGACGGGTCTTCTTTACATCGATGAGGATCGGCAGGAAATGCACGAACTCATGGGTAACACCGAGGTACCGCTGGCGAAGCTTCCGATGGATGATCTTCGCCCGTCTGCCGACGAGCTGAAGACCATCCTCGATCGTTACCGCTAAGAATGCGCGAGCAAAAACGCAGTTTTTCACTAAAAGACTAGCGTCCGCTGCTGCTCCCGCCGCGATTCCACAATGACTTCCACCACGGCTCCGGCTTTGGTGCGGCCGTGTAGTCCGGCATCTTGTTGCGGATCTCCTGGATGTCCCACCCGGTCAGGTTGGCGAGCGTTTGCGCCTCGGCCTCGAAGCGCATTGCGAGCGCGGCCTGATATCCGGGATCAATGCCGCAGGAAGGCTTGCCCTTGAACGGGTGCCGCAGGATGTAGCGCCCCTGGAAGTTCTGACGATCGCCGGTTTCGGTCAGTATCAGATCCTCCGGAAAATGCTCGGCGTCGTAGCGCACGTGCAGGCGTGTGACAAAAACATTCTCTGCGCCGGGCGCCGGACGCCTCGCATCGTTGTTGTCCAGCCAGAATACGCCGAGCGAGCGCAGTTCTTCCCGGGACAGAGGGTCGGCCGCGCAGGGGTCACACCAGCTCATGTCCCAGGCGTACTCGAGGAAGACGCCCCGATCATTCGCGTCTGACACCTGTCGGGCAAACATGGCCTTGTAGAAATCACCAAACTCGTCCTTGACGT
Organism: uncultured Gammaproteobacteria bacterium; assembly: GCA_963922215.1. Classification (GTDB taxonomy): domain Bacteria; phylum Pseudomonadota; class Gammaproteobacteria; order Steroidobacterales; family Woeseiaceae; genus UBA1847. The sequence goes on along the minus strand of CAWUHY010000132.1, from coordinate 6,608 downwards.
GCACCGGCAACTCCACGTTGCTTGGTAGTCGGATCGTCCTGTAGTTGCTCGTTTCCACGCGCCCGGTGCGCGTCAGCGTGTAGACGAGCATGTCCTGCTTGCCTTTCGCGTTCAGCGTGCCGAGACGAATCGGCAGCATGAATTTAGGCGACTCAAACGCGATTTGCAGCGGTCGAAGATTTGCAAACCCGCTGCTGGCTTGCCGCTCGAGATTGACGCGAGCAACGAAGAATCGCATCCCCTGCTTCAGGTAGCTGCCGATTACCCGCGACGCACCGGACGGCAGACGGTAGTCGTTTTCGTTCAACCAGGTGACGAGCCCCTGACTATCCTTCGCAGACAGGATGAGAATGTCGTATTCGCCAACGGCGTACTGCGCGTCGATTGTCACACCCAGTGCATCGCGTCGTTCGCGACGGTCGGCGTCGGATGACTTCGCGGCCGCCATTTCCCTAAGCACGCTGGGACTGCAAGGGTCCGGGTCGAAATACTCGACGAGGCGCGGTGACGTGTAGGCGTCAAGATGATCGATCACGGCCTGTTCGCCAACATTGATCTGTTCACGTTCGATAAAGGTCGGGACAGGCACGACCATAGCGAACTCGCTCACGTCACCTTTGAAGTCGTTCACCATCGTGATGACCGTGCGGTTTCCGTCGCGCACAAGGACGACCTGGGAGGCTTCGTTGAATAGCTCGGCGTCGGCTTTTGCGACGTAGAAACCGCAGAAGGCCTGCGCGGTAGAGGTCAGCGCGAGCGTTAGCAGTGCCGAGCACAGAAAAACAGGGATTCGCATATCAGGCTCCTTTCGAGAGGTGTTCGCGGCGCCATTGATAGCGGACGCCTTGTGTCATTAAGTCGATGAGAGGGGTAAACGGCGCACACAGGACCAGCGCGAAGATCGGCGCTCCGGATTTGTGGAGCCCGAACTGCAGCACGAAGGCAACGACGGCGACCGAGCAACCAAAAACGGTGCGACCGAGCACGCTGTCCGGAGCCGTGCGCGGATCCGAAATCATGAAGAACGCGAAGATCAACAGTGCGCCGTTCGTGAGTTGGTGCACAGGGATGGCGATCGGATCCCCCAGCCAGAGCGCGCGTCCGAAAAGCAGCAATGTGTAAAGCCCGAGGAAGGCGAGGGTGGTTTCGAAACGCCGCGCACGGGCAAGAACCATGACGCCAAGGCCGATCATCACGATAGCGGCAAGCGTCGCGCTGCCCCACTGCCCGGAGGAAATCCAGGCGCGATCGAAGAGAAGCACACAGACGACAATGGCAAGGTTTGCCGGATTGAAGACGTGCTTGCCGCGCCAGCGAATGATGAATTTGGACAGGATAGCGACTGCCGCGGCGACGATGGCAACGGACAATAAGTCCGTTCTTAGGAGTAACGTGAGCGACAGGCTGCTGATAATCGCGCTCAGGCAGTCGAAGCGCGACAATCCTGCCAGCCGGCTCGCGGCCCATTGGGTAAAGAGAGCCGTCGATACGATCGCAATCGCCTGGACCGGCTGGACGCCGATGTCGAGCCACAGCGAGCCGTAGCCTAAAAAGAGCGAGAGCGAGATGATCTGGAAGTGGCGGGGATCGATGTTCTGCATGCCACTACCAACGCCACTCGACGGGATTCGGGTTGCAGGACGACGCAGAGGCGGCGCCAGGGTCTGGCGAACTTTACTTTAAGTTATTGAAAAGTAATGAAATAATCGGCTTATGCATTATTGTTTGAGATTCTGCATCCAATGCGGGGCTGCGGGGCATCTTATGAGTGACAAAAGCAATTCATGACAAGCTGGAGGCATCATGGCTGACGAACTGATTGGAATCGTCTTATTTGTCGGAATCTTCACCATCATCGGAATGACAATTGTTTTCCGTTCGAAGACCCGGCGAGATCAGCAGGACACGATTCGTCTTGCAATCGAAAAAGGGCAGGAGCTGTCACCCGAGGTGATCGAAAAGCTGGGATCACCACCGGCCAGGTCGAAGGACAAGGATCTTCGCGGCGCATTGATCTCACTTGCGATCGGCGGCGGATTTCTGGGACTCGGGCTCGCAATCCCGGACGATGAGGCCACGCAGATCATGGCCGGCGTCGCATCCTTCCCGGTGCTGATCGGAATTGCGCTGTTGCTCATGCATTTTCTGCGGTCCAAAGAAACCTGACGCTGTCGAGCTGGCGGGAGAAGGCGTATCGACGATCAGCTCCTTGTGGCGAGGGTGGTGGCGCAGAACGACACGCGCGCCTATGGCGAGCTGATTCGGCGGCACCAGTCTCAGATCCGCAATTTTCTGCGCAAGCTGACGCGGGATGAGGCGCTGGCCGACGACCTTTCGCAGGACGTATTCATGCACGCGTGGAAGAAAATACAAACCTACACCGGACAGGGTTCATTCATCGGCTGGCTGCTGAAGATCGCGTACACGAGCTTTCTTCAGTCGAAACGCAAATCCGATCGCTATGCCGAAGTTCTGACCAAGGTTGCCCGCGAGGACATCAGGCACCACACGGCGAAGGAAGGCGAATTGAACGACCTTGAGAAATTTCTCGCGGTTTTAAGCGAACAGGAACGGGCGGTGATGATCCTGTCTTATGCCTGCGGGCAATCGCATCGCGAGATCGGCGACACAACCGGTCTTCCCGTTGGCACCGTGAAGTCGATCATTCACCGCGCCAAAGATAGAATACGAGACGAGTTTGACATCCAACATCATCAACATGGCTGAGCATATGAGAGATCGGGACGACGAAATGCTGTCGCAGCTGTTTGCGTCCGAGCCGATAGCGGACGACGGTTTCAGCGACGCGATTGTCAAACGGATTCGACGCAGGCTCTGGGTGGAACGGCTTGCATTGCCAACCGCGGTCGTCGTCGGTGCCGCGTTGGCGTTCCGGCCGCTGACAGAGCTGGTTCGCGTTTTTGTCGAATTTGAGCCTGCGCGGCGCCTGGTTCAGGCCGAATTACCGATCGCCAGTCTGTCGGGAATCCTGAGCGGCCCCAATCTGCTGATTGGCGGACTCCTCCTGGTCGCCGGGATCGTCGCTTACGAACTCGTGGAAGACTGACTCCCGTCATTGTTTCGGCAATACTCCTCGGCTAGAGTTCGCGTATGTCTCTTCGCGATAAAGTCGAGAAACTCCTGCCTAACTGGGAGCGCTGGTATCCGAGCCTGTTCGATGCCGCCAGCGATCTCGGTGTTATTCGGGCCGAGGTCTGTGATCCCGACTCCCTGAACCTCAACCGACGACACGCGCGAATACGCCAGCAGGCAGAAGACGCGCATCGCGAAAAGTGGGGCGGCAAAGCCGAGTAAGCCAGTGGCTTACGACATCAACGCGATACGCGAGCAGTTTCCGTCGCTGCACACTCTGGACGACGGCCAGCCGAGTATTTACTTCGACAATCCAGCCGGCACGCAGATTCCGGAACGCGTCGCCGACGCGGTTCGTCACTGCATGCTCGAGAAGAGCGCCAACCAGAAGGGCCCTTTCAGGACTTCTCAGGCCGTCGATGCGCTGCTGCGGTCGGCGCGCGAGGCCGTTGCCGACTTTCTGAATGCACCTGACGACCCGGTCGTCGTCTTTGGTCAGAGCATGACCGCACTAACGTTCCAGATAGCCCGGTCCCTGGGGTTTCTGCTGGAGGAGGGTGACGAGATCGTCGTCACGGAAATGAACCACGACGCGAACATCGCACCGTGGCTCTGGATGGCGAAAGAGCATGGCCTGGTCGTCAAACGGCTTTCGTTTGATCCCGCGTCCTGCACCTTCGATCTGGCAGATCTCGAAAGCCTTGTCGGCGAACGAACGCGGCTTGTCTGCGTGTCAGGCGCGTCCAACCTGACCGGTACGCTGCACGATGTAGCGCGAATGTGCGAGATCGCGGCAGCGGTCGGCGCGTGGACGTACGTCGACGGCGTGCAGTCGGTCCCCCACGTTGCAACCGACGTTCAGGCTATCGGCTGCGATTTTCTCGCCTGCTCCGCCTACAAATTCTTCGGACCGCACCAGGGTGTGCTCTGGGGAAAACGAGAGCGGTTCGAGGCGCTCGAAGCGGTGCAGATTCGACCCGCGCTGGCTTTGCTGCCGGGCCGTTTCGAACTCGGGACTCCGGCATTCGAGTTGACGGCGGGAACGCTGGCAGCAATCGAGTATTTCGACTGGATCGGAGACAGCATGGCAGACGAATTCATGGCGCGTGCCGGGCACCTCTCCGGACGTCGGCAGCGTCTCCATGCCGCAATGCACTGTCTGTTTGACTACGAGCGTTCGCTGGCTGGTCGACTGATCGAAGGGCTGACATCCATTCCGTCAGTGCGAATCCACGGTGTGACAGGTGACCTGTCGCAGCGCGTGCCTACGGTCGCGCTAACGAGCACGCGCCGGGCGCCGCGAGAGATGGCCGAGCATCTTGCTGCCAACGGCGTGTTCGCCTGGCACGGCCACAACTATGCGATCGAGCTGGTACGTGTTCTCGGGCTGGCAGAGTCCGGCGGAGTCTTGAGGCTCGGGCCCGTGCACTACAACACTCTCAAGGAGGTCGACAGCGTCCTTACGCTGCTGGAGCATTACCTGGCCTGAACGCAACCCGACAATCCCCGGCAGGTTATACTGACCATCTGGACAGCGTGTCCTGATAACAAGAAAAAAGGGGATAACAATGAAAAAAATCACTCACTGCCTCGCGGCAGCATGCATTGCTGTGTCCGCGACAGCGGTCGCTGATAATCACGAAGGAATCGACATGTCGACGCTGAAATTCAGTCCCGTCGAGACATGGACCTGCGACTATCGCGAAGGAAAAACACGCGCGGATCTCGAGGCGGGGATGGCCAAGTGGACCGCGTGGATGGATGAGAAAGGCGTAAACAACTACACGGGAATGACGGTTACACCCAGCTACTTCGGCAAGGACACTTTTGAAATTGGCTGGATTGGCGCCTGGAAAGATGGAACGACCATGGGTTCGTTCAGCGACATGATGGCCGCGAGCGGTAACGAAGCGTCAGCAGATATCGCACAGGTCGTTACCTGCGATACGCACTCGAATTTTGCGACGATGGAAATCAAGTCACCCGGCGGCGATACGCCTCCCGAGAATCTCGTGCTGACTTTTAGCGACTGCAATGTCTCATCACCGGAACACTGGCCGGACGTGATGGACGGACTCTTTGCGTGGGCCGAGTACCAGGGAGAACAGGGATACACGAATGGCAGCTGGGCGATGTTCCCGGTCTACGGCGGAGGCGGAGAGGCGCCGGACTTCAAGCTCGTCGAATCCTATCGCGACTATTCGTCGCTCGGAAAAGACTGGGACAAGTATGGCAACGACGCCGACTGGATGAAGTACGGTGAGATCTTCGGTGAGAAGATGCAGTGCGATGTCGCGCGTGTCTACGATGCGAAAGTCTACCGGGTTGCAGAAGACACCGAATAGACTTTGATCGAAATAACCAACCCAAAAAGAAAGGCCGCGCATTGCGCGGCCTTTCGTGAGACAGGTCGAAGAAAACTGATCGTCAATGACCGTGACAGGAAGCCTCCATCGTCCGGTCAAGACCCTCTGGTTTTCTTCCGACACCATTCATCTCACTAGACATGGATCACCTCCTTTCAATTAGTTAGCCCGCGCAAAGTATCTCCGTAATTCCGTGAAAAACCAAGCTTTAATTCTTTGGAAAATCATGGTGTTCAATTCACATTTTGTGAGTTATTCTTGACAGCTCGCTGCGACTTTGTCGAGCAATAACAACAGGGGCGCCGAAGGCAGAGCTCCGGCAAATACACCGTCGATTTGGGGAGAGTGCGGTGACCGAGACGCAGGCCAGACCCGTATCATCGATCGATCCAATTTCCGCTAACGAGCGCTACGATTCCATCGACATGCTGCGCGGTGTCGCCGTGTTCGGAATTCTTGTCATGAACATCTACGCGTTTGCGATGCCTTTCGCGGCGTATTCCAACCCGCTGGCGATGGGCGGAACCGACCCGTTGAACATGGGAGTCTGGTATTTCACGCACCTCGTGTTCGACCAGAAATTCCTCGCGATCTTTTCTATGCTCTACGGAGCCGGTATCGCACTGCTGACCGAACGCGCATTCGAGCGAGGCGTGAAGGCGACCGGCGTCTTCTATCGGCGCAGCTTCTGGCTTCTTTTGATTGGTATCCTGCACGGCCAGCTCCTCTGGTTCGGCGACATTTTGTTCGGCTACGCTGCCACCGGGATGCTGATGTATCTCTTTCGCAATTGTCGTCCAAAGACGCTGATGATTATTGCAGTGTTCTGGCTGCCGATTGCACCGTTGCTGACATACGGATTCGGCGTTGCGACGACTCAGTTGCAGGAGGCCGCGGAGTTTTTCGAACAACAGCAAGCGGCCGGCGAGACACTGACAGACGACCAGCTCGCACTAATCGAAAGCTGGGAGCAAACGGAAAAAATGTTTGCGCCGGCGCCGGACGACATTGCGAAAGATGTGGCGGTCTACAACAGCACCTACAGAGAAATTTTCGAATACCGCTCCGAAATGGTCGCCACGTTCCAGATTGGTGGGCTGTTCTTTTTAGTGGTGGGGCGAGTCGGTGGTTTATTGGGAATGGGTATGG
>CAWUHY010000131.1:0-8370 GCA_963922215.1 uncultured Gammaproteobacteria bacterium | reverse complement strand
CGCGACGCCGCCGCATTCCGGACGACGGTCGACGTGGTGAGGGCGAGCGGCCGGCGAGCTATATCGATCCGAACGCACCCGTGCGTGTCGGCGACACGGTGAACGACCTCGTCGGCGTCATCCGCTATTCGCGCGGCAGCGGCGGATCCGGCACGGAATCCTACCGCCTGATGCCGGTCGGCGATGTCACGTTCGAGGCAACGAATCCGCGAGCGGCAGCTCCCAACCCGGGCGGCTCACTGCGCGTGGCAAGCCTGAACGTGCTGAACTTCTTCACGACGGTCGATACCGGCGCCGAAATCTGCGGACCGTCCGGCACCGGCCGATGCCGCGGTGCCGACAGTGCAGCGGAGCTCGACCGCCAGCGCGACAAGCTGGTTGCAACGCTCGTCGGAATGGACGCTGACATCGTCGGCCTGATGGAGCTCGAGAACAACGCCAGCGAGTCGCTGTCGGCGCTTGTATCTGCCGTCAACTCAGCCGGCGAAGACTACGCGTACATCGACGCCGGCACGCTGGGTGACGATGCGATCAAGGTTGGCATCATCTATCGGCCCGATGCCGTGACACCGGCGGGCGACTTCGCCGTACTGGACGGCTCGGTCGACGCCCGTTTCAACGACGACAAGAATCGGCCGGTGCTCGCGCAGACCTTCGACGACCCGTCCGGCGCGCGGCTGACCGTTGCCGTTAACCATCTGAAGTCCAAAGGATCCGACTGTGACGACGTCGGCGACCCGGATCGTGGCGACGGCCAGGGCAACTGCAATGCGACCCGGGCGGCCGCAGCCGCAGCAATGGCCGACTGGCTGAACGGCGATCCGACTGGTAGCGGCGACCCGGACATCCTGATCCTCGGCGACCTGAATGCTTACTACAAGGAAGACCCGGCGCGAGCGATCCTCGAACGCGGCTACGTCAACCTCGTCGAGTCACGGCAGGGAGCGACAAGCTACTCCTTCGTCTTTCGTGGGCAATCGGGCGCGCTCGATCACGCGTTTGCGTCAGACAGCCTCGATGCACAGGTCAGCGGTGCGCAAGACTGGCACATCAACGCCGACGAGGCGCGCATCTTCGACTACGACACGGAGCACAATCGCGAGAGTGCGTGGTTTGACGGCGGCGAGCCCTGGCGCTCTTCCGATCACGATCCCATCATCGTCGGCATTCAGCTCGCGCCATAAGTGAAGGGCTCGTCATGCATTTCCATCTCAACCACCGCAGACAGACGCACGAGCAGTTTGCGCCCCGGCGCTTCAAGCATCAGAAACTCAGCGTCGTCGGTCGCTTGAATATCCACCGCCCTGCCCTCAACACTTTGCCCATCCCGCGTCTCGAGCTGCACGGTCGCACCGCGCACGCAGGCGGCTTCCGCGAGATCGTAAAATCGACATTCAACAGTTTGTTCTGACGACATGACTATCCAGGGACTGATCAATCGCGTATTCGGAGCACTGCTCCTGCCGGTCCTCGCGGCCTGCTCGAACGAGGCATCTCCGTCGCGCGTGGTCATTACAGAGCCGCTGACGATACCTGAACTCGATCGCGAGCGTCTGCTGCGAATCTACCTGCCACCGGGCTACGAAGACGGGACCGAGCGCTACCCGGTGATCTATTTCCACGACGGCCAGAATCTCTTTGATGCGGAAACCGCCTACGCCGGGGAATGGGGTGTCGACGAGACGCTGGATGCAATCCACGCATCGACGGGGCAGGGCTTTATCGCGGTTGGCGTCGACAACGGCGAAGAACTGCGCATGAGCGAGATGGCGCCGTGGCAGCACCAGGACTACGGCCACGCCGAGGCCGACGCTTACCTCGATTTCATCGTCGACACGGTCAAACCCTTCGTCGACGAACGCTACCGAACCCTGGACAGTCGCGAACACACGGCGATGCTCGGCTCGTCGATGGGCGGGTTGGTTACGCACTACGCGGCTTTTCGTCACGCTGACACGTTCTCTCGTGTCGGCCTCTTTTCACCGTCGTACTGGTGGTCGGAGTCCATCTACTCGCTCGGCGAAGACGGCTGTCCCGACACGCGATTCTTCCTGCTCGTCGGCGGCAAGGAAGACCCGGTCATGGTCGATGTGGCCGAGCGGATGCACGAAACACTGAACGAGTCGGGCTGCGCGGTGACGCAGCTGACCGTCGTCGAGGGCGGCGAGCACAACGAAGCGTTATGGCGCGGCGCCCTGGAAGAAGCCGTCACCTGGCTCTACGCGCCGGGAACCGATGCTGGAAAAACGGTCAAAGATCACAGAGAATCCATCGCCCCGGCGAATTGATCCGGCGCAGGACACAACACTTTAGACGCATGCAGATCGGCACCTACAACTATCGGCTCACACAACTCGCGGCATTGCTGCTGCTTGTGCTCGGCCAGCTGTCGGCGTCCGTGCACGCGTTGGAACACGGTATTGCGGACCAGCCGGAACGCTGTGCGACCTGTGTCCACTTGGACCAGGGCGGCGACACGGCACCCCGCTCAGCCGCCGCAATTGCCTTCGAACCACCTGCAGAGCCCGACGGCGTCGGGACGGTACAAGAGCCATCCGACGAAACAGCCGCGAGCTTCGACGCCCGCGCACCACCTATCTCCTGATCGACTGCTTTCGCGCTTCCGCGCATCAACCGGGCGTTCGAACGCCCTGCACTCGATTTTTTCAGGAGAGATTTCGTGATCTTCAAGAGAACACATCTGGCCGCCCTCGCGGGCGTGAGCCTGTTACCCGCTACCGTCGTTGCAAACGAAGACGACGAACACCACCAGATCGAAGAGGTCGTCGTTTCGGCGCTGCCTCTCGGACGCACCGTCGAAGCCCTTGCCCAGCCTGCCACCGTGCTCGCGGGCGACGCGCTAACCCGGGCCGTATCAACCAGCATCGGTGAAACGATTGCCGATCAGCCGGGCGTCAGCGCGACGTACTTCGGCCCCATCGCCTCCCGTCCTGTCATTCGCGGCCAGTTCGGCGAGCGCGTCCTCGTTCTGTCGAACGGCCTCGACGCACTCGACGCGTCTGCACTGTCCGAGGACCACGCGACAACGGTCGATTCTTTGATCGCCAAGCGCGTCGAGATCGTTCGCGGGCCCGCAACCCTGATCTACGGCAGCGGCGCTGCCGGCGGCCTCGTCAACGTCGTCGACTCACGCATCCATGAAGCACCGCTCGAAGATACCTTGAGCGGCAGCCTCGCGTTCAACGTCGACAGCGCACTCGGCGCCGAAAAAGGCGCGGGCGCGCTCGATTTCGGAACCGACCGATTTGCAGGGCATATCGATTTCATGACCCGGGAGACGGACGACGTGGAAATCCCGGGCTTTGCAGAGTCGGAAATTCTTCGGACTCTCGAAGGTGAGCTCGACGGAGAACCGGAACTCACCCTCGAAAACTCCGCGAGCGAAACTGACTCGTTTGCACTCGGTTTCTCCGTGTTCGGCGAAGGTTCTGATTTCCTCGGCATTTCATTCACCGACTACGAGACCAACTACGGTATTCCGGGAGGCCACGAGCACGAGGAAGAAGAAGGCGGCGCGGAAGAAGAAGAAGAGATCATCAGCATCGACATGGAGCAGCAGCGCTTCGACGTCCGCGGCCAGAAAGAGCTCGACTGGGTCTTTGAATCCGTTCGCCTGAAGTTCGCGAGCAACGACTACAAGCACATCGAGTTCGAAGGTGAAGAAGTCGGGACAACCTACGAGACGACAGGCTCGGATCTGTTTATCGACCTGCTTCAGAAATCGACGGACCGCCTCTCCGGCACCGTGGGACTGCACCACAAGCGCGTTGAACTGGAAGCCGTGGGTGAAGAAGCCTTCGTTCCGTCCAGCGAAACCGATCAGCTTGCACTGTACGCGTTCCAGGAATGGCAGCTGTCGGATCGGCTTGCCGTACAGGGCAGCGCACGCATCGAGCGGCAGACGATCTCTGTCGATGTGTTGGACGACTACTCAGGTACCGCAATTGGTGCGTCGTTCGGCGCGATCTATAACCTCGCCGACAACCTCGACCTGTCTGCAAACCTCGCCATTACGGAGAGAAACCCGAACGCGACGGAGCTCTACGCCGACGGACCGCACCTCGCTGTCAGCCGCTACGAACGCGGATCGGTCGCTCTGGGTAACGGCGAACTCGACAAGGAACTGTCGACGAATATCGATGTGACGCTGCGCGGCGAAAACGGACCGCTGCGCTGGTCGGTGACTGCGTTTAACAACGACATCTCGGACTACATCGTTTTGTCGCCGACGGGCCTCGAGCTCGACGAGCTGCCGGTGTTCGATTTCCGCCAGACCGACGCGTCGCTGTACGGCCTCGAAGGCGAAGTCCTGACCGACATCGTCGAAACCAACACGCAGCACCTGCACGTGCGAGTCTTCGGCGACTTCGTCCACGGCGAGGAAGATAACGGCAACTACCTGCCGCGTATCACGCCGACGCGATATGGCGCCGGCCTGCACTACACGACGGGCGGTTTCGATGCGGAACTGACCGCAACACGTCACAGCGAGCATACGCGCGTCGCGAGCAACGAACTGCCGACTGCGGCGTTCACGATGGTCGACGCAGAGGTCAGCTACCGGGCGAGTGACGTCCTGTTCTTCCTGAAGGGCACGAATCTCGGCGACGAGGATGCGCGCCGTCATACGTCACCCTTGAAGGACCTCGCGCCGTTGCCGGGTCGCTCGATCCACTTCGGCGTGCGTTACGACTTCACGATGTAGTTGCGGCCAACGGCTCGCCTTTGACGAGCTTTAGTCGAGTGCGAGGAGCTGCATGCGCGTCGCGTAGCGCAGCTCCTCAACCGCCTCGCGAATTTCCACGATACTCGCCGACTCGTTGCCGATTTTCGGCGTGTCCGATCGACCAAGATCCGGCGAGTGTTTTTCCCAGGCCTCGTGCAGTGCTTTCGATTTGTCCGGGATCGGCTGGTCGAGAATGACCGCGATGTCGTCGATCGTTCGCACGAGCGCCCAGCCCGTCCGCCCGGTACCGCCGAAGTCACTCTTGTCGTAATGCAGGTTCCAGACAACCTGTTCGAACTCACCGATTTTTTCGAGCATCTCGAATGCGCCCAGACGCTGGTTGCGGTTGTGCTCGCTCTCTTCGTTGCGCCAGGTGTTGTAGCCCAAACCGCTGATCGCGACAAACAGGCTGATGAGCGCGACCGCGTTGCGCCTGAACTGCTCTTTGATCGAAAGTCGTTTTGCCATCGCTGCCTCCCGCCTACGCGCCCTGCTCTGTCGCGGCGTCGTCCTCCGGACGCTGCCACGGATTGTGCGTTCGATTCAGCACGATCAGGACAATGGTTGCAAGAAGCCCGAGCACGGCGACACCGGCCATGAACCAGAAATAGTGCTGATGACCGACAAGTCCGGGATTCGCGTCGAGGATCCGGCCGGTGATCGGCGCAAAGAAAATCTCCGGCGTAAACCCGATGACGGAAACCAGCCCGGTGGCGGCACCGGTCACTGCCGCCGGCGTCTTGTTTTCCTCCAGCAGCGCGAAATAGATCGCGCGCAAGCCGCAAACTGCGAAGTAAGTGACGAAGAGATTCGCGAAGATGACGATTGCGAGCGACGACGACGGCGCGGACATCGCGATGACGACATAGCCAATGAGCATCGCAGCAAAAGCCGTCAACGCGCCGCGACTGGCCGAAAAGCGGTCCGCCATGAAGCCGGCGAACAGCGCGCCGGCCGGCCGGATGTAGGCGCCCCAGGCGGACAGCTCCGCCGCTTCGACTTCGGAATAGCCCAACACCTGGTTCGCGTACAGCGAATAGTTGTCGACACCTTTGTAACCGCAGTAGGCGGCTACGACGATGCCCGCCTGCGCCCAGAGGACGGGTCGACCCAACACCGTTTTCGCGCCCTGCAGCGGATTCGAGCGTACGCTGCTCGCGGACGGCGGAATCAGGAACCACGCCAGCACCGCCACGACGAGCGTCAACACGGTATAGGTCAGAATGACGTCGGCGAACGCGGCCTGCCGGCTCGCATTGTCGAGTTCATTCGTGCCGAGCGCCGCGGTGAAGACGCGCAGCGCAATAAACGCAGCGCCCGCGGCCATCAATCCCCGACCGGCATCGAGCATGCCGAACGCAAGCCCCTGTTCGTGTCGTCCGCCCCAGTCTCGCGTCGCTTTGATCAGCGCGCCCCAGAGAAGCAGGATGGATGTGATTCCCCAGAACGCGTAGAGCAGCGCCATTTTTTCAGGCGACGGGTACTGCATCATGACCAGCCCGCCGACCGCGGTTGCGGCAAGCGACGCGGTCAGGAGGCCGCGCGCAGAAAATCGGTCGGCCAGCATGCCGCCGGGAAAGTAGCAGAGCATCGCGGTGATGCCGTAGGCGGCGAAGAGATCGCCGAGCTGGGTGTTCGTCAGTGAAAACGCCTCGAGCAGCGTCGGTCGAAAAAAGCGGGCCGTCTGGAACGGCAGCGCGAAAACCATCTCGCCGGCTGCGATCAGGGTCAGCAAGGTCAGCCAGCGCCGCATCGAAAAACCTCACGCTCAAGGGAGGCCCGAGTATAGAGACATCCCGTATGGCTTGCGTTTTAATGTGCCCACACGACAGGGGGACGCGTTGATGAAGACTTTCTTGTTTTTGCTGCTCGCCGCGGGACCGGTCCTCGCGGGCAACACGATGCGCATCGATTACGTGCATTCCGGCAATCATGCGGAAGAAATGTTCGCACTCGACCAGGTTGTCCTGGAGCCCCTGGCCTTTCCCGGCAATGTCGAACAGCCGCTGGACGTGACCCGTCGCGGGAAATATCTCTTCGAGATTGTCGACCCCGACAGCGGCGATGTCGCCTGGTCGCGCAGTTTTTCGAGCATCTACGGCGAATGGGAAACCACCGGGGAAGCGCGCAGGATCAACCGCAGCTTCCACGAGTCCGTGCGCTTCCCCGCGCAGTCGAAAGCGTTCGAACTCGTCATCAGCAAGCGCGATGCCAACAACGCATTCTCCGAGGTATGGCGATTGCCGGTCGATCCGGATGACGTGCTCATTCACCACGAGTCGGCGGCATACGCCAACGAGGTCGTCGCGATTCATGAAAGCGGCGACCCCGCGATGAAGGTCGACCTGCTGCTGCTCGGCGACGGTTACACCGCAGATGAAACCGACGCCTTCATCGCACGCGCAAAAGAACTCACTGCAGATCTACTGAACACGTCGCCGTTCAAGGAACGGGCCAGCGATTTCAACGTGTGGGCGCTGGCGCCGGCCTCGAGTGAGTCCGGCGTTTCCCGGCCGTCGACGGAGACGTTCCGCGACACGCCGATCGGGACGACTTACGATGCATTCCGCTCGGAGCGCTACGTGCTGACCTTCGACAACAAATCCCTGCGCCGCATCGCATCCTCCGCGCCCTACGACTTCATCGAGATTCTCACCAACACCGAAACCTACGGCGGCGGTGGCATCTACGGACTGTTCAGCACGGCAGCGGCGAACAGTGAGTGGGCCACTTACCTGTTCATCCACGAGTTCGGCCACCATTTTGCGGGGCTCGCCGACGAGTACTACACGAGCTCGGTTGCGTACGAAGCACCGGACGTCATCATCGAACCTTACGAACCGAACGTCACAGCACTCCTCGACCCGGACAATCTGAAATGGGGCGAGCTCGTCGCGCCAAATACGCCGATTCCGACGCCCTGGCCGAAAGCAGAATTCGAAGCGCATTCACTCGCCGTCCAGGAAAAGCGGGCGAAACTTCGCGCCGACAACGTGCCCGAAGAAACCATGAACGCGCTGTTCAACTACACGCGCGAGTTCACAGACGACCTGTTCGAAGAGGCGCCGCACGCGGACGCGATCGGCGCGTTTGAGGGCGCGAACTACCAGGCCAAAGGCTACTACCGCTCGGAACAGAACTGCCTGATGTTCACGCGTACGGATGTTTTCTGCCGGGTTTGCCGAGACGCGATTGAAGCAGTCATCGACGAGTACTCGCGGCCGGCGGCACAGCAGGAGTAGAGCGCTACAGTCTTTCGCCGCACAAGACCGTACAACCTTTTTCCCCGTTCGCGCATCTAAGCCAACACAAGACTGAATAATCCGTGTTTAAGGGGAAAAACACTGAAAATCGCAGAGCCAACCGCGCAGGACGTCCGGCTGGAGCCTCCGGGTAAGAAGTCACTCTATCTGAAGATCGGGATCGGGATCGCTGCGGTCATTGCGATCGCCTGGTTTGTCGCCCCGTGGCTGACCCGCTGGTCGAATGCGACGATCAGCGTGCCGATGGAGCGCGTCCGCCTCGCGACGGTCCAGCGCGGTGACCTGGTTCGCGACATCGCGGTCCAGGGTCGGGTCGTCGCCGCCGTCAGCCCCACGCTGTATGCAACCGCGCCGGGCTCG
>CAWUHY010000130.1:0-8401 GCA_963922215.1 uncultured Gammaproteobacteria bacterium | reverse complement strand
CGCGATCAAGGGGCACCTGGACTGGGACCCGTACCGCGAGCCGGTCGGTCAGGATTTCGTCCCAGGAAAAGTTTGCGGTCTCATCATCGATGCAAACAGCCGCGGACGGCGCGACGATCGAGAAATTGTCACTATCGTGCCGGTCAAAGAGGCGTACGCGAACCTTTGCGCCTGCCGCCTCTGACAGATCGGCAGAGATGCGAGCGCTGACTGCGTCGCGACATTCGAATGAGCTCATCGCGAAGGAATTGAGATAGAGCTTCAGAGACTTCGATTCGACAATGGACGGCGAGTCGGCCGGAACGATGATTTCTGCGGCCGCGATTTGCGGTCGAGCGTCTGACTGCAACCAGGTCAGCTCCCAGGCTGTCCAAAGGTCTTCGCCGGTAAACGGAAGTTCACCATCAATGCCCAGCTCGGCGCGCGAGCCGTCACGTGAAATCGGCGCGAGGACATGCGGCGCGTACTCCGTCGGGTAGTCGACGTCGCGACCGAGAGGCAGGTCATTGCTCATTCGCTTGCTCCTCCGCGTCCGTGGCTCGCACAAAGTCCACAATCATCGAAGCGACGGATTCAGTAGTCGACGGTGACAGGATATCGCCGGCGAGAACATGGTCGTTCGGATCGTCATTTTTAAACATTTCCACCAGCGTCTTTTGCGGCACGCGCGCTTCGTCGTGTACGCCCAAAGCGGCCTCCGCGGAAATCACCTTGTCGTCCGGTGAAAGAATGGTGAGCAGGCGCGCATCGAGCGTCAGCGGCAGCTTGCTGCGGGCGTGTCGCAGGAGACGCATCGCCTCGACGATCGCGCGCGTCGGATACGTCGACGACCAGTAGCGTGCGTGCGCATCGTTGTGCGTCTCAAACGAACGCATTCTGCCGAGCATGAGCTCCGCGGCAAGGGGCCCGCCGGGCAGCAACAAAACCTCGGACTTCGGATCGCGTATGCCGAAGTTTGGCGAGATCAGGACGAGTTCGGTCACGTTTGCCATCGACGGATGGTCGACCAACGCGGCTGCCAGCGTGGCGCCGGTCGATGTCCCGACCAGTACGACACGGTCACCGATCCGGGAGCCAATCTCCAGTGCCTCGAGACCGTCGACAAGCCAGTCTTCCGCACGCACATCGACGAGCGCACCGTCTTCACGTCCGTGGCCCTTGAGGCGGGTTTCGAACAGGTTGGCGCCAAGCGCGTCGGCGACGATGTCGATGGTTGGCGCGATTTCCTGGCGCGTCGCGGAGAATCCGTGCAGGTAGACGATCGCTATGTTCGTTTTCTCGCCGGGAACCTGCCAGCGAATCCGCTTTTCCGTTCCAGGGATGAGCGGGAAGGGCGGATTCGATTCCTGCTCGGCGAGCCACGCGTCAAGATCTGGCGCGTCGATGCGCGGTGGCTCGCCTGGCTCGACGATGGATGCGGGCGTCAGCACGATCAGGCACAGCACGACGAGCAGAACGCTGGACGCCGCAATCAATTTCGACCGACGTTTCATCGCGTCATTGCCCTATTCGAGCTCGAGGATGCGGTCCCAGTGTTCGTCGGAGACCGGCATGATCGACAGCCGATTGCCTTTCCGCAGGAGCACGAAACCGTCAAGACCGTCGGCTTCTTTCAGCTCCTGCAAGGAAATCGTTCGGTCGAGGCGTCGCTCGAAACTGACGTCGACGAGAATCCAGCGCGGATCGTCCGGGTCGCTCTTCGGATCATGGTAATTGGAGTCCGGATCGAACTGGGTCGGGTCGGGGTAGGGCTCGCTCGCCACGCTCGCAATGCCGACGATGCCCGGTGTCTTGCAGTTCGAATGATAGAAAAACACGCGGTCGCCGACCTGCATGTCGTCGCGCATCATGTTGCGCGCCTGGTAGTTGCGAATTCCGTCCCACGGTTCCTGCTTGTCGCGTTCGAGGTCGTCGATGCTGTAGGCATCGGGTTCCGACTTCATCAGCCAGTTCGCCATTGCTGTTCGTCCTGCCGGTCGTTAAAACGGCGCCGAGTCTAGCACGGGAGCCACCGCAAACCGTCGCCGAGATGGTCTTGCCGGGGCGTCGCTATGCTATATTGAGATCGTCGCCGGACGCCCCGCAATGGGCAATAAGAGCGACGCACCGTCACGCGCTTCGGGAGAGGGGTGATGTCAAGCACAATTGCAACGATCTTCGGCAAGTCTCCGGTTGTTCCGCTGGAACAGCACATGACCGTCGTGTGTGAATGTGCCAGCCACCTGAAAGTCTTCTTCGGCTCGGCCATCGCGGCTGACTGGCGCGTTGCGGCAGACGAACATGCCGAGATCGATCGGCTCGAACAGGAAGCGGACGAACTCAAGCGCCAGATTCGCCTGAACATGCCGCGCAGCCTGTTCATGCCGGTGCCCCGTGAGGATCTGCTGGCCCTGCTCCTTGCGCAGGACCGCATCGCCAACAAGGCCAAAGCCGTCTCCGGCGTCGTCCACGTTCGCGAAATGCACGTTCCCGAATCCATCGTCGAAGAATTTCTTGCCTTCGTGGACACCAACGTGTCGGCGGTCGAGCAGGCCAAGAAAAGCGTTCACGAACTCGACGAGCTGTACACCGCGGCGTTCGGTGGTTCGGAAGCAGAACTCGTCGAACAGATGATTCGAAAGCTGGATGAAATCGAGAATGATATCGACAATCGCCAACTGGTCCTGCAGTCACACCTGCACAGCATCGAGTCCACGCTCGACCCGGTCACGATTGTCCTCCTCTACGAAGTGATTACACGAACCAGCGAAGTCGGCCGTGCCGCCGACAGCGTTGGCCGTCGTCTCGAACTCCTGCTCTCCCGCTGAATCAACGCACACAGCCGACGGGGCACAAGTCCAACCACCTGCAAGGCCGCCAGATGGAAGCACAACTCGTTTACATTACGCTCGCCGCCCTGTTCGGCGTTTTCATGGCGTGGGGCATCGGCGCGAACGACGTTGCCAATGCAATGGCGACATCCGTTGGTTCACGCGCACTGACGATCAAACAGGCGATCCTCGTCGCTGCCGTCTTCGAATTCCTCGGGGCGGTACTGGCCGGCGGTGCGGTCACCTCCACGATACGCAAGGGGATCGTTGATTCGAGCCTGCTCGAGGGGACGCCCGAACTCCTGATTTACGGCATGCTCGCTTCGCTGCTCGCGGCGGGCACCTGGCTGTTGGTCGCATCCTGGCGCGGCTGGCCGGTGTCTACCACGCATTCGATCGTCGGCGCGATCGTTGGATTCGCAGCGGTCGGTATCGGCGTCGAGGCCGTTCAGTGGGGTAAGGTTGGCAATATCGTCATGAGTTGGGTCGCGTCACCGCTGACCGCAGGAATCATCGCGTACCTGCTGTACCAGACCGTCCAGATCCTGATCCTGCGTCACGACGATCCACTCGTGCGTGCAAAGCGCTATGTGCCGTTCTACATGTTCCTCGCCGCATTCACGATGACGCTGGTGACGATTCTGAAAGGCCTGAAACACATCGGCCTCGATCTCGAGACAGTGGATGCTTATTTGATTGCGATCGGCGTCGCGAGTCTGGTCGCGATCGCGGGTGCATTTGTCATTCGCCGCATTCATGAGGACCCCGACGCGCAACGCGAACAGCATTTCATAACAGTCGAGCGTGTCTTCGGTGTCCTGATGATCGTGACCGCCTGCGGCATGGCCTTCGCGCACGGCTCGAATGATGTCGCGAACGCGATCGGCCCAGTAGCGGCCGTCATTGCTGCGGCCCAGTCCGGCGCCGTCTCGGCGCAGGCCAGCCTGCCGATCTGGGTGCTTGTGCTCGGCGGTGGCGGAATCGTCGTCGGTCTTGCGACGTTCGGAGTTCGTGTGATTAAGACTGTCGGTCACAGCATCACGCACCTGACGCCGAGTCGCGGTTTCGCTGCGGAGCTCGCGGCAGCCACCACAATCGTGATCGCGTCGGGTACCGGCATGCCGGTCTCGACGAGGCATACGCTGGTCGGCGCCGTGCTCGGCGTCGGCATGGCCCGCGGAATCGAGGCCATCGACCTGCGAATCGTGTCGCGCATTTTCGTGTCCTGGGTCGTCACAATTCCGGCGGGCGCATTCCTCGCTATACTGTTCTTCTTTGTCTTCAAAGCTGTACTGCCATAGGAACGACCATGTTGAATCGATGCCGGCGGTTTTCCGTTCTCCCAGTGCTTCTCGCTGTTTCCTCGCTCGCCGTCGCGGACGAATCCGCGATCATCCGCTATGACCAGCTGAAGCATCCTGTTTTCGGCGACAACGGGGTTGTCGCAACGCAGAACTTCCACGCGACGCGCGCCGCAGCTGAAGTACTCGCCGAAGGCGGCAATGCCGTCGATGCGGCGGTCACGGCAGGATTCGCTCTCGCCGTCACGCTGCCGCGAGCGGGCAATCTCGGCGGCGGTGGATTCATGGTGATCTATGACAGCGAGACCGGTAAGTCGACAGCCCTCGACTACCGCGAGATGGCGCCGCCACGCGCAGACCGCGACATGTTCCTCGACGTCGAGGGTAACGTCGACGACGAACGCGCCCGCTACAGCCACTTGTCAGCTGGCGTGCCAGGCACCGTCGCCGGCCTCTGGGCAGCACACCAGGAGTACGGCAGCCTGCCGTGGGAACGCCTCGTCGAGCCCGCGATCCGGCTGGCGGAAGGGGGCTTCGAAATGACGTTCGACCTGTCCGGCCTCCTGAGCCGCCGCCAGGGCAGGATGTGTCGCTTCGATGCAGCCTGTGGTTATTTCTACAAAGCGGACGGCAGCGTCTATCTGCCCGGCGAAGTCTTTCGGCAGCCTGATCTTGCAAAGACCTTGCGTCGCATCGCCGAGGACGGTCCCGATGGCTTTTACAAGGGCGAGACAGCACGCCTGATCGCAGACGAGATGGACGCGAACGGCGGGCTGATCGACGAGGCCGCGCTCGCGGCTTACGAGCCAGTCTGGCGCGAGCCCATCGTCGGTGACTATCGCGGACACAAGATCGTGACGATGCCGCCGCCGAGTTCCGGCGGAATCCATATTCTGCAGATGCTGAACATACTCGAACAGTTTGATGTATCCGCCATGGGTTACGGCAGCGCCGATGCGCTGCATCTCATGGCGGAATCCGCGCGGCTCGCGTACGCGGACCGCAGCAAGCATCTCGGCGATCCCGATTTCTATGACGTCCCGTCGGACTGGCTGACGAGTAAGGAATACGGGCGCGCGCTCGCGAAGCGCATCGACATGCTGATCGCAACCGACTCCGCAACGGTTAGCCCTGGCTCTCCGATGCCGCACGAGAGTCCTGACACGACACACTATTCCGTCATGGACGCGTCGGGGAACGTCGTCTCCAATACGTACACGCTGAATTTTTCCTTCGGTTCTGCGATTGCTGTCGAGGGCGCCGGCTTCCTGCTCAACAACGAAATGGATGATTTTTCGGCGAAACCCGGAACGCCGAACGGCTACGGCCTGCTCGGCGGCGAGGCGAATTCGATCGTCGCCGGGAAACGTCCTTTGAGTTCAATGACCCCGACGATAGTCTTCGACGGCGACAAACCCTGGTTTGCCACGGGCAGCCCCGGCGGCAGCAGGATTATCACGACCGTCCTGCAGCACATCGTCAATATCGTCGATCACGACATGAACATCGCCTCGGCCGCAGCCGTTCCGCGCATGCATCACCAGTGGTTGCCGGACCTCCTGATGCTCGAGCCCGGTTTCAGCCCGGACACGGTTCGTATTCTGAAAGAGCGCGGACACGCTGTGAATGCCAATTTCGGGACGATGGGCAGCGTTCAGACCGTCGCGATCAAGGACGGCGTGTTTCGCGGCGCGTCCGATCCGCGGCGACCAAATGCGGAAAGCGTCGCACCCTAATTCGGTTTCTCAATTTGTTGACCAGATTCGAGCGCAGCGCTTCGAATGAACCCACTTCTCGAATTCTTTGAGCGGCATCGAGCGCGGGGCGAACCGCTGGTTCTTGCCACGGTCGTCGACACCGCCGGTTCGACCTACAGCAAGCTCGGCGAACGCCTGCTCGTCAGCGTGGACGGCCAGTATCGCGGACTGTTGTCCGGAGGATGCCTCGAAGGCGATCTAGCGTTGCGCGCCGCCGATGTGATTGCAACCGGTGAGGCGGCGCTCGCGACCTACGATTTCCGCGGTGAGGACGATGAACTGTTCGGGATGGGCATCGGCTGCGAGGGCGCGCTGGATATTCTCCTGCAGCCGCTGACGCCGGATCAGGACTACGCTCCGTTTGCCGCCTGCGCCGAAGTGCTCGCGTCCGATTCCGGCGCTGTGCTGGTGACGGATGTGTCGCCGTCGGGTCAGAGCGTCGGGGTCTCGGCCCTCATCGAAGAAGGCCGGATTCAGTCATTCGGACTCGAACTGACGTCCGATGTTGAAAACGCAGCGCAGACTGTTCGCGAGCTGCGGCGCTCGGCGCGGCACACGCCATCGGACGATGCGGATCGTTGCTTGCTACTCGCGTACGTCGAGCCGCCCCCACGATTCCTTGTCCTCGGTGCCGGGCCCGACGTCTTTCCGCTGTTGCGCATGGCCGCGGAACTGGGCTGGCGCTGCACGGTCGTCGACCACCGGCCGGCTTACGTCGAGTCGCTTCCCGACGGCACCGACGCGCACTGCGTACCCGCTGATTCGCTCGAAGACGCCGTATCTTTCGACCTCTACGATCGCGCTCTCGTCATGAGCCATCACCTCGCGAGCGACCGGGCATATCTTCGTCAGCTCGCCCGATCGAAGATGAACTACATCGGACTGCTCGGCCCACCGGCGAGAAAAGAACGGCTTTTAAAGGATCTCGGCGACGACGCCGAACGCCTCGCCTCACGACTTCACGGGCCGGCAGGTTTAAACATCGGCGGGCGAGGACCGGCCGCGATCGCGTTGTCGATTCTTGCCGAGATTCAGTCTCTGCTGCACTGAGGCAGCAAACAGCTCAGGCCCGCTCGGGCGGCAGGAAAACCTCGATAATCATTTCCGCGAGGCGGTCGAGTTCACCGTCTGCATCGAAATCGATACCGCTCGTTGCCTTGATCTCCGGCGCGAGAGCGAGCAGGCCGCCCGCACAACCGCGAATCATCTGGAACAAAAGCCCGGGATCGCCGGCCGGTGCCAGGCCGAGCGACTGCAATTCGACGAGGTGTTTGCGCACTTCCTCGTAAAGCGGCCGAAGGTGTGTGTCGATGAGCCACGAGAGCCGGTCGCTGGGATGGCTGGCTTCCTGGACGATAATCTTGTGCAGCGCAGGTTGTGCGTGCGCGTATTTCACATAGGTGCGGATGAAAACCGCCGCCCTCTCGCGCGGATTGCTGTCGGCTTTCTCGGACAAGGCCTTGACCAGCGCGATATTGAATTCGCGAAAAATCGCGCTGACGGCGGCGCGCCAGAGCGTGTCCTTGTTCTTGAAGTGATAGGTAATCAGCGGGTGGTGGACACCGGCGCGTTCGGCGATGTCGCGGGTCGACGTCCCTTTGAAACCGCTCTCGGAAAACGCCTCAACGGCCGACGCGAGCAGCTTCTGTTGCGTGACGATACTGCGCTGCTGCTGCTTGCGTGGAGTCTTTGGCGGGTCGGCCGTCATCGCGCAAGCATAGACCCACGGTCAACAATTTGTCCAATCCGGATTATTTTCTGCCCGGAATACCGGGCGAGGAGCCTATTCCAGCGCGAATCCCAGGCGGACAACGGCACGTTTTTCGACGACCTGGCCGTCTTCCACGACCGGTTCGAACTCCCAGCGCGCGACGGCGTCGGTTGCCGAGTCGACGAAGATTTCGCCGGGCTCTGAGCCCATGACCTCGATGTCCTTCACTTTGCCATCCGTGCCGACCGTGAAGATCACGTCGACCCAGCCGTCAAGACCACGGCGCTCTGCCGCGCGCGGATACTTCGCAGCGACGTAGCGCGTCCGGTTCAGCGAGGATACGGGAACCGGTCGAGCGGCGCGTTCTTCGGCGATTCGCTGTGTTTCGGCCGCGGCGGCGGCTTCTTCCTCTGCCGCGATGCGCGACGCCTCTTCGGCGGCAGCAGCGGCGTTCTTCGCGTCTTCGAGAGCTCGCCACGATGCTTCGAGTTCGGAGCTGGACGCGTCGATCGTCGCGGCCTGTTTCAAAAGCTGCTCGGCTGAATCGAGACGGCCGGCATCAATGTCGGCGCGCGCGTTCATCGCGAGCTTGGTCGCGACGGAGGCGAGCCCCTGGCGTGCGACGATGTTATTCGGATCACGGGCGAGTACGTCCGCGAACAAATCCCGAGCGCTGTTTCCGCGCGGCGTGACGAGCTGTCCGCTCGCGAGGCGCTGGGCGGCGCGATTCAGGGTCACTTCGATTGCCGTCGCGGAGCGCGCGCTCGCGAGATCTTCTTCGACGGCAGCCAGCTCAGACGCGCTGGCACCGAGCGTCGCTGC
>CAWUHY010000129.1:0-8507 GCA_963922215.1 uncultured Gammaproteobacteria bacterium | reverse complement strand
CCCGGTGAATTTGCTGCGCGCGCACGTAATCGCAGCCACCAGGACTCGCAGGAACCGAAGGTACGACAATGGACACTCCACACCGCACGAGCGCAATCGTTCGCCGCAGAATCCCTCTTCTTCTACTCGCAGCGCTCGCGCACTGCGCGACGGCCGGCGCAAGCGGCGATGACAGCACAGATCTCCTTGCGTCCTTAAGTCTCGAAGAGCTGCTCAATACAGAAATCACGACCCTGTCGCGCAAGTCTGAAAACCTCGGGACGGCACCTGCCGCCGTGCATGTCGTGTCGCAGTCTGACATTCGACGATCCGGTGCTCGCAGCATTCCCGAACTGCTGCGTCTCGTGCCCGGCATGCAGGTCGCGCAGATAGACGCCAACAAATGGGCGGTTACGTCGCGGGGCGCGAACGGACGATTCGCGAACAAACTGCTGGTCCTGATGGACGGCCGGACGATCTACAACCCGCTGCTGTCTGGCGTTTACTGGGATGCCCAGGATACGGATCTCTCCAGCATCGAACGAATCGAAATCGTCCGCGGACCGGGGGCCACGATGTGGGGCTCAAATGCCGTGAACGGTGTCGTCAACATCATTACCAAACATGCTGCGGATACGCAGGGCGAGACGCTCGCAGTGTCCGGCGGTTCGAACGGCAACGAGGCAACGCTACGCTGGGGCAGCGCGACGGACCGCCGCGCCTACCGCGTCTTCGCGAAACTGAGCGAGCGTAACGGAAACGTCGACCTCGCGGGAAATGCGGCCCCGGATGACGCCGACATGTTTCGACTGGGTGGTCGCTACGACTGGGACGGAGACGGCGGCAAGACGCTGACCATCAGCGGCGAAGTCTATTCGGGTTCATCGGGAGACTGGCGCTACGATCGCAGCCTCACGCCACCCTACGAAATCATTACGGCTGCCGACAACGATCTGTCGGGCGGCTTTCTGATGGCGTTATGGTCCGCGGAACTCGAAAACGGAAGCTCGCTAAATATCCGAAGCTATTTGAATCGCAGCGAGCGGGACGAACCAACGTTTTTTGCCTCTCTCGACACTTTTGAAGTCGACCTGCAACACCGACTGGCAATCGGCGAAAAACACAATCTGATCTGGGGCCTCAACTACCGTACAACTCGAGATGAAATCGGTAACTCATTCCAAATTGCTTTCTCTCCGACGGAACGTACGCAGAATCTCGTCAGCGCTTTCGTTCAGGACGAAGTCAGCCTGCTCAACGACAGAGCTCGACTGATCTTTGGCAGCAAATTCGAGTACAACACATTCAGCGATTCGGACGTCGAGATCGAGCCCAGCGTGCGCATGTCCTACGCGCTGAGCGAATCGGCAACGATCTGGGGTTCTGTATCGCATGCCGTGCGCATGCCGTCGCGTGGCGAACTCGACGGCAGCATCGTGACGCGTGTGTTTCCGCCCGGTCTTCCGCAGCTGCCTCTCCCTGTCCCGCTCGTCGCAACCGTTCGTGGAAACCCGTCAATGGAATCTGAAGAGATCACGGCCTACGAAGCCGGCTTTCGAGTCCGCCGAGGATCGACGATCTTTGATCTCGCGCTCTTCCATAACGAATTCGACAAGCTGCGCAGCCTGACTGCAGGCGCCCCGTTGTGTCCACCAAACGACGAGATTCTTGCTCTCAATCCGGCCTGCGTGCTGAGCGCACCGTACGTCGAAGCACCGCTGTTTGTCGACAATGGTGCAGACCTCAGCACAACAGGTGCCGAAGTCTGGCTCTCACAGGAGCTGTCGGAGTCCTGGCGATTGCAGCTTGCCTACACCTACATCCGCACACGGGAGCAGGATTCAGGCTCAGGGCAGACTGCGTCGCTCGAAATCGTCGAAGACAGCCCGGATCACCAGGTGTCATTACGATCGTCGACCAACATCTCGCAGGAAGTTGAGCTCGACCTCATTGCACGGTGGGTCGATGACCTGCAGCAGCAGGCAGTCGACTCGTACACGGCGCTCGACATTCGTCTCGCGTGGACACCGAATGCGTCGTGGAACTTCGCGCTCGTCGGCCGCAATCTGTTTGCGGATGATCACCTTGAGTTTCAGTCAGAGCTTGTTGATCTTGCTCCGGTGCTGATCGAACCAGACGGCTATCTCGAAGTGCGCTGGAATTTCTGAACCAGGTCGTCCTGCACTACTTCAGATGACTTTTACGCGTCTTTTCCTGTTCGCCGTCGCGACATTGCTCTGGCAGATGCCGGACGCGGCGGCGGATGCGACTGCCGAGACGACGGTCAAAGCCGCTGTCGTCCATAAGATTTCGAAATTCGTGGTCTGGCCTCCAGAGTCCTTCGAATCTGATACGAGCCCGCTTCGCTTCTGTGTCGCAGGCGACCCGCGCTTTTATTCAGCTATCACGAAACTGGCGGAACAGACAGTCCAAGGGCGCCCGCTGCAAGCGAAACAAATCCAGGAGCCCGCGGAAGCCCCAACTTCCTGCGACGTGTTGTACCTTGGTCACGACCCCGATCGAGACCCCACCGAGTGGACAGCCTCAGTCGAGCGTAAACCGATTCTTACGTTCGCAGAGACTGACGGCTACGCCGGCAAACTCAGCATCGTTCGGGTGCTCGTCAGACGCGATCGGGTCCGCTTCGAGATCAACCTCGATGCGAATGCCGAGACTGGACTGCGCATCAGTGGTCAGCTGTTGCAGCTTGCGGCGGCGGTCAGCGGCAGGGGGACGTAGCAATGTCAGTCCGGCGTTTCGCGAACCTCCCAATCACGCGCAAGCTGATTATCGTCATGCTGCTGACAGCAATTTCGACGGTCTTGTTTTCATCATTGATCTTCGGCGCGTCGGAAACCTACAACTACCGCGAAAGTACGGTGAACCACGTGGCAACGCTCGCCGATGTTATCGGTACGAACACAACGGCCGCGCTGACCTTTGAAGATAAATTCCTTGCTGCTCAGGTACTCGATTCCCTTGCTGCAGACCCGATCGTCACCCACGCACACCTGTTTGACGCCGCCGGATATCACTTTGCGAGTTACACGCCGGACGCCGACAAAAACTCGTCTACCGATTCGTCGATCGCCTATGCGAAGGACATCGTGGACGAAGCCCTGCGCGACAACAAACCGGTCGAACACTCGCACGGACTGCGCTTCGTTGACGCCGTGCGCCCAATCTATTTTGACGACGCACTGATCGGGTTCCTCTACGTCCGTGCGTCACTCGACGAACTCCTCGCGGTCCTCCAGCGTATTGCTTTTGTCACGACCGCGGCTTTCCTGCTTGCCATCCTGATCGCGTGGGCTCTGTCTCTTCGGCTGCAGGCAGTTATCTCAAGGCCCATTATGCGCCTGTCTGAACTCATGCGCCGGGTGTCGGAAGAACAGGACTATTCGCTGCGAGCGACCCCGAACAGCAAGGACGAGCTCGGCACGTTAATGAATGGCTTTAACGACATGCTCGAGCAGATCAACTCGCGCGGTCGCATGCTCTCCGCAGCGAATGAGAAACTGAAAGCTGCCGTGGAGGAAACGATTCGGGCAAAGGAATCCGCGGACGAAGCCAAGGAAGCCGCGGAGATGGCCAACAGCGCCAAGAGTGACTTCCTCGCAAGAATGAGCCACGAGATCCGGACTCCGATGAACGGCGTCTTGGGAATGTCCGAGCTGCTACTTGGATGTAACCTGAATCGGACGGAACGCAAGTTTACCGAGACGATCCAACAGTCAGGTGAAGCCCTGCTCGCGGTTATCAACGACATTCTCGATTTCTCGAAAATCGAAGCCGGCAAACTCTCAATCGAAGACTCCGACCTGGACGTCCCCGAAATCGTCGAAAGCACCGTGGACCTGCTCTACTCGCGCGCCCGCAACCAAGGTGTCGAACTAATCAGCGACATTGCTCCGGACATGCCGGCCCGCGTTCGCGGTGATGCAACGCGCCTGCGGCAGATCCTCATGAACCTGGTCGGTAATGCGATCAAATTCACCAACGACGGTGAGATCGTAGTTCGCCTGCGCCATTTGAGCGCCGCGAACGGCGACCGGTTTCGATTCGAAGTCAGCGATACGGGCGTTGGGATTCACCCCGACAAGATCGAAGCGATCTTCGACAGCTTCGCCCAGGCGGACGTCTCGACGACTCGCGAATATGGCGGTACCGGCCTCGGGTTGACGATTTGCAAGCAGCTTGTCGATCTCATGGACGGTGAGATCGGTGTCGACTCCGAGCTTGGAAAGGGCTCGACGTTCTGGTTCGAAATTCCGCTGCGGGTCGACGATGAGCAGTCGAAATCGATTGAGGATGATGATCTTGCTGCACTTAGTGAGATCAACGCGCTGGTGGTCGACGACAACGCCACGAACCGGGAAACGCTGTCCCGCCAAGTGATGAGCTGGAACATCAACGCAACAACCGCCGAGAACGCTGCCGAAGCCGGCGACATACTTCGAATGGCGAAAAACGGTGAAACGCCGTTCGACATCGTTCTCCTCGACTACTGCATGCACGGAACAGACGGGCCGACATTCGCAACAGAAATTCGTGCGAATCAGGACCTGTACGGTAAGCCGGCGATTGTCCTTCTTAGCTCGGCGCTCCCGGAAGTCGGAAGCCAGCACGCGAATAACCCGAACATTGACCTCTACGTGTCCAAGCCAGTGCGCCGCAATGTCCTGCTTGACTGCCTGGTACGCCTCCTGGTGCGCTGCGAAGTTCCAGATCTCGAACGCGAATTAACCTCGGTCCACTCCCCGGCACCCGAAAGTTTCCGAGCGAATCTCGACGTTTTGCTCGTCGAAGATATCGAGATTAACATGATGGTCGCGCGCCTGACGCTGAGCGACCTCGGGTGCAATGTGACAGAGGCAACGAACGGCGAAATGGCACTGCAGGTAATGGCCGAGAAGAATTTCGACCTTGTCTTCATGGACTGCCAAATGCCGGTGCTCGATGGATACGGCGCCACACGCACGCGACGACAACTCGAAGAGAAGCTGGCCCTTCCACGTCTGCCGATCATTGCTCTGACAGCCAATGCACTTCACGACGACCGTCAGAAATGCATCGACGCAGGCATGGACGACTTTGTCAGCAAACCATTTACCCGCGACAAAATAATTGACGCTCTCAAACGCTGGAAGGACAAGTTGCCAGACCGAGAGGAAGATGCTGCGTCACCGACCCCAGTCACCAAAGCAATCGCGGAGCCGCCGATGCAACCAGAAAACCAACCCTCTTCCGGCGACATTGCAGGCTCAGTGATTGACAGGGCCGTGCTGGCGCAACTGGAAGCACTGGACCCCGGCAATGCCAACGGTTTGCTCGACGGCATTATCGATACCTTCTGCGAGCACACGGAGCCGTTGATTGCAGAGCTGGTTGACGCGTCTGAAGCGGGCGCGATGGACGACGTCGCACGACTTGCGCATTCGCTGAAGTCATCGTGCGCGAGCGTCGGCGCGATGGATCTGGCCAATACCTGCAAGAATCTCGAGGCGCTCGCAAAATCCGGACAGTCCGATGAAGTCCGGGCACGGGCTGAAGGTATTCAGGACGCGTTTAACGCTGCGTCCAGTGAATTGTGCACACTAAAGTCTGTCGCCTGACGCGAGCTCGCTAGCCGTCTTCCAGCAAGCTTCTCAAGTGCGCGCGAAAGGCGGAGCCGGTCTCGGGATGATGCAGACCATAGCTGACGGTAGCCTTGAGGTAGCCGAGCTTGTTGCCGCAATCGAATCGTTCACCGTCGAAGGAATAGGCGTGAACCGGTCGATCTTTCAACAAGTCGGCGATTGCGTCAGTCAGCTGGATTTCACCGCCCGCCCCCCTGTCAGTCTTTTCGAGCTTGTCGAAAATCTCCGGCGCAAGCAGGTAGCGTCCGACGACGGCCAGATTTGACGGAGCGTCTTCCGGCGCTGGCTTCTCGACGATTTTCGTCACGCGCTTGTTATCGGACTCTTCGATCGCCACGATGCCGTAGCTCGACGTGTCTTCAGGAGGAACCTCCTCGACCGCAACAATACTGTTGCCATACTTCGCGTACTCGCGGCCCATTTGAGCGAGACAGCCCGGCGCATTTGCGATGAGATCGTCGGCCAGGTGGACATAGAATGGCTCGTTACCGATTGCCGGCCGTGCGCAGAGCACGGCGTGACCCAGTCCAAGCGGTTCGCCCTGGCGAATGTAGATACAGGCTACATCCGGTGGCACGATGTCCTGTACGGATTTCAGCAAGTCTTCCTTGCCCGGTTTGTCGAGAGCACGCTCCAGATCGGCGTCGACGTCAAAATGATCTTCGATCGCGCGCTTGGACGCTCCCGTCACGAATACGAGCTTCTTCGCTCCCGCCTCGATCGCTTCTTCGACCGCGTACTGGATCAGCGGCTTGTCCACGATCGGCAGCATCTCCTTCGGACTCGCTTTCGTTGCCGGTAGGAAACGCGTTCCGCGGCCCGCGACGGGGAAAACTGCTGCTTTGACTGCTGAACTCAATGCCCTGCTCCATTCGTTGTGTCGGGGCGGGCATGATAGCAAGTCGTTCCATGAACGGTATCGACCTCGTCACATGACTCATAGTGAAGCAGTCCGGTGTCAGCGCCGGACTGCTTCACAGGAAAACTACTGCGGCTTCGGATCAGTGACCAGCACGTCTTTCCGAATCGACGCCAGTGTGCGTTCTCCGATGCCCTTGACCAGGGACAGGTCGTCCGGACTCTTGAACGGGCCGTGCTTCCGGCGGTATTCCACGATTGCCTGCGCCTTCGCGAAACCGATCCCCTTCAATTCCTCTGCAATCGTCTCTGCATCCGCCTTGTTAATATTGACGGGACCTGCAACTGCCAGAAGCGGCAGGGACAGGACCAGCGCGATGGTCAGTACGATAAGTGCTTTCATGTCACCCTCCAGTGGTATCCGCGTCACGTCGACGCCGAAACAACTGTAGTGCGCACACCCCAACGGTTCCGCCTGCGAATGCGGGCGAACCGTGGAGAAAGGCCTTAAAAGATTGGAATTCTATTGCCTCGGATTAATGGAGTGTTGCAGGACGGTGTCGAACTGGACGCGGGTCGCAGGCCGCTGTGTTTCCCAGTTGCGACAGCTCGGACACTGCCAGAGCAGACGCTGACTCGAGAAACCGCATTCCTGGCACTGGTAGCGCGGCGTCGACTTCGCAATCTTGCTCAGCGCCCGGCGAATCCGGTCAAACGCAGTCTCGTCGGCACTGTCGCCGAGACTCTGCTGCACATCGACAAACTCGGCCAGCGTCGGCTCCTTGCGCACGTAATCTTCGACACAGCGGTCGATTGCCTTGATCCCGCTGATGTCATTGATGATCGCGGTATAGGCGATCAGCGTGCTCATTTCCGGCTGCTTCTTCAGGAGCGCCTCGAGCGATTTTTCCAGGTCGGCAGTCGCCTCCTCGCGTTCGTAGATCGCCACGATCTCCGGCAGCGCCTCCGCGATCAGGTAATTACTGTCCTCAATAATCCTGTTGTAGAGCTTAAGAGCAGTTTTGTAATCGTCGGTGTCCCGGGCGATGTGTGCACGGACCAGGGCGCCGCGCAGTGTCCGCGGACGTCCGGTCTGCCCTTTTTTCACGAAGCTCCGAGCGGCCGCGTAATTCTTCTCCGCCGCAGCGGCTTCCGCCAGTTCGCAGTAGTAGTGTGCAATTTCGAGCGCCAGTGACTGCCCGCCGAGTGTTTCGAGCTTCTGGCCGGCCTCGATCGCCTTCTGCCACTCTTTTTCCTGCTCGTAAATGCGTGTCAGGTTTTCCAGCGCCTGCACCTGGTAACGCGAACCTTCCGCGAGCCTGGCGAACATGTTCTCGGCACGGTCCAGTAGCCCGGCGTGCAAATAATCCTTTGCGAGGGAAAACAGCGCCTGGTCCTTCTGGTCAGCGGCAAGATCCGGACGCGCAATGATGTTCTGGTGAATACGAATGGCGCGATCCACCTCGCCGCGGCGCCGGAACAAACTGCCAAGCGCGAAGTGGGTCTCGATGGTCTTGTCATCGACTCGCACCATCGCGAGGAAGTGTTCGAGTGCCTGGTCCGTCTGCTCGTTCAGGAGAAAATTCAGACCCTTCAGGTAGTCGATGTTCAGCGGCGGCGGTGCGTCCTGGACGTCGCGCTCTCCGAAACGCCCCATCGCCCACCCGGCGGCACCGAGCAGGATGAACAGCCCCGCGAGGAGAAACGCCGATTCAGTCGGCATCAGACAGCGGCAGGTTGCGCAAGGAACTGACTTCGGACTCGGTGTCGCGCAGCGTTCGACGCAGGCCCCGGCGCTCCTTCATGAGTTTCAACGCATAGATGCCCATGCTGACAACGCCGAACAGCCAGCCGAAAACGAAAGTCAACGTGAAAGCGACGGGAATGGAAGGTTTCACAACGGCGAATGCGAGATCGATTGTGACGGTTCCCGAATTGCGCGCCGCAAACACGAACATCGCGAAGACCAGGATGAGCAGTGTGACGCCGAGAAGAATGCGTTTGATCATGGCGAAGTGCTGTCCCCGACCC
>CAWUHY010000128.1:0-8509 GCA_963922215.1 uncultured Gammaproteobacteria bacterium | reverse complement strand
AGAGATGAGTAAGGTTACCCCGTAGGCGATCGTCAGCAGGGTCAGCGCAATGATGCGGAGGAGGAGGGCTTTCATGGCTCAATGATCCTTTCAGGCGCGGCGCCGGGGGAGCAGAGTCGAAACGAGCTTTTCTCGAAGCGGCGGCTCGAAGAGAAATCGCAAATACAAAATCAGCAGCACCGTACCTGCAATTGCTGACACAACAGCGGATTCGATCACGCTGATGTTCGGATACAAGAATCGCGATCCGATGAGTAGGCCGGCGAACGGAATATTCAGAAGCATTGGTTTCGCAATGACGTCTTTCAGATAGTCGCCGAATGTGACTTCCAGGCGGCGGCATGCGAACAGTGGCATCAGGATCCCGGTACTGGCCGACAGGCTGACCCCGGCGACAGCGGCAGCAACCCTGGGCGTCCAGCCGATAATGTAGCCAACTGCAATGCCGATCGATAACAGGACAGTCGCCGCACCGAGGGCGTACAAGGCGACCCGACCGTGATAGTTCAAGCCAATCAGCGTCTTAAGGCTTGGCGCACCCGTATAGGGTAGTAGCATGCCCGCGCAGATCAGAGGCGCCAGCCAGACATCGACGTAGTCGGGACCCATCCACAGATCGACCATGACGTCGCCGAACGTACCGACGAAAAGCAGTAGCGGCAGCGTCATCGAGAATGCGGCACGCGTTGAGAGCAGATAAAAGGCTCGCAGCTCGCTGTCTTTCTTCATTCCCTGCAAGCTCGCTGTCGTCGATGTAAAAATGTTCGTGAATTTAGCCACGAGCGTTTGCGCGTGGCGAGCGAGCGAAAGTGGCCTCGAATAGACTGCCAGTGCGGCCGGACCGGCGGCGGATGCGAGAACAAAATTGACGCCGGTAATGACGATCAGATGCGGCAGTGCAACGACATTATTCTTGACGCCGAAGCGAAAGAGCTTTTTCAGCATCTTGAAGTCCACCATGGAGCGTTCCAGGAGCGGGCGCCCGTGGACCCTTCGCGCCTGGTAGAGGCGGATCGTTTCCGTCCCAAGCGCGGTCCCGGCGTAGCACAGGCCGAGATCAATCAGGCCACCGCCGGAGGCAAGTACCCAGACCATCAGCACAAAGAGAACGATGTCGCCTGCCGCCGTAATCATGACGGTGCGCGACCAGAGGTGGTTTCCGGTCAAAATTCCACGCGCAGTCCATCCATACATTCGAACTGCGATGCCGACGCCAAGCAGAGTGACGAGCCAGCGGGCTGCATTCGAAAGCTCAGGACCGGAACTCGCGAACAGCGCGGCGGCGACAGCTCCAAATGCAACGGCCACGCCCAGCGTCAACAGCGACACAACAAGCTGCATAAAGGAGGTCGACGACACGGCGCGCGCGAGATCGACTTCCCGGTCCTGGGCGCCATACAGAGCGACGTAGCGATTCAGTCCGCTTGCCATTCCGAGTCCCAGCAGCCGGAAGTACGCAGCGGCGGTCCAGCCGAAATCCCAGATACCGAGAGCGGCCTGACTGAGAGACGTATCGATCAATCGAGGGATGACGAATCCCGTGATGATGACGATGAGCTGTCCCGCCCAGATCGCGAGCGTATTGATCCCTATACGGTCACGACCTGCTTTGTCCCTGGCCATATTGACTACCGTCCGTAGCCAAAGCTTTGGTTGATGCCGCCGTAGCGATTGTCGAAGGCACGTATCTCATCTTCGGAAAGGATGCTTCGCCATTTCTCGTCGAACTGGATGCTCGAGGTTCCGCTCAAGCGCATCGAGTTGCCGAGGATGTGATTGTCCTGGTTTCGAAAATTGTTCGTATCAACGTCCGACTGGTCCAGACCGAGCCAGCCGAAAATGTCACGCAGCTTTTGTTCCGGTTCGCGGCAGAAATCCTCGTAGCGCAGATCGATGACCTGGTCGTCGCTCAGCCGGGCACGCATGTTGCGTATCCCGCGCATGTTCCTTGCCCATACCTTTGCCGCGTCGAAAAACGGGATTTTTGAATGTTTCGCGATCGACGCGGAAACCGCGCGCCCGTCGCGGCTCAAATGGATCACTTTCACGTTGAATCGCTCGCTTTCGACGAAGTGCAGCAGTCGGGCCGCATCCTTTGATCCATCGAGAAAAAAGACGCCCTGCTGCAGGTTGGTAATCACTCGGATGAGCGTGTCGTTCCTTGCCAGTCGGGCATCGAGATTGCTTTTTGCACGGGGGTAGGCACCCAGAAAGAACGAACGGACGCTTTCGAGCAGCGGCCCACGCACATCGGCACGCAGCAGCCGGCGTATGAAGTCGTTCTCATCGGATTTAAAGACGGTATCGAAGTGGTGGACGTCAAATTCCATTCCGAACGCGCGACATTCCTCTCTGACCTGCAGCCAGAACGGACACTCGACGATCCGCGTTCCGCAGGAGCACAGATATTCGTCCACATCGCCCATTGGAGTTGCTTTCAGTTCGCCGATTGTTGCGATGCCGGCATGCTGGCTGAGCAGGTAGGTCAGCAGCGTCGATCCGCTGTAGCTCGGTGCCAGAATGTAGAGCAGGTTTTGTTTTTCGTTTTTCAACAGGCTACTGGTCCGTAGGTTTCGATGGAGAGATTTTTTCGCGAATGAGCATCCAGCTAAACACGGTATTCGTGTAGCAGTATCTTTTCCACATCCGGCGAGGTTCCTGCAGCAAACGGTAGAGCCATTCCAGCCCAAGCTTCTGCCAGGACTGCGGGGCTCGCGTGACGACACCGGCGTAGACGTCGAAAGAACCACCGACTCCGTGGAATACCTTTGCGCCGATTGTCGGTGCCCATTCGGCGAGAAACTGTTCTTTCTTCGGCGAGGTGATTGCTACAAACAGGATGTCCGGTGCAGCATCGGCAATTTCCTTCGCCACGGACTCGGCTTCTTCGTCCGTAAAATAGCCGTTGCGAAAGCCCGCGATGACGGCTCCGGGATAGTCTTGCGCGATGCGATTGGCGACATCCTCCACCACTTTCTGTTTCGCGCCGAGCAAAAAGACTCGCAAGGCTTGCTCCGAAGCTCTTTCCAGCAGGCCAAACATCAGGTCGATTCCTGTGACGCGTTCACGTATGGGCACGCCGAGAAACTTGCCCGCCCAGACGACCGACATCCCATCGGCAAAAATGACGTCGGATGCGAGGACCGCCTCCTTGAGGTTCTCGTCCTTTGACATGTTCACAATCTTTGCAGCGTTGACGACACCAATGTGGACCGGAGTTTCTGATCGGATGGCGTCGACCGAATAATCGAGCGCGTCCTGCATGGAGACGCACGCAACCGGAACGCCAAGAATGTCGTACGTCGCCAGATCCTTCATTGTCCTGATCCCGCCACTATCGCGAAGTGGTTCTCGAATGCTTGCATGGCTGACTCCGTGCGATGCCTTGATTCAAAATACTGCCTTGCGCGATCACTTGCGCGACCGTAGTCCCCACCGGAGTCGAGAAGCCGGCGGATTCCTGACTCGAGTTCGTCTATCGTCTGCCCGAATACGCCGAGCCCCTTGTCGTGGATCAGCGAATCGGGGTCGCAGGTTGCAACGACCGGCACCCCGATGCTCCATGCCTCTAGGAACACGTTAGGGAATCCTTCGAAAACGGACGTGCTGCACAGCAGCCTCGCGTTTGCGAAATACTGACTGATCTCGGAGTAGGGCACGCGTCCGTGCAGCTGGACATTAGCGACCGATTTTGCTTCATCGAAAAAGTTTTTCGCGTAATCCGACGAGCGATTCGCATCACCAACAACGTCGAAGGTCAGGTTCGGGAAGCGCCTGGCGAGCTCCAGGACCCAGTGCGGCCGTTTCTCCGGACTGATTCGTCCGACCCACAGGATACGATCCGATGCGCTCAGGCGCGGGCTGTCGGCTTCACATCCGTCGCTGGGCATCGCGAGAACCGTCGAGTCGCGTCCGAAGTGCTGCGTAAGCAGCGCCGCCTGCTTACGCGTTTGAACCACGATGGATGTCGCGCGAAGCAAACCGTAGCGGTAGAGCCACCTGTCGTAGCCGCGTGAGAGATTCGCAAACGTTGGTTCGCAATCCACGTCACTGGCGACCGAATACACAAGCTTCCTGTCGTTGCGCGCTGTCCACATAGCCAGTTGGCCAAGACAGCCGTCCCCGCAATTGTAGTAGTAGATATCGGCGTTGGCGTCACGCAGCGCGCGAATCAGACTCGACCAACGGGGATGAAAAAATCGCAGGATCGGCAGGCCGCCGCTTTTTCTGCACATCCGGATTTGTCGGACGGGCCCGTCGTAATCCGATGCGGCAGCAGTTTCCGGAGCCCACGAAATCATCGACACAGCGTGTCCACGATTGGCGAGCCAGTTCGCCATCAGGGCCTGCTGGCGCTCGATACCGCCGGCGTGCGCGCGTGCGTCACCGGCCAGAGCACCAGACGCGTTATGCGCCACAAAACACAAACGAAGCGCCATCCGATTAGCCCCTCATGGAGAACGTCTGCCCGGAAGGCAGCACGACAGACTGGAAACTCTTCATAGGCCAGCGCTTGCGACTGCGGCGCGGAACCCGGACGCAATACCGAGTATCTTGTCCGGAGACGTATCGCTCGGGAAATTGATTCGTTTCAGGGCAAAGAGGTCGTCGCCAATTTGATTAATTCCGGCATCACAGGTTAGCCCGCAGCGGTAGCCGGCCTCGCGAGTCTGTTGGCGGACAGCGGCCGAATGGTCGCCGTTCGGATAGGCGATCGATACACAGTCTGAGCCGAGTCTGTCACCGATTCGCGCTTTCGAGTCGGTCAACTGTCGCTTGATTTCTTCAGTGTCGACGAGCGTGAGCCTGACATGGTCAGTCGTATGACTGCCGATATGCGTATTGCGCTGTCGCGCGTCCTCGGTTTGCGACCAGTTCATGATTCCGGCCCACACGTCGTCGTCCGGCTGCGATGTATTCAGCGCACAACCGGCACGCGACTCGAGTTCGTCCGCGAGTGCATCGACGCGTTCATCAAAGTCCTCGTGAAAACTGCTCTTCAGCCTGCGTCGGAGCGCCTGGTATGCGTCGGCGAGCTGTTCGCGCGATGTCGCATTGAGATCGATCGTCTGACCGGCAACGTCGACGGAGCGGGCGCCGGCCGGCAGATGCTGTATCGCGAAGTCGAGCCGGTCGATCCAGAAACGCCTGCCGTTCTCCATCATGCCGGGACAGACGAAAAAGCTCGCCGGAATATTCAGCGATTCGAGTACCGGCAGCGCCAGGGAATAGTTGTTGAGATAGCCGTCGTCGAAGGTAAGGACCATGGCGTATTCTCGCGGCGCCTGGCGTCCTTCCAGAATGTCGATCGCATCATCGAGGGAAATAAAATCGTAGTGCTCTCGTAAGACACGAAGCGCCGTTTCGAGCTGTTCGACGCGATGCCTGTTCCATAGCGGCGTCCAGCTCCCGGGCCGATCGTCCGACCACACGCCGTGCGCTGTCAGAATCGGAATCGCAGCGCGGTGCCGTTTTCTCCACAGGCCGAGCATTCCGGAGTTTCGAGCGATGCTCCAGGCGATGGACTTCAAGGGGTGGTCTCCAGCGTCAGTGCTCTGTGCCAAAAAACGGGAAATGTAAAAACTGGTCAGGCAGGAAACGCGCCCGACATGCGCTATTTTGCCCGATTTTGGCCGATTCAGCGACAGCAATTCCCGCCAGCAATAGGCGCAAACGAAGCAGGAATTGCCGGTTTTGTGCGGCAGTTCACACTTGGTGACGTCGCAAAATCGCGACATATTGCGAGGTCGTCGCAGAGGAGTATGATTCGACCCAACACGCCTGATCCGCCTTGATTTACGGGGCGGGCGCCGACACGAGCAGCGAGCTCTCGCGTGATCCAGACGACGACCACGTCAATGCATACGCGATTCCTCCAGCTCACAACAGGATTAGACACAATGAAAGACTTTAGAATTCTGGCCATCGCAATTCTTGGAAGCCTGGCCACCAACGTATCAGCACAGTGGGATGCACCCGTTGGCATTCCGCAGCCGGCATTCGGCATCAATGAATCGCACACCATGTACGCGGGCCAGTCCGGTTACATGGATGCGGGTAACGGTCCTTACACACACTACGTGGACAACACGAGCTCAAGCTGCTCGGACTCCGGCAACGGCACCGAGTCGCAGCCGCGTTGTTCGATTCCGACCTCGATGCCTGCGGGCGCTGTCGTCGAAGTGCACGGTGGTCCGTACACGGTCAACGGCCGCTTGTACTACACGCTGAATGGCACGCAGTCCGCACCGGTATTTCTTCGCGGAATCGATACGGGATCTGGCAGGCCGGTTTTCAACAACGACGATCGCATGGATTTTGGCGGTCAGTACTTCGTCGTTGAGGGCATCAACTTCCAGGGTACCTATCTGCGCGTGACCGGAGGCGGTAGTTCGCCGACTGCCGGCGCGGCCAATGCCGCGCTCAGGGATCTTCAGGTGGCAAACGGACCTGAGAAAAACGCCATCTTGCTCTGGGGTAATAACATTCTCCTCGCAAACAGCGAAATCGACCACAACCAGGGTGACGACAGACACGGTACGGTCCTCGGCGAGAGCAGCCGGGACATCTGGATTGTCGACAACTACTACCACCATAACGGCGGTGACGCGATTCAGTTCTGTCACGGCTGCCAGGGTTCGGAGCCGCGTCGCGTCTACATCGGCCGGAACGTCATGCACAGCGACCGCGAAAACGCCGTCGATCTGAAATACGCGCAGGACGTCGTCGTCAGCCAGAACACGATGTACGCCTACCGCGCGGCGCCGCCGAACCAGAACTGGTGCTTCGACGACGGATCTGGTTGTGGCGTCTTCAGCAGTGGCTCAGACGGCGCTGCCGTCGTCATCGGTTCTGACGGTGGCCCGACCAACGTCTGGTTCCTGTTGAATGACATCTACGACGCCATGGCCGGTATTCGCGTCGAAGAAGGTTACGAGGTCTACCTGATCGGTAACCGCATTCGAGACATTTCGGGCGAGACCGGCCGGGCGATTGGTCTCGATAAGGACGGCCAGCCTCTGATCATCGTACACAACGTCATCAGCGACGCCGGCTACGGCATCGATCAGAACTGGCGCGAAAACTTTACGCTGACCATTCACAACAACATTTTCAACAACATTTCGAGCGCGCATATTCGCTTCGAGTCGAACAGCGTGATCAACAGCGCGTCAATCGACAACAACCTGTTCTGGCAGAACGGAAACCCGATTCCGCTGGTCTGGAACAACCCGGTGAGCGTGTCGAGCAGCGCGCAGATGGACAATCAGACCAACGGTAGCGGTAACCTCGTCGCCGATCCTGGGTTCTTAAGCGCAGCGTCAGGCAATTTCCGCCTTGCGAGCGGCAGCCCGGCAATTGATGCCGGTTCGACGCAGCTTGAACAGTTGGACACGCTGTTCCAGCAGCGCTTCCCCGGCGCCGGCAGCATCCTGTTTGATGCCGATGAGGCGACGCGTCCGGCAGACGGCGATGGCCAGAATGGTGCCGAATACGATATCGGTGCCTTCGAAACGAACGGCGCGCCGCAGCCGAACCCGCCGACCAACCTCGTCGTCGACTAGGTAACGCAAAGGACTGCCGTTCCCGTTTTGCGGGAACGGCAGATCTTCACCTGTGAGATGGTACAAGGTCTGCGAACGACTGCATCGTCGCTGGCTCGAGACCGCGCTTCTCTGAGTGAAGGAATTTCCCCACTTCACCGATTCCGTTCGGCGTCACCGATTTCGGGTGCCCCATCACGTTGAAGATCTGCGGCGGGTTTTTCGTTGCCGCCTGCTTGAAGACGCGGCGCAGCAGTCGGGCCTTGACCGAGTCGATGCTGACCGGGCTCCACGTCGGGCTGAGCAAACGGCGCAGGTAGTACACGAGGGATGCGCGCATGACGCCTCCGTCACCGAAAGACCGATCTGCCTCCGTCGAATGCAGCTTCTTCAGTACGAGCTGCCAGAAAGCAGAAACCTGGTACTTGCACGCGCTGATCGGGATCTCCAGAAACTCGCCGGTCGCATCCGGCACGACGGGGTCGCTGCTGAATCGCCAGTAGGGCAGATCCGGGGCGTCCGAAAAATCGTAGCCGCGATTCTCTACTTCGGAATAGCCGCCGCGGTAGACGGTGCTGTCCAACCAGATTCCTGACTTTTTCAGGGCGTGCAGGATCGGCTGGGGTGGCTGGATACACCACCCTCCCGCGCGGTATGCAAACACGGCGTCTTCCCTGATCTCTGACAGCACTGCCGTGCCGTCGGCAACAATCTCGTCCAACTCATCCTGATCGAAGTCCGTCAGGCGATAGCGGCTCGTGTCCAACAACCACTGCTGACCGTCAAACTCGGTATCGACCCAGTGTGGGTGAACATGTAGCTGAATGTCGTGGCCGCGCTTTGCAAGCTCTGAGAGTTGCGTCGCCACACGATCGTAGTCCCGCCGAACGCTTGCGTGATGTTGGCCCTCCGCCCGGGCGCGCACGAGATAACAGGCATCGACAAACAGCGTGAGACGATGCCCC
>CAWUHY010000127.1:0-8600 GCA_963922215.1 uncultured Gammaproteobacteria bacterium | reverse complement strand
GAAACGACCCGGAAAAAGCAGTCTGTGGTCAAAGTCCTGGATGAACTCTGGCCAGCGGACGAGGAATACCGGCGCTTGCTTCAGCGACGCGCGGAAATCGTCTCGCTCGGCGAGGAAACCTCTGTCCAGATCGCGCCTGGGCCGCTGCTACGGCCCGGACAGTCGAACGACCGAATACTGATGTTAAAGCAGCGGCTTCTCGGTCCAGGCGATCACGACTCGCAGTACGATGAAGAACTGAAACAAGCAGTCGTTGCCTTCCAGCGTTCTGCGGGACTGGAGCCCGATGGGATTGTCGGAGGCAACACCCTGGAAGTGTTAAACGCGACTCGCGTCTCCTGGATCGATCGTATTGACGCCAATCTGGAGCGTTGGCGCTGGCTGCCGCGAGAGACTCCAGAGACGTACATTCGCGTCAATATCGCTGCATTTGTCCTCCGCGTTATCGACGATGGCCAGCCTGTCATGTCGATGGACGTGATAGTCGGACGACCGTATCGTCGAACGCCCATCTTTACCGAGACGATGAAATACCTGGTCTTCAATCCATACTGGAACGTTCCGTACAGTATTGCCACGAAGGACAAGTTGCCTTTGTTGAAAACTGACGCCGCGGGCGAGTCGCAAAAAGGATTTGAGGCGAAACCGAACGGCAGCGACGCATTTGTATCAGTCGATGCGATTGACTGGAGCGGGGTCACCCCAAGGTCGTTCAACTACCTGCTGAGGCAACGGCCAGGACCGAACAACGCCCTGGGTCGCATCAAGTTCATGTTGCCGAATCCGAATGCCGTCTATCTGCACGACACGCCGAACAGAGAACTCTTTGCACGAGCGGAAAGAACGTTCAGCTCAGGCTGCATCAGACTTCAGCATCCCGGCGAGCTCGCCAACTGGTTGCTCTCCCGCGAACGGCATACGGAGGCCAAAAACGTCGACAAACTGCTCAAGAGCACTGAAACGCAAACCATCTACCTGAAGCAGCCTGTGCCCACCTATCTCGTTTATTTCAAAGCATTCTCTCTGGACGATGGCGATGTCGTCTTTCGTCGTGATGTCTACGAAAGAGACGCAAAAATAGTCCAGGCACTAAGAGATCAGCAAACATGAGAAATCTGAAGCGAATCGTTACCGTGATTGCTCTCCTGAGCGCGGTGAATTCTGCTGGAGCCTGGGACTCTACGCGTCTTGCCGTACCGGTGATGGTCAATGGCCAGGTCATTCCTTACCCGGTTTTCGCAGTCTACGTGATGCCGGACAGTGTCATCAGCGTCGGACTGTTGGACGGAGCCGGTGGTGCAACTGTGACCTTCGACGGACGCCCTCCGCCGAACGACTCTCTCGAGTTTCGAGCCCCCTCCTCTGCAGGAATGACTGAACTCAAGATCACAAATGACACGACAGGTGAAACCTGCCTGATCAATGTTTTCACGATGGTACCGGCAAGCCGGGTTGGCAAGGATGGCAGGCTGAATGGGTACCGAATTGGCCAGTACCCGGCAAGCCCTCTGCGTGGTCTCGACATCTACCGTCCGCCGGCGGGATTCGTCGAGGTGACGCGTGATAACCGCAACGTGCAAGTCTCACCGAATTTTACGCTGGGCGAGTTTCTTGCCAAGCAGGAATCTGACTATCCGAAATATCTGGTGTTACGCGCATCCTTAGTTCTGAAACTCGAAAACATTCTCGCGACGCTCAACCACGAAGGACACGCCGTTTCGGACTTCGTCATCATGAGTGGCTACCGGACGCCCTTCTACAACCGGGCAATTGGCAATGTTCAGTACAGCCGGCACGTCTGGGGCGGCGCTGCCGACTTCTATATCGACCAGTCGCCTGCGGACGGAAGAATGGACGACCTGAACAAAGATGGACGCGTCGATCGAAAAGACGCCGAATGGCTGGCGAGTTTCATCAACTCGATGTCCCAACGCGGAGACTTCGGGCCGAGAATAGGCGGAATCGGAATTTACGGAAGCACCTCGGCGCATGGTCCATTCGTGCATGTCGACGTTCGCGGCACGCGAGCGCGCTGGTAGATGCAATAGCGCCGAAAAAGAACGAAACCGATGAACGCAGACGGGCCCGCATCGCATTGATCACCGAGCAACACCGTAAGGCTGACGCGCAGATCGTCGACTCTGCCAAAAACATAAAGGTCTTGAGTCGCTTGAGCTGGCCGGCCGAAACAATGGAGGTTTTTCTTGCAGGTTGGCACGCCGGAAATCCGGCGCTACCGGTTGTCGAGTACCCTCCGATTGATGACCTTGACGGGTCGGCGCGCGGTCTTGAGGATGCCTGTCGCTCTCTCAACTGTCTGACGGATCCGATCGCCGAGTTCCTGGCCCGCACTGCAGAATCCTATCTGCTTCTTTGTGAGCTTCTGAAACACGTCGGCCGCCCTGACGTGCTTCAATTCAGCCGCCAACTCTATGGTCTGCCGGGAGATGTGCTGTCGGAAGGCAGCGTCAACAATCTCGAAGCAGCAAATTATTTTCTCGATCAGAGCAGTCAGTTCGCGGCGGCGGCGCATCTGGAGGAAAAGGACTACTGCATTCCAGCCAGGGTTGTGCAGCAGGAGCTTGAGGACCGGCTTGCCGAAGTGTTCCCACCGGGAGTCGTCACGGTTGTGGTCGATCCCCACATGGCGTCCAAAGCCGCGGCAGGTGCGACCCGCATTCGGCTGCGCGACGCCACCTGTTTTTCCAAGTACGACGTTGAACAGCTTCTACAACACGAGGCGTTTGTTCACAGTCTCACTGCTTTGAACGGCAACGCCCAGACCAACCTGCGGAGTCTGGGCCTCGGTGCGCCTCGAACGACCGGACCACAGGAAGGTCTGGCCACATTCGCCGAACTGATAACCGGGGCAATCGATATCGATCGCATGCAACGCATTGCCCTGCGCATTGTCGGCATCGACAAGGCATTGTCGGGCGCCGACTTTATCGACGTGTTCAAATTCTTCCTCGAATCCGGACAAACGGAGAACGAGAGTTTTAGCTCCGCGATGCGGATCTTTCGAGGAGCACCACTGACCGGAGGCTCGGCGTTTACGAAGGATGTCGTCTATTTGCACGGATTGATGGAGGTGCATACGTTTTTTCGCTGGGCAGTACAGCATCAACGGCTGGACTTTTGCCGTCACTTTTTCGCAGGTCGTATGACGATCGCAGACGCCTGCCGGCTCGCACCCGCTTTCGAGGATGGAATCCTCGCCGAACCACTCTATCTGCCGACGTGGATGTCGCGAACGAACGGCCTCGCCGGCTACCTCGCGTTCTCTGTTTTCGCGAATCGCATCAGTGTCGAAGCGCTGGATGAGCATCATCGTTTTGAGCGCGTCGACGAGATCAGCGGTTGAAGCTTGAGATCT
Organism: uncultured Gammaproteobacteria bacterium; assembly: GCA_963922215.1. Taxonomy (GTDB): domain Bacteria; phylum Pseudomonadota; class Gammaproteobacteria; order Steroidobacterales; family Woeseiaceae; genus UBA1847. The sequence goes on along the minus strand of CAWUHY010000127.1, from coordinate 5,224 downwards.
CAGACCAGGCCACGCGAAATATCATTTAACGTGCCTCGCAGGTTCACTCGTCATCGCAGCGACGCTTAAGCAGCACAGTGCCCTGATCGCTATCCAGGGTCCCGATTTCTGCAAGTAGCATACTCTCCTGCCAGCGGTATTCGATCCACTGCGGAAAATCGTGGATAGGATTTTCAAATCGGACGCTTTTATCTGTCAAATCCACCAGCGCGAATTCTGTGCGGGTCTGGCCGCTCGGATGTGCGGTGAAAGTCGTACTTCCGCCCGAACTATCAAGGCTCATGTGCTCCCAGGCGCGAAGCTGGCCTTGTTTCATCGAGACGGAGAACCCGATGAGCTGTCTCGCGTCGTGACGGACCCAGATTTCGTGTGAGGTGCCGCTGTCGTTGACCCAACAGCCGACGAAGCGATCCAGCACGGCTGGCGAGGGCGACGCGGCACAGCCGGCGAGCACGAAAACAATGAAAAGGGCGCCTGTGCGTTCGAACATTGCAAATGATCCCGCTATATTTCTTTGCAGACTATCTGATTTCGCGCTCAATATGTTTCTACGCGCCCTCCCCCTGATCATCGGCCTGCTTCCTGTTCTCGGAGCGACTTTAAGCCACTGGCTTGCGGCTTCGCTTGAACTCGTGCCGGGGTGTTTTGCCTACGTCGAAGGCTGCACGTCGATCAGTGCAACCGGACGGTACGAGCCGGCGTCTTTCTTATTTCGGGCCGTCCACCTGCCGACCGCGGGGTTGCTCGCCGTCTTCTGGCCGCTCGCGATCCTCTGGTTGCGTTCGCTTGACCGCGTGAACGCTAAACAGGAGCGCACGATTCTTATCGCAGGCATCGTCGGCGCCGTCTCGCTGGTGGTCTACGTCACGTTTTTGGGCACCGGTCAGCCCTTCTACGAATTTCTGCGGCGCTATGGCATCTACGGTTACTTTCTCGGCACGGCGATTGCACAGCTCACGCTCGCTTTGACCTTGCTGAAGATCTGGCGTGGCGCGCCGGCAAGCGCCATGTTCTGGCTCGCCGCACTCCCCTTCGCACTCGGCATCCTGAATCTCGTCCTGAAGGCGATTCTCGACGATGCCGACCGTTGGGAGAATCGCATCGAATGGATCGCGGCGCTCGCCATGCAGCTGTACTACGTCAGTCTGTGGCTGGCGTGGCGTCAAACCGGGTTTGAGCTATTGGGGGCGTCGGATCTTTCGGCCACGGAGAACCCCAGCGCGGATCGGTGAGCGCGGCCTCGTCAGTCAGGCTGGCAAGAAACGCAATCAGAGCATTGATTTCCTCGTCAGTAGCCTCGAAGCCGCGGACGAATTCGGACTTGAAGGGGCTAACGCGCCCGTCGCCCGCGTAGGGGCCCTCCTCGATCTTCCGGCCACCGCGCGCATAGTGCGCGAGCACTTCGGCAAGCGTTTTCATGCTGCCATCGTGCATGTACGGCGAGGTCTGCGTGATATTTCGCAGCGTCGGTGCTTTGAATCGCCCGATGTCGCGTCGTATGCCCGTGTGATCGGCAAGCCCCGGATTGTCCTCGGGATACGCACCGGTGTTGCCGATGTTGTACAGCCCCGTGTTGTGAAACCCGAACCGCTCGACGCGCGCGCTGCTGTGTGTGCTGCTGTCAGTGAAATTGAAGCCGCCGTGGCAGTGAAAGCACTCAAACCGCTCATCAAAAAAAAGCTTCTCGCCTTGCCGTGCCAAGGGGCTCAATGCCTCCTCATCGCCCGCGAGATAGCGATCATAAGGAGACCGAAAACTCACGATGCTGCGCACAAACGATGCGATGGCCCGAACCGTGTTGATCGTACTGATCGGCATCTCCTGATCCGGATACGCCGCATCGAACAGTTCCCGGTAGCGTGGATCTGCCTCCAGCATCTCAAGCAATTGCGCTTCGCGGCCGCCAAGTCCCATTTCGATCGGGTTATCCCCGAACAGCGGCGTCAGCATCTGGTCTTCGAGTGTGGAAACCAGCGGATTGGCCCAGTCGAGGCGCGCGGCGTATGCGGCGTTGACGAGACTCATCGCGCCACGTGGATGCACCTCGCCGGTCGCGCCGACGGAACGGGCGCGGCCATCGGTAAACGCCCTCTCCTGCATGTGGCAGCTTGCGCAGGACGTCGTGCCGTTGATTGACAATCGCGCGTCATAAAACAGATGTCGTCCGAGCTCAACTTTCTCGCCGCTCATCGGATTGCGCTCGGGGACCTCGGGTATTGGCAGGCCCTCTGCGAGTTGCCAGTCGTAGGGCTCAGGCCGGTCGCTGCATGCTGTGAAACAGATCACAGCAGTTGTCAGGAGCAGAAAACGCACTAGTCGCTGCCGACCGTGAACACAGATTGCAGCGCGCCATCGCCGGCGAGTCCCAGCGCGGGCCAGATGCGCTCGCACGAGGCCTCCATCGGGCCTGAGGAGCAGTCAAAAGTATCGTTGTCTACGTCAAACAACTCCTCTAGCCGGACCTCAACACCGTTCGCCAGAGCAGCTTGCAGCGGCACCGATACCCGCACGCGATTCGGTCGATTGCAGCCCTGGATATTGCCGGTCGCACCCTCGCAGCCGGTACTCCCGAGATGCAGCCAGGACACGCCGTCATCAAACGCCATCCCCGCACGCATGAATTTGTAACCAGAGCGCCAGTGCCAGTGCATGGCCGGATCATCGAGTGGCGGCTCGGCCAGCAGAGGGTTCTCGTGATTCAACTCAAATGGGACACCAATGGTCATGCGAAGAGTGTCGAAGTCACCGCGTGGCAGCGCGACGCGAAGTTCGCGATTCGTCTCCGGCGTCCCGCCATCGCAACTGCCCTGCCCGTCTTCCAGATCAATCAGCGCGACCTCCCTGGACTGAAATCCGTCAATTGCAGTGATGCCAACAAATTTGTCACCGTCCGTGCCAGAGACAGATAACTCGGAAACATGAAAACGCAGGTCATTCAGGGCCGGGAAAGCTGACGAACAGTCAACGCTCTGCCCGTCAAACGTGGCCGCAAAGGAAATTGCGGCCGGCTGCTCCGAGCAGGCGGAAACAAGTATCAAAATGATCGGGAAGAGGCGTCGCATGCGTGGACTGTAACGCGAGCGCCAAAGAGACTAAAGGTTCAGCCTGCGGCCTGGGGAACCTCTTCGTCCGAGTCGTCCTTTGGCGGCTTTTCCGGAGCGACAGAATAGTCGAGCACGCCGGTCGCAATGAGGTCTGTGGATGCCTGGGCGATGGACAGCTCGGTTTCGACTTCGCGAAGTTTCGCTTCGGATTTCACATTCTCGGTCGCCCGATCCGACAGTTCGTGTCGCAGCTCGCGGGTCTTCTTGACGGATTCCATCAGGTCTTTCTTCAGCACATCCATCTTTTCCTGCTGGTGGCTGATGACGCTGTCGCGTTTTTCGTTGCCGTCGAGCGCTTCGTCACGCTCCTTTTCGACCGCTTCCAGTTTTTCTTTCAGCATTTCGGCATCAGATTTAGCGACGCGAACTTCGGCCTCGAGTGAGCGAATGCGGTCGTCGCGGGCATCGCGCTTCTTGGCCTTGTAGCGCGCGCCAATCGCGTTGCTGATCATGCACAGCAGCCAGCCAAGCCCGAAGGCGCCAGCCGAGTACAGGATTAAATTTTGCGGTAGATCAACAAACATCGGCTAACCATATTCTGTCTCTCCCGGGCAAAAAAGAACCGAAGTCTCACAACGAAGAATTTTTTCTCCCCCGAAATGACGGCCCTGATCCGCATTTGCGGGATTTGTATACCATTTTTGGCAATGGATTACAGCCGAACGCCGTCAGGACCAGGCCTCGGCGGCGAGCACGGCTTCGTCTGGAAAGTCTGTGAAGACGGCATCGACGGATAAGCTGTGCGCGAGGAAACTGATGAGCTGCATGAAGGTGTCGAAGCCGTCTGGCAAGGCATCGATGCGTGCTGTGAATGGGTGCACGACGCGGCCGAGGCTGTGCATCGACTCGGCGAGGCCAGACGATGCGAGATGACCGGCTTTGTCGAACGTGTACAGCAGCTCGATCCACGGCCCGAATCCGTCGACCGTACGCGCAGACTCGACCAGTCCTTCGGGCGTGCACAGCGCAGCGAAATCCGTCGGGCCCTCGCCCCAGGCGTTGTCGCCGACTAATTGCACGAGTGAAAGGTCTGAGTCCAGTTCATGACGGATACGCGACAGTTCCTGCGCGTCAAAACACTGGACGTAGGCATTGTCCGAACGCCCGGTGTAGCCGTGCCGCGTCAGAACGTCGAGCGTGCGCCGGGTGATATCGGTGCCCTGCTCCCGGTGCCACGCAGGCCGCTTGATCTCCGGATAGATGCCGACCCGTCTCCCGGTTGAACGATTCAGGCCGTCAACAAATCGCAGCTCGTCGTCCAGTGTGTGCAGGCGCAACGGGATGTCATTGTCGAGGACAGGAAATCGCCGGGGAAAGACCGCGCTGCCATCTGCGTTAGTCCGCTCATGGACGGTCAGCGAGCGTATTTCGTCTGCGGTGAAATCAATCGCGTAATAGCGTCCGTCGTCACGGGCCCGGTCCGGGAAGCGTCGGGCAACGTCAGTGACGCGGTCCAGGTGAATGTCATGCAGGACAAAGAGCTCGCCGTCTCTGCTCGCGACGAGGTCCTGTTCGAGGAAATGTGCGCCCATTCCGTGCGCCAGCGCCTTGGCCGGCAGCGTGTGTTCCGGCAAATAGGCCGACGCACCGCGATGGGCAATGACCTTCATCTGATTCGAGAAATACTTCTCAAAATATTGTTATTTATCGGTTTTCTCTCTATTTTCTTCGGCATCGTCGTCATCCTTCATCAGTTCCTCGATGCCGGGGAAATCGATCGTCTCCCAGCGCTGCGTGTCTTCACCGCGGCCCTGTCGACGCAATGCGTCGACCATCTCGCGGTCGTTCCATTCAACGATCTCGTGGCAGCGCTCCTCGATTTCCTTCGGCATGACGCCGAGACCGCCGAACCACTTCATGCCGACCATGTTGATGTTGTTGGCCTTCGCAACGTCCATCTGGAAGCGCACGATGTCTTTCTTCTCGTCATAGAGCGTCGGCAGCACGATCATGGCTTCCGACTCCTTGATCTGCTGAATGAGCTCATCCTTGATGGCATCGATCCCGCCGGTGGCCGGAATGTTCTCCGGCTTGCTCACATTGAGGTAATAAAATCGGTCGACGGCTTCGAGAAATTCTAAGTCGCGCAGATAGTCATCCGTCTCCTGAAAAACATGAGT
>CAWUHY010000126.1:0-8638 GCA_963922215.1 uncultured Gammaproteobacteria bacterium | reverse complement strand
TCGTGTCGGGCTGGCTCGTTCGGTTCTGACCGAATTTGCGCAACTCACACAGTTCCGTGCCCGGAAACAGTTTCCGGAATTCGTCGCAGGTGGGCAAAAAAGAACCAATAAAGCCTTGTTTGGCGGGCTTTTTTTACCGATGTGGCTCAGTTTCAGGCGCGCGGAATCGCAATTGTAATGGAAATGTCATAGTCCTCGTGCTTTCCTGTCGTCTTCCGCGAGTCGCGGAAACTTGAGTTTTGGCTACACATTTTGAGGAAGGCATGTCAGAGGAAAGAGTGAGCGGAACCGTCAAATGGTTCAACGACGACAAAGGATTCGGATTCATCGAGCGTGAAGGTGGTAAGGACGTCTTCGTTCATCACAGCGCGATCGTCATGGAAGGCTTCAAGTCACTGAAGGAAGGACAACGCGTCTCCATGGAAGTCACACAGGGCCAGAAAGGTCCGCAGGCCGAGAACGTCATTCTCGACTAGGCTTTGATCAGCCGATGGCCGACAGGCCATCGGCTGTCAATTTCACGCCGACCACAAACAGCAGAATGTAAACGAGCGAATAAAAGAGTCGCTCGGACGCGCGTTTGTGCAACCAGACCCCGCTTAATACGCCAACGGCCGCCGCCGGGGCGAGAGTCAGTGAGGTCAAAAGATTCGTTGAATCGAACTGTCCCAGCCACGCGTACGGGATCAGCTTCGTGTAGTTGACGACGGTGAAGAAAAACACGGTCGTCGCCACGAAGTCCGTCTTGTTGAGCGGTCGGCGTAGCAGGTACATGTTTACCGGCGGCCCGCCGGCGTGCGCCACAAAGCTCGTGAATCCGGCAACGGTTCCGGCTATGCGCCCGGCCCAGGCAGGCCAGAGCGTCTTCGCTGCCCGCCGGCCGGCGACGAGGACATGGTGCAGCGTAAAGGTCAGCGCCACGACGCCGACGATCAGCTTCACCAGATGGTCACTCAGGAACCGGAACATCAGCGCGCCCACGAGAATGCCCACGAGTGCGCCCGGAACGAGGATGATGAGTTCGCTTCGAATCCAGCCGCGCCAGTAGGCTCGCAGGCTCATCAGATCCATGAAGCAGAGGATTGGCAGCAGGATTGCCGCAGCTTGCACGGGAGAGATCGCAAGCGACATCAATGGTACGGCGACGACGCCGAGTCCTCCGCCAAATCCGCCTTTCGAGATTCCGAACAGAATGACGGCAGGAATCGCCAGCAGGTAAAAGACAGGGTCGGTAATCAATAGAGAGCGCCAGCAACGTTGAGCGCCCGAGTCTATCCGGTGCCCGGCCGCCTGTCTTTCCCGGACGCGCTCAGTTCAGCGCGTTAATCTCGCGCAGCAGTCGATCCGGCGACGGGCGGTCCTTGATCGTCTTCGAGATCTCGGCATAGCGAATGACATTGTCACCGTCGAGTACCAGCGCGACGGGCCAGACAGTATTGTCGCCATATTCCTTGCGTAGCGACTCCGGCACTCCGCCGTCGATTTTCAGGCCGAGCTGTTCGATGGCTTTGAGGTTTTCGTCGAGCCAGTAGTCGAATTCGATCCGGTAGAACTCGCCAACACGTTTCGTCGTCTCGAGTGGCATCGGTGTGACGAAAATCAGCTTGGCACCGGCCTCGGAGATTTCGCGGTAGTGACCTGCCAGGTCTTCGACCTGCGCCGTGCAGAACGGACACCAGTTGCCGCGCACGAAGAGCATGACGGTCGGCGAACCCTTCAGGTTTTCCGTGTCCACCTCGGCGCCGTCTTCGTCACGCGCCTTGAAGGCCGGAAGCTCGTTGCCGACCGCGAGGCCGGGTGGCAGCAGCCGCGATGGAGAAGACCTGCGGTACAGGATCACACTCGCAACGACGACGAGCAGCGCAACTCCCCAGATGAAGATTTGTTCCACGCGGTGTATTCCCGTTTCTGAAGGCTTGAGCGAGCCTGTCTCAATGCAACGCGCCAGTCAACGTAGCGGAGGTAGCGTATGCCGAGCGTGCGTGTTTGCTGCGCTTCGTCTAAGGTTGCAATCCGAAACCGAGGGGAGGCCATGAGTAAGGACACAATCCTGTGGGAGCCGGATGCGGCAGCGCTGCGGCAGACGGACATGTATCGCTTCATGCAGGAATCGGGTTTTTCCAGCTATGCCGACATGCACGCTTGGTCTGTTGCGAGTCCGGGCGAATTCTGGGGCGCATTCGCGACGTTCGCCGATGTCCAGTGGCAGGAGCGTCCCGCTTCTGTTCTTTCCGAGCACGACAGCATGCGCGAGGCGCAGTTTTTCCCCGGCGCGAAGCTCAACTATGCCGAACATTTGCTGCGCCGCTCTGAAGACGGCCCTGCGCTCGTCTCCTACAATGAATTTGGCGCAAAACGCGAAATCAGCAGTGATGAACTTCGCGACCGCGTCGGACAACTCGCGAACGCGATGCGCGATTTTGGAATCGAAGAAGGCGACAGGGTCGCCGGATTCATGCCGAACTGCCCGGAAGCGATCATTGCGATGCTTGCGACGACGAGTCTCGGGGCGGTCTGGTCCTCGTGCTCGCCGGATTTCGGCGTCAAGGGTGCTGTCGACCGCTTCGGACAGATCGAGCCAAAACTGTTGTTCGCCGCGGACGGCTATTACTACAACGGCAAGACCATCGGCAGCCTGCCGGTCGCGGCCGAGATCGCACAGCGTATTCCTTCCGTACGCCGGCTGATTGTTTCGTCATTCTTAAATACCGGGCCATCGAGCGAACTCCCTGACGACGCTGTGCACTTCGATGACTTTCTTCACCACGACACCGCTATCCGGTTCGCCGGCGTGTCCTTCAACCATCCGCTGTTCATCCTGTTCTCGTCCGGTACAACGGGAGTTCCCAAGTGCATCGTGCACGGGCACGGCGGCACACTGCTGCAGCACCTCAAGGAACATCGCCTGCACAGCGACATTCGTCCCGGCGATCGGCTGTTCTACTTCACGACCTGCGGCTGGATGATGTGGAACTGGCTGGTATCGGGTCTCGCCGCTGGTGCGACGCTGATCCTGTTCGACGGCTCGCCGTTCGCGGACAACGGCAGGCTGCTGTGGCGCATGGCGGAGCAGGAGCGGGTGACCGCGTTCGGGACAAGCGCGAAGTACCTGTCGGCGCTGCAGAAGAACGGCATGATCCCGAAGGAAGAATTCAAGCTCGACGCCCTGCGTTCGGTCCTGTCCACCGGGTCGCCGCTCGTTCCGGAGGGATTTGATTTCGTCAACGAGGCCATCGGCGACGTGCAGATTGCGTCGATCGCGGGCGGTACGGACATCATCAGCTGCTTTGTACTGGGCAACCCGCTGCTGCCCGTGCACCGCGGCGAGATTCAGTGTGCCGGGCTCGGGATGGACGTACGTGTGTTCGACGAATCCGGGCGCGAGCTTGTAGGCAAGAAAGGTGAGCTCGTGTGCTGCACGGCTTTCCCATCGATGCCTGTCGGTTTCTGGAACGATGACAACGGTGATAAATACCGTGAGGCCTATTTCGAACGTTTTCCCGGTGTTTGGGCGCACGGCGATTTCGTCGAGATGCGTGCGAGTGGCGGCTTCGTCATCCACGGTCGGTCGGACGCGGTTCTGAATCCGGGTGGCGTCAGGATCGGAACCGCGGAAATCTATCGCCAGGTCGAGGATATCGACGAGGTGCTCGAGAGTATCGTCGTCGGTCAGAACTGGGAGGACGACGTCCGCGTCGTGCTCTTCGTCCGGCTCCGCGACGGTGTCGTACTCGATGACGCGCTGCGCACCCGAATCCGGCAGGCGATCCGCGCCAACACGACGCCGCGTCACGTTCCTGCGAAAATTCTTGAGGTCGGCGACATCCCGCGAACGAAGAGTGGAAAGATCACCGAGATTGCGGTTCGCGATGTCATTCACGGACAGACGATCCGGAACACGGACGCCCTCGCGAACCCGGAAGCGCTGGAACACTTCCGCGGACGCAAGGAACTGGACGAGGCGTGAGAGCGATGGACGGAAATTTCCTCTGCGAAGGGCAGGTGCGCGACGAATGGTGCGACATCAACGACCACATGAACGTGGCCTGGTATGTGCTTGCATTCGACCAGGGCATCGACAGCCTCTGGAAACGCTTTGGCCTCTCGGAGAGCTACATCACCGAGCGCGCCCGGTCCACGTTCGCGGTCGAATCGCACATCTGCTGGCTCCGGGAGCTGCGCCGCAACGCGCCGTTCACGATAACGACGCAGATCCTCGCTTACGACGAAAAACGCATTCACCAGTTCATGCGCATGTATCACAGCGAGGAGGGCTTTCTTGCGGCCACATCAGAGTGGATGAATCTCCATGTCGATCTGAACTCCCGAAGTGTCGCCACCTGGCCGCCGGAGATCTTCGAGGAGATCGGCACGGTATTCGACGCGCAGGAAGACCGGGCATGGCCGTCGCAAGCCGGGAAGAAAATGCGTATACGAAAACCCACCGGCACGCTGGACGCGAGCTAGCAGGCCATTATCGAGGGGGAGACCATGGGTGATGTCATTCTGTCGATCGACCAGGGAACGAGCAGCAGCCGTGCCGTGGTCTACGATCGCGACTTTCGGATATTGGGCTCGGCGCAGCAGGAATTCGCACAGCATTATCCGAAGTCGGGGTGGGTCGAACACGACCCGGAGGATATCTGGTCCGGCGTGGTCGAAGTTTGCCAGACGGCAATGCAGAAAGCCGGTGCGGACTCAGTTGCTGCCATCGGCATCACGAACCAGCGCGAGACAACACTGATCTGGGATCGCGAAACCGGCGAGCCAATTCACAGGGCGCTTGTCTGGCAGGACCGACGAACGGCGGATCTCTGTGCGCGCTGGCGAGAGCAAGGATTCGAGCCCGAGGTCACCCGCAAAACAGGACTGAAACTCGATCCCTATTTTTCGGCGAGCAAAGTCGTCTGGCTACTCGAGCACGTCGACGGTGCACGAGAAGCTGCGGAGAAAGGTCGACTCGCGTTTGGCACGATCGACAGTTTTTTGATCTATCGACTGACCGGCGGGCAGTCGCACGTCACCGACATCACGAATGCCTCGCGGACGATGCTCTTCAATATCAACGATGCGCGCTGGGACGAGGAACTTCTCGAGATGTTCGGCATCCCCGAAAGCCTGCTTCCGGACGTGCGTGACTGTGTCGACGAATTCGGCGTGACCGATTGCGAAGCCTTGTCGCAGCCGACGCCGATTCGCGGCGTTGCCGGCGACCAGCAGGCGGCGCTGATCGGCCAGGCCGGTCTCGAAGAGGGCGTCACAAAAAGCACCTATGGCACCGGTTGTTTCGTGATTGCTCACACGGGCGAAAAACCGCGGCCCTCGGCGCATCAGCTACTGACGACCGTCGCATCGCGTATCGATGGTCGTCTGCAGTACGGACTTGAAGGCAGTGTCTTCGTTGCCGGCTCCGCGATTCAGTGGCTGCGCGACGAGTTGCGCGTCATAAGCCACGCAAAAGAGACCGAGGAGATCGCGGAGGCAACCGGTATTGTTGAGGACGTCTACGTCGTGCCGGCTTTCGCCGGGCTCGGCGCACCTTACTGGGATCCGGATGCGCGCGGCGCCATCCTCGGACTGTCCCGCGGCAGTCATCGAGACGCGGTCGTCACCGCCACGCTGCAGGCAATTGCATTCCAGACCGTCGATCTCATGCAGGCCATGCGCGATGACGGCGTGACGCCCGAGGTCATTCGCGTGGACGGCGGCATGGTCCGCAATGACTGGTTTCTCCAGTTCCTGTCGGACGTTCTTGCCATTCCAATCGAACGACCCGTCAACATCGAATCCACGGTGCTTGGAGCGGGCTATCTCGCCGCCTGCGGTGCAGGGCTGATCGCCTCGATCAACGAAGTCTCATCGGTGTGGGAACTCGATCGTCGCTTCGAGCCGAACATGCCGGACAGCCAACGCGAGTCTCTGCTCGCCGGCTGGCAGCGCGCCGTGCGCCAGGTCCGGACGACCTGATCGCGACGCCTGTCTCCGGTTCGACTTGACGGACTCCTTTGCGAACCCAATGATGCGCTCTCTGATTTGGTGGGAGGTAATGTTTGCTACGCGCGCGCCAGAAACTCGGTAAGTACAGAATACTAGGCAGGCTGTCGGAAGGACCGATGGCAGACGTCTACCGGGCGTTCGACACGATTCATCGCGAAAAAGTCGCGCTGAAAATTCCGAAGGCCGGCGAACTCATCTCCGACGAAGACTACCTGCACGAGGTGCAGGTGGCCGTCAAATTAAAACACCCGAATATCTTAAGCGTCACGAATGCGTCCTACATTGACGATCAGTTTGTGATCGCGATGGAACTGGGCCGGGAGTCGCTGGGCGACCGTATCGAACGACGCATCTCGACGGCACGTGCGCTCGACTACAGCGGACAGGCCCTCGCGGCCGTCGCGTTCGCGCACGAAAAGAAAATCATCCACTGCGATATCAAGCCGGAAAACTTCATCATTTTCGACGACCACGTCGTCAAGCTCGCGGATTTCGGTTTTGCAAAGCTCAGCCTGAGGACGATCAAGGCGTCCGGTTCCGGCACGATCGACTACATCGCACCGGAGCAGGCCATGGGCCGGCCGATGTTCCAGTCCGACGTGTTTTCTCTCGGCCTCGTGCTGTATCGCCTCTTGTCAGGCAAGCTGCCGGAGTGGCCGTACGAATGGCCGATGGCCGGCCACGAAAGGCTGGTCAGCCGCTACCGCCCGGAACTGCTCGCCATCCTGGAAAAAGCGCTGAAGCTCAATCCAAAGGAGCGCTTCCGTGACGCGATGCAGATGCATGCGGCCTTCGAGGCCCTGCAGGTGCAGGCGAGAAAGCAAAAACATTCGAACGGATCGAAACGCGCAAAGAGCGCCCGGCCGGAGTCGCTGTGGGGCAGCTTCCAGCGCGAGTTCAAGACTCAGCTTGAGACCAGGCACCGCTGCCGTCGCTGCGAGGGACCGGCGTCGGAATCCATGCAGGCCTGTCCGTGGTGCGGCGTCGAGAGTCCGACGCTCGGCACAATTTCGGATTTCGCGTCCACCTGCCCGCGCTGCGAGCGCGGCGTCAAGAATGACTGGGACTACTGCGCCTGGTGCTACGGACCCGGCTTCGAAAGTGAGACGAACCGCCGCTATCCGGACCGGCGGTATGCGGCACAATGCGAGAAGAAGACCTGTCGCGGACCGCTGATGCCGTTTATGCGGTACTGCCCGTGGTGTCGAAGCAAAGTGAAGCAGAAATGGAAACTCAAACACCGCCGGCAGCGCTGTCGGTCCTGCGGCTGGGGCGTCATTCGCGAGTACTGGAAGTATTGCGCGTGGTGCCGGGAGCCGCTCCTGTGACCGCGCCGGGTGCCATGTGAGTGCTGCGGCCGGCGACGTACTTCTCCTGTCGGAAGAAGACCAGGCGGAGCGTCGCGAGTTCGAGGTCGCGGGAGGGCTTGCCATCGCCTACACCTGCCGCAGCCCCGACAAGGCCGTTGCAAACGAAGACACAGTTGCCGCGCTTACGCTCGACAACGACGCCGGAATCCTGGTTGTTGCCGACGGCGCCGGCGGAATGCCGGCGGGTCGGCGCGCCTCGCGCAGGGCAGTGGACGTCCTGTTGTCGACAATCGCGGAAAAACACGACGGCAATCTTTTGAACGCCGTGATGGCCGCGATCGCGGCCGCGAACGAGGCCGTCATGGCCATGCTGACCGGCTCGGCGACGACGATGACGATCTTCAGCATCGAAAATCAGCGCGTGCGGGCCTTCCAGGTCGGAGATTCCGAAGGGCTCGTGACCGGACAGCGCGGACGCATCCGCCTGATGACGACGGCGCATTCGCCAACCGGATTCGCCGTCGAGGCGGGCCTGCTCGATGCCCGCGCGGCGCTGTATCACCCGGAGCGCCATCTCGTCTCGAATTTCATCGGTATGCAGGACATGCGGATCGATGTTGGCGCGGAGGTCCGTTTGAACCCTTTCGACACCGCACTGCTCGCGAGCGACGGGCTGACCGACAACCTGTTCCAGGACGAAATCGTGGAGTCAATCCGGCGCGGGCCAATGCGCTCCGCCATGGACCGGCTGACGGAGACGGCGCATTCACGGATGTTCGACGTCGAGTCGCGTTTTCCGGGCAAGCCGGACGACCTGTCCATCATCCTGTTCCGGCCGGAACGGGGCGCCAGGATCCGTTAGCCAGTCAAGCGAGACTCGCGCTTGTCATAAACTGGTACAAACTCGGGTCGTTTTCTATTGATCGACCATTCGACGCATATTAAGGTCGAAACACGATCAAAAAGCCGGATAGCGCTGGCTCAAGCGCCAGATTTCGTGGAACTCGCAGCAGCGCCTTGCACTCATATTCTATGACTTCCGGCTATAAGGACGGGTGGTTTGACCTGCCGCCCCCGTCAAGGGGTAAGCAATGAACGACACAGGATCGAAATACACGCATGTCGCGAAACTCGCGACGGCTTCGGCGCTGGCTGCATTTTTTCTTGCAGGCTGCAACACAACATCCGTGATCACACCGCCCGGCGGCGGAATGGGCCCGCCGTCTGGCGGGATTCCGATGCCGCCGTCCGGTGGTTCTTCCGGCGGTTCGTCGGGCAGCAGCGGCTCGTCCGGCGGTTCGTCTGGCGGCGGGCAATCCGGTGGTGGCTCG
>CAWUHY010000125.1:0-8651 GCA_963922215.1 uncultured Gammaproteobacteria bacterium | reverse complement strand
GACCGGCGACCATCGGCACGGCCAGGGGCACGAGAAACGGATCCCCCTCGTCCTCGATCTCCTCCATCGCACGTGGGCGCGGGAAAATCATGCGCAGCGAGATGATGAACAACAGGATCCCGCCCGCGATATTGAGCGACGACTCACTCAAGCCCAGAAACGCGAGAATGGCGTTTCCGGAGTACAAGAACAAAAGCAGGATGCCCAGCGCGAGGACGAGCTCACGCGCCACGATCCGCGCGCGTCGTGCGGGGTCAAAGTTTTTCAGGACGGCATGGAAGATCGGCACGTTGCCGAGCGGGTCCATGATGAAAAACAGTGTTACGGAAACAGATGCGATGTCCTGCCAGTTCATGGGTGTTCAACTGCTGGTCGATGAAAGGCCGGCATCGTAGCGCTTCGACGCGAAACGCACTAGCGAATTTCCGCCTGTGGGAGCGGATTTATCCGCGAACTTGTGCGCAATCGGGGCTGAAGCCCCTCCCACAGGGAGTGCTATGTCGTTGCGACCTCGCCCGCTTCCGCGTCTCCCTCCTCGATCCGCTCGATCGTGAATCCCGTGATGCCGTAAGCGACCGACACCAATGGGTTGATCAGGTTGAAGAAGGCAAATGGCAGGTAAGCAAAGGTCGCGACACCCAGCGTCGCAGCCATGTAGGCGCCGCAGGTGTTCCACGGCACCAGCGGTGAGGTCAGCGTTCCGGAATCCTCGATGACCCGAGACAGGTTTTTCGACTTCAGGCCGCGTCGCGTGAATTCGGCCTTGTACATCTTGCCGGGCAAGACGATGGCAATGTACTGATCCGCCGCGACGATATTGATGCCGATGCAGGACATTGCGACTGTCACGAACAGCGAGCCCGTCGACTTCGCCGCCGCGAGCGCGGACTGGATCAGCCGCATCAGCATGCCGCTTTTTTCGAGTACCGCGCCGAATGCCATCGCCGACATGATGAGCCAGATCGTGACCAGCATGCTGCTCATGCCACCACGAGATAGCAGGTCGTCAACCTCCGCAACGCCGGTGCTCGCGACATAGCCGTCAGCCAGTGCGAGCCAGACGCCCTTCGTCATCGCGAGCGCGGGATTAAGCTCCGGCGAGTCGGCAAAGGCGAGCACCGCATCCGGCTGCAGCACGAGCGCAACGAAACCACCGAACAGCGCGCCGAAAAGAATCGTCGGCAAAGGCGGAACCTTGCGGTACGCCATCACGAAGACGACGACCAGCGGAATGAGCGCGAGCGGCGTGATATTGAACGCTTCGTCGAGGGCGCCCTGCAAGCTCGCGAGCGCGGCCATGTCCGCTGCGCCGTCCGCACCGAGACCGATTGCGGCGAACAGGATCAGTGCCAACGTGAACGAAGGCGCCGTCGTCCAGACCATGTGTCGGATGTGTGTGAAGAGATCGGTACCGGCGACGGCCGGCGCGAGGTTAGTCGTATCAGACAGCGGCGACATCTTGTCGCCGAAATAGGCACCGGAAATGATCGCGCCCGCTGCGATCGACGGCGACAGCCCGAGACCGATGGCCACGCCGATCAGCGCGACGCCGAGCGTGCCTGCAACCGTCCACGAGCTGCCGGTCGACAGCGCGGCAATCGCGCAGATCAGGCACGCGGCCGCGTAGAACCACTGCGGACTTAAGAGGTCGAGTCCGTAGAAGATTAAGGCAGGAACGGTTCCGGCCATCAGCCAGGTGCCGATCAGCCCGCCGACCGCAAGCAGAATGAGCACGGCTCCCATCGACGTGCTGATACCGTCAACGATGGCTTCCAGGAGCTCGCTCCACGGCTACCCGTTCTGAATTGCGATGATCGCTGCGATCGCTGCGCCGAGCGTCAGGACAATCTGGTTGGGCCCGTAAGAGGAGTCATCGCCAAACAGCTTGACCGAGAGGAACAGCATCAGGATCAGGGAAATGACCGGGATCAACGCATCGAGAAGCGTCGGTTCTTTGCGGGACTCACTCATGCGAGGCACTCGTCTTCTGCGGTGTCGGGCAGCAACAATAGCCTCTTCCCCTCTGGCCTGTCACTACGAGCAAAGAATCGCCTCAGTGCAGGTCGAGATCTGTCGCAGACCGGAGACTGATTTGCCACGCTTCGCCCAGGGTCTCGCGGGCGAACTGCAGGACATCGGAATGCTGCACGACATCTCCGGTTACGATGAGCTGCAGAGTCTTCGTCGATTGCGTTTGCGTGGCTTCCGAACCGGGTGCCAGAAAACGTGTTCCCGGAAACGCGGCCTCAAGCTCGGCCTGGATCAACGGGAAACAGGTACATGACAGCAAGACGACGTCTGCGCTCTCGAGCGCGCCTTCGATGCCGGGATCGACAAACAGCGGACCGTCTTCGAGCCTGGCGACTCGTCTCTCGAGGCCTGTCGCAGCAAAGCCCGTCACCGACTCGGGCCGGGCGATCCGGTGAAGCATATCGGCGTAAACCGGCTGCGCCGCCGTAAAAGCGGTCCCGAGCACTACGACGTTCCTGCCATCAATGTCGTCGCGCTTGGCCCGAATCAGAGCCTCGGTGTAGTCGAGCATACTGCTCACCGATGTGGCCGGTTCCGTATCCCCTCTCACCTGCTGGTACCGGATCGACAGGGTGTTACAGGCAATGATCAGCTCACCGCCGGTCGTCGCTGCGACGCGCATCCAGCGGTCGATGACCGACGAAATTTCCCCGGGTGATTTGGTGCCCAGTGGATTGACCGCGTAGTCGGCGAGAAAGACCAACTCCACATCTTCCCGGTTTGTGTCAGCGATCGACGGCACGACGGACAGGCCGCCGATACAGCTGTCCGCGACCAGTAGACGTTTGCGGCTCAATGTGCCGGCGACTGTTCGGCGAAGTCTGTCTTGCGCAACAGCCGACCGGGTCGCGCTCCTGTTTGCTTGCCGTCCGCAATGACCGCCTGCCCTGCCACGAACACATAGTCGAAACCTTCCGCGTAGCGATGCGGCTTCGCCCAGTCGTCAAAGTCACGCACGCGCTCGAGGTCGAAGACGACAACATCAGCGACGAGGCCGGCGGCAATTCGGCCGCGGTCGTGCAGCCCGATGCGATCGGCCGGCATCAGCGTCATCTTGTGGATCGCTTCTTCGAGGGTCAGCAACTTCTCTTCAACAACATAGCGCCGCAATACGCGTGGAAACGCGCCGTAGTTGCGCAGGTGTGGCACGCCGCTGTCGAAATCGACCGCGGAGCCGTCGGAGGCGATCGCAGTGAACGGCGACTGCATAATGCGTCGGACGTCCTCCTCCGTCATCATGTGGTAAATCGCACTGCCGCGCGCCTCGTAGAGAAGCTCCATCGCCACCTCGGCGCCGTTCGGAATCGTCGGCTCATAGCCGCGCAGCTCGGTCACCTCGGCAAGCGTCTTGCCGACATACTCCGGGAAGCGCTTGTAGGACGCGATTGTGACGCGAGAAAGATCGCCGGCGGCCCGGGGACCGTTGAGAATATCGATGACTTCAGTCTTGATTCGCGCACGCATTTCGGGGTCGTCAAGGCGCGCCTGAAAATCCTCACGACTGCCGGCGCGTGCCCAGGCCGGGATGAGGTTTGTCAGGCCGGTACTAGCCGCCGTGTAGGGATACTGATCGACGGTGACATCCAGTCCCGCCTTTCTTGCGTCACTCACCTTGCCAAGCGTCATCGTGCTCTGGCCCCACATTGCGTTGTCGGCGACTTTGAAGTGCGAGATGTGCACCGGGACCCCGGCTTCTTCGCCGATGCGAATCGCTTCGTCGATTGCATCGCCGATGCCGCTGAACTCGCTGCGCATGTGGCTCGCGTAAAGTCCGTCCCACTCCGACACAACGGAGGCAAGTCCGATGATCTCCTCGGTTTCGGAATAGGTGCCAGGAAGATAAGTCAGCCCGGTCGACATGCCGAACGTGCCCTGCTCCATCGCTTCGTGTACCAGCGCCTCCATTCGGCGCTGTTCGTCTTCCGTCGGCGCGCGATCTTCGTTGCCCATCACTTCGCGACGTACCGCGTTGTGGCCGATCAGTATCGCGACATTGGGACCGACGCCTTTCTCGCCCACGTCGTCGAACCACTGGCCAACGTCGGCGGGCGACATGCCGCAGTTGCCAGTCAGGATGCTCGTCACACCCTGGAACAGGTAATTGGCAACGTCGGGGTTGCGGCCGATGTTGCGGTCGGCGTGGTTGTGCAGGTCGATGAAGCCAGGCGCGACGTGGCGACCTTTCGCTTCGATCTCGAGCTCGGCTGACGCATCGGAAAGGTCGCCGACCGCTGCGATGCGATCGCCGACGATGCCGACATCGGCAACCTGGCCGGGCGAACCGGTCCCGTCAACGACGATACCGCCGCGGATCAGAACATCGAACTCTGCCCCTAAAGACGTGCCAGCAAAAGCGCAGCAAAGGATTAATGAGATCGTCAGTTGGCGCATTGATACATGATAGCGCGAGCGCGACGCCTCAGGGCGCCGAATCGCTTCAGTTGGCCTTTGGAACGATACCGATCGCAATTGAGTCGTAGGACGGGAACCCGACCTCCGCGCGAAACTTCCGTATCTCGCCAGACACGATCGGTTCGCCGAGTATGCGATCCAGATCCCGCGCGAGCGTCTCGAGTTCGTCCCTGCCGGTGCGACAGCACTCGAGGTAGGTCGACAGGAGACTGATGAATCCCGCCCCGGTTTGATCCTGCAGTCGCTCTTCAAGCCTGAAGAACAGGACAGAACCGCCCCAGTACATCACCGGATACTTTCGTTCGGCACGAAGCCGAGGCGTTGTTTCGACGAAGCGGCGATCCGGATAGCGGTAGCGGGCGGACGATCGATCCAGCTTTGCGAGGTAGCGGCGCCGCGCCTCGTCCGCAGAGATTTCGCCCATCTCGTGCATGACCTGGTACTGCATAAAGCTTGCGAAGCCTTCCGAAAACCAGGAGTTGCGCTGCCCGACGAATGGAAAGATGAGATGACTGAGTTCGTGGGCGGCAGTCCAGTCCGCCTTCAGCTCGTCAAGCGAGAACGACGGATCAACGTTGAACGTAATGCCCTGTCGCCGCCCGCGCCGGGTGTTTGCCCACGGGACCGGCTGGCTCGATCGTGTTCGCTTGAACCGGATATCAACGTCAAACGGAAACTGTCCGACGAGGCTTTCGACCCCGGCATGTACGTCGGTAATCCAGGTCTGTAGTTTAATTCTTTCTTCGCTGCTGAATCGACCGTCGTAGCTGAAGTGCAATTCAGCACGAACGTCGCGGTCGGGCGCCGCGACGAAAAGCAGCGCGACCAGCAGAGGTAACAGGCTTGTGCGTCCGGCGCCGTTCACGACAGGTCCGGACACGCCCGCAGGGCGGATCTACCTGTCACATTTAACGAGAATGCTGTTCTGGTCGTTCGCATACTGTTTGATCAGCGACGCGGAATCTTCATCCGTCAGGTTGCTCCGGGCGATCGTGTTGCCTTCGCGGTCAACGATCGTGTAGTCCGCAGCGCCGCAGGTCTTGCCAGCGCGCTCGAAGCAGTAGTTCATGCCGCGAGTCGTTCCGTCACACTCGACAAGGTTGGCGACGGTGCCGTCTGAAAGCGTGGTCTGCGTCGAACCCGCACATCCGGCAAGCAGGCCTGCTGCGCCCAGCACGATTGAAAGATAGGTGAACTTGTTCTGCCGCATGGTCTCTCCTCCGGGACGACTCTCAACTCTATGACAACGATATCAGCCAATCTCTCCCGGAATTCTTCAGTTTCGTTCCAAGTTGTTTCAGCAGCGGACGGAAGCCGCAGCGTTTTCAGTCACACGACCCGACGAGGCAATGATCCGATCGCCACACTCGTCGCGTTGAAGCTGTTTGAAATAATTCCGTAAACTGAAGCGTGAGCCCTACGAAGTGTCAGGAGGTCGTCATGACCGAGAAAAAAATCGCAACGCTGTACCGAATGGTGATGCCGAAGCACATCTGCCCCTACGGACTGAAATCCAGACATCTTTTGGAGACACGAGGTTACGAGGTCGATGATCGCCACCTTAAGACACGCGAGGAAACGGACGCCTTCAAGGCAAAACACGACGTCAAAACGACTCCGCAGACATTTATTAACGACGAGCGAATCGGCGGCTACGACGATCTCAGGAAACTTTTCGGACTGGAGGTACACGATCCCGGTGAGACCACCTATCGGCCTGTTATCGCTCTATTCTCGATGACCTCCCTGATGGCCCTCGGTGCCGCTTTTGTGTCGGAAGGCCAGTGGCTGACCTTGCGCACAGCTGAATGGTTTGTCGCGTTTTCGATGTGTGCACTCGCTTACCTCAAGCTGCGCGACGTCGAGAGCTTTTCCACGATGTTCCTGAATTACGATCTGCTCGCGCAACGCTGGGTTCCGTACGGGTACGTCTATCCCTACGCTGAAGGTCTGGCCGGCCTTTTGATGATCGCAGGTGTTTTCTACTTCGTGTCTATCCCATTGGCTTTGTTTATCGGCACCATGGGCGCGGCATCCGTATTCAAAGCGGTCTACATTGAGAAGCGAGAGCTGAAATGCGCCTGCGTCGGCGGCGACAGCAATGTTCCGCTCGGGTTTGTTTCACTCACCGAGAATCTCATGATGATGGGCATGGGGATCTGGATGCTCGTCAAACCGGCCGTCGTTGGCGGGTAGACCCACGGTCCGGTCGGTCGCTGACTGGGCGACTGGGGCTAATCCGGGTTAGCATGGAGACAGCGTTGTCATTCTGAGGGGAGTTCAGCATGCAAATATCACGCAATAGCAACACGGTTTTTTTACTTGTCGCCGTCTTTCTGCTCGCGCCGTTAACCGTACCTGCCGACTCTCCAAATCTGCTCGTGAACCCCGGGTTCGACGCGCCGTCGACAGGCGACGGCAGCGGATGGCAGATGTTTCAGTTCAGCATGCTGTCGAAGAACCATGCGCGCAACGGCGAATTCTCGATCTACCACGGCGGATTCAGTCGCACGCTGCCCTATCCGCCTTACTCAATCGGCAACGACTCGGGGGCATTTCAGGAATTTCCTGCCGAACCGGGTTCAACTTGGCGGCTGACGGGCTACGGACTGATTCCGAATAAGCTCATTGGTAGTCCCGCTTTTGGTCTGATCCAGATTTCGTTCTTCGACGATCAGGGACGGGATCTCGGCACGGTGGAAACGGCCGGAGGCCCGACCCGCGCCAAGTTGTCTGCCGAGATTAACGCCGGCTCCCCGGTCGACGAGTGGATATTTCTTGACACGGGCATAGCCACAGCACCGGAAGGGACAGCCCTTGTGCGAGCTTTCACTCTGTTTGTCGACCACTCCGGAAGCGATCAGAGCCAGGGCGTTTATTTTGATGATTTGACGCTGTGTGAAGCGTCGATGTCAGACGATTGTGGGAGCGATTGACGAACGACCGCTTCTGCGTTCAAACCTCGATGCAGTAATTCGCGTTCGTGATCGCTGAACAGAGCTTCCTTTTTGCATCGGGCTTCTGTTTGCGATGAGCAGCAAGCTGGTCCCGATCACATCCATGTCGTATCAGCCCTGCGCTGCCGGCGGCTTGGGGATGAGGACCGGCGTCTCTGCCTTGTAGCGCTCGTAGTCGTCCTGGCCGCCCCAGCGTTCGTCTGCCTTTTCCTCAAGCGGCGGGATACCGCTGACCTTGATTAGCAGGAAGGCGACGAATACCGGTGAAATCAGTGTTGCGTACTGCCAGCCCTGCAACACCGGAAACACGACGATCGCCATGCCGGTCCACAGGACGATCTCACCGAAGTAGTTCGGATGCCTCGACCACGCCCACAGGCCGGTATTAATGAATTTACCGTCGTTCGCCGAATCCTCTTTGAACTTCGACTTCTGCCGGTCGGCGATGATCTCGATCGTGATACCGGCCGCCCAGACCGCGAGGCCAACGATGCCGATCACGCCGAGCGGTTCGCGGTTGTCGCCCGTGATGACCGCAAGCGCCGCTGCCGCCGTGAGCAGTACCCAGAGACCCTGCAGCGTCCACGCCATTAAAAAGCGGATCGGCTTCGTCTTGATCTCGTCAAATCGGCCGTCCTTGCCGGCTTTTGAGATTCGCATGAAGAGGAAGCTTGCCAATCGGATTGACCAGAACAGCACCATGCCTGCCACGAGGCCTGCGCGCAGATCCAGATCGTCGGACAGCCAGACGGCGATGATCGTGACCGTGATGTAGGTGATGCCGCCGGTCAGGTCGTAGTAGTGCTCTGTCTTCGCGATCGCGGACGGTATAAACGCCAGCCAGTTAATCGCGAATGCGAGGAAACCGCATAGCGCGAAGACCGGGATTGCGCCGATTCGGTCGCCTGTGTCGCTGCCGGCCCATGCGACAGCGGCGCCGACCAGAATTGCGATCGTGATCGCGATGAGGCTTTGGGCTTTGCTTTGTTCTTCCATTGTTTTTTCCTGCGCGGTGCAGGGCTTATCCCGCGTTCGCGTTCAGCTCAAAACCCGATGTTACGCTCTTCGGTGCGCTTCGCGGCAGCGGGAGATACGTTTCGTAATCAATTGTTACGGGGTGATGCGTGGGTCAGGCTTGGTGGATCGGGAAATGTGTTTGGTCAGTTGCTGAGAGAACGCGGGGGCAGGATTGATTCGGATCGGCTTGGGCCCAATCCGCCCTCGGAGCCCAAAGAACCTCGCCATTCGACT
>CAWUHY010000124.1:0-8661 GCA_963922215.1 uncultured Gammaproteobacteria bacterium | reverse complement strand
ATCAGCTACGGCCGAACCGTTCGTGAATTCATCGGCTGGGTGTTGCTGGCGCCGACTCTGATCGCGATTCTCTGGATGTCGACGTTTAGCGGAACCTCCATGCACCAGCTGTTTGTCGACGGCTACCAGGGAGTCGCGAATTCGGTTCCGGAGCTTGCGCTGTTCAAGATGCTCGAGTTGCTACCGCTCGCGTCTATCGTGTCGACGATCTGTGTGTTTCTCATCGCCATCTTTTTCGTGACCTCAGCCGACTCCGGGTCGCTCGTCATGGACATCGTGACGGCCGGGGGCAAAATGGATGCGCCCGTCAAACAGCGGGTCTTCTGGTGCATTCTCGCCGGTGCAGTGTCGACAGCCCTGCTCGTCGGTGGCGGTATGGCGTCCCTCCAGGCGATGACGATCTCGATCGGACTCCCGTTCGGCGTGGTTTTGCTGATAATGTGCGTCGGACTCTACAAGGGATTGCGCGATGACCCGTTATGACTCATGAATCAGCGAACCTCGCACCAGCTGAAATTGCGACGGCGGTGCATAACAATCTGCGCAAACGCTTTTTCGAGGTTCACAAGACAGACTCAAAGCAGCTTTTCATCGCCATCCAGCGCGGCGATGCCATCCCGTTCATCGAAATCTCTGTCGGCGACCAAGGTACAATCCGCTGCGATCTCCGACTGGACGACGCACAGTTCAAAGGCAAGCTGAATTTCAGCCGATTCCGCCGCGCACTCGACGCCCACCTCACACGACTGGCCGGAGCCCTGGAGGATGGAAGCGGGCTGAACATCTACCGCAGCGATGACTTCAAAGGCCTGGTCTACAACCACCCGGGCGCAATCGAAGACGACGGCCAGGTCAATTTCCTGGTCTCCAGCCTGCATCAGAAATCGCCCGGCGTCGTGCATTTGCTGCTGTTTTTCGTCGATCCTGAAATCCTTGGGCTATAGGGGCTTGAGGCCGGTTTTGCATAATACTGTGATGCAGGTAACGTCTGCGGCGCGGCTTCTGCGGTAGCCTCCTCTCCGGATGGAATGAATCCATCGACGGACAAAGAATGAACCTGAAACGACTGTCTCTCGTGACAAGCCTCGTGGCGCTCGCCATGGCGCTGCCGCGTGCGTTGCATGCGGCCCCGGGGGATATTCTGTTCAGCGACAATTTCAACGACAACAACCTTGCGCCGTGGACGACGACCGACCCTTCAGTCTCCGGCATTCTGACGGGCGGCCAGACGTCCGGATCCAACCCGAGAGCCGGCTACACCAGCGCCCGCGCCGTAACGGTAACCGGCCCGTCCATCAACGCTGCTGTTCCCGCCGCGCAAATGACGGTCTGGGTGCGGCGTGGCAGCGACGCGATCAGCGAGGACACCGACGGCAACGAAAACCTGGTCATCGAGTACCGGCGCGCAGACGGTACCTGGGGTGCTTTGAATACCTACCTCGGTGGCGGCACGAACGGCCAGATTTACAACGACTCATTTATCCTGCCGAACGATGCCTTGCACGGGAATCTCGCGATCCGCTTCCGGCAGACACAAGGCAGCGGCCCCGGTTTCGACTTCTGGCATTTTGACGATGTTGTCGTCACGGAGCTTGCAGCGTCCGGACCACTGGACGTCGGCACCTGCGATGATTTTGAAAACGGTCTCTCGAACTGGACGGTCGCAGCAGGCAGTGGCCAGGCAGCGATATCGGCGGCAACATCGAATTCGCCCCAGAACTCACTGTTCCTCAACGGCGGCACGGTCACTGTGACATCCAATCCGATCGACACCAGCACGCCGGCATTTTCCGACCTGACGATCTGGGTTCGCCGCGGCGCCGACTCGTTCAGCGAGGACCCGGACACCGGTGAGGACCTCGTTCTCGAGTACCGGACCGCGTCGGGCACCTACGTCGAGTTCGATCGCTTCAGCGGCAACGGCGGTCCGGGACAGATATTCAATCGTCGCTACACACTTCCCGCCGCAGCGCGTCACGCGGCATTCGAGCTCCGCGTCCGGCAGATTGCCGGGTCGGGGACGCCCTTCGATTTCTGGCACGTCGACGACGTCTGCCTCGAAGCGGTCAGCATTCCGCAGCTGCTTGTCAGCAAGGTCGGTGTAACGCTGTCGGATCCGATCAATGGAACCGTCAACCCGAAATCGATTCCCGGCGCGATTGTCCAGTACACCGTGACGGTCACGAACGAGGGCCCCGGAATTGTCGACGCCGACTCGCTGCGTATCTCAGACCCGCTTCCCGTTGACGCCGAGTTATACGTTGACACGTCTGCCGGCGATCCGATCCAGTTCACGGACGGCTCAACGTCGAGCGGACTGTCGTTTAACTATGCGTCGGACGTTCAGTTCAGCAACAGCCCCGGCGGAACACCGTACGGTTACACGCCGATCCCGGACGCCGACGGATTTGACGGAAACGTGACCGGATTCGCGGCGGCGCCGACCGGCGCGATGGCGGCGAGCGACGGCACAAACCATCCGAACTTCACAATTCGCTTCCTCGTTCGTCTTCGTTGACGACCGCGCTGCCGACTGTCATTGTCGGCAGCAATGACGACCAGCAAACTCCCCGACGTCGGCACGACCATCTTCGCCGTCATGAGCAAGCTCGCTCAGGACACCGGCGCAATCAATCTTTCACAGGGATTTCCAAGCTTCGACCCGCCGGACGCCCTGCTCGAGCGCGTGGCGTTTCACCTGAAGAACGGTGCAAACCAGTATGCGCCATCCAACGGCGTAATGGACCTGCTGGAAGCAATCGCGGCGAAGATCGAGACGCACCAGCAATACTCCGTCGATCCTGCAGAGGAACTGACCGTCTGCACCGGCGCGACCGAGGGCATGTTCAGCGCGATCACCGCGCTGATCCGTCGGGACGATGAAGTCATCCTGTTCGATCCCGCCTACGATGCCTACGAACCTGCGATACGACTTGCCGGCGGCAAGGCGGTGCACGTTCCGCTGGCGCTCTCCGACGACAGATTCTCGATCGACTGGCAACACCTCACGTCGGCACTTAGTAACAAGACGCGGGCGATCGTGCTCAACTTTCCGCACAATCCGACCGGAGCGGTTCTCGACGCCAGCGACCTCGACCAGCTCGCAGAGCTCGTTCGGTCACGGGATACCTTGCTGTTGTCAGACGAAGTCTACGAGCACATCGTATTTGACGGCAGGAAGCATCTGAGCCTCGGCGCGCACGAGGAACTGCGCGAGAAAACGCTCGTCATTTCCTCGTTCGGGAAGACGTTTCACGCAACAGGCTGGAAGGTCGGTTACGTCGCCGCACCGGCAGAACTCACGCGCGAGTTCCGGAAGGTTCACCAGTTCGCGACGTTCTCGGTGAACACACCTGTGCAACACGCACTTGCCGATTTCATGTCGGCACATCCGGACTTTTACGACGAGCTCTCGAGCTTTTACGAGCAAAAGCGCGAACGTTTCGTCGACCTGCTGGCGGAAACCCGACTCCGCTGTGCCCCGACTCCGAGTACGTTCTTCCAGATTGTGGATTACTCGGCCGTCTCTGACCTGCCGGACACGGAGGCCGCAATCGAGATGACGGAAAAGCACGGCGTCGCGGCAATACCGCTGTCCGTGTTCTGCGAAAAGCCGTTTACCGGCCAGCGGCTGCGCTTCTGTTTCGCGAAAAGCGATGCGGAACTGGTCGAGGCCGCCAAGCGCCTCGCCCGACTCTGACCCGGCTTACTTCAGGACCGCCTCGATACGCTGCATGACGTCGATGCGGTGCACCATGTCGTGGATGTAATCCAGCCGGTCGGTCTCGAGCACAAGCACATCGCTTAGCGTGTAGGAGTCAATCCAGTTCTCGTAAAGCCGCTCAAGCCGTTTCAGATAGGCGAGCGGCACGTCCTTTTCCATCGCTCGTCCGCGGAGGCGGATTCGCTGCCGCAGCGTGCGCATTGAACAGCGCAGGTAAATCATCAGGTCCGGCGGGCGGATGGCGTCGAGGATCGCGCTGTAGAGATCCTGATAGGTCTCCCAGTCGCGCTTGCTGATCTTTCGCATCTGGTGCAGCGCCGTCGCGAAAATCTCGGCGTCTTCAAAGATCGTCCGGTCGAGGGCAACGACGCCGGACTGGCGATCGAGTTCCTGGTGCAGGCGGAACTTGTTGCTCAGAAAATAGACCTGCGAGTGAAACGCCCACCGACGCATGTCCTTGTAGAAATCCGAGAGATAGGGGTTCTCGTCGTTCGGTTCGTAAAACGGCTGCACGTCGTAGTGCTGGGCGAGAAACTCGACGAGTGTCGATTTTCCGGCGCCCATGTTGCCCGCGATTGCGATGGACTTTTTCATGGCGCAACCTTACCGCAATCGCCGGTAGCGTCCACGCGAAAGTTTCAATAAGCTCGGGACGCAAAGGGGGAACCGCATGTCGCAGACGATCAGTCGAATCATTCACTCGGAAGAAGAAATCGCAGCCAAAGTCGAAGAGCTTGCGAAACAGATTTCAGCGGACTATCGGGACAAGGGCGAGATCATCCTGATCGGTATTCTGAAAGGCTCGTTCATCTTCCTCGCCGACCTCGCTCGAAAACTCGACATCGATCGCGTCGTCGAGTTCATTGCAGTGTCGAGCTACAACGGCACATCGAGCGGCGCCGTGCGGCTGATCATGGACGTTCGCGGCGATGTCGCCGACAAGCACGTCGTCATCGTCGAAGATATCGTCGACACGGGCAACACGCTTAAATACCTGATCAGCGTCCTCGCATCCCGGAATCCTGCATCCATCCGTACATGCGCGCTGCTGCACAAGGCCGAAGCGACCGTCGTTGATGTGCCGATCGACTACGTCGGCTTCTCGATCGGGAATGAATGGGTCGTCGGTTACGGCCTCGACTGCGATGAGTTCGGGCGCACGCTCCCCTACATTGCCGCTATCGAACCGCCCTGCTAGCCGCCTGCTGAAGCGGTCTTACGCTCAACTGTCCGCGCAGGCGCCCTGCTCGACCTCGATGGTCGAATGATCAATGCCGTAACGCTCCCGCAGGATGGCCTTGACCTCCGGAATCACGCTGACGGGATCATCGTCTGCAACGTCGATGTGCATCGTAAGCAGCGTTTCCTGCGGTGTCAGTCCCCAGACGTGCACGTGGTGCACGCTGCGGACGGCCGGCACGCCCTCGACAATTGCAGCGCGCATTGCGTCGGCGTCGAACCACTCCGGCGCCCCTTCGAGCAGGATATGCCCGCTGCGCTTGAGCAGCGACCAGGCGCTGCGCAGAATCAGAGCGGCCACCGCGACCGACAGGATCGGATCGATCGGCATCCAGCCGGTGTAGATAATAATGACTGCAGCGACGATTGCGGCAACGGAGCCCAGAAGATCGCCGGCGACATGCAGCGCTGCGCCACGAATATTCAGGTTGTCCCGGTCTCCGCTGTGTAGCACAGCAAACGCGACGATATTCACGACGAGGCCAGCGCCAGCGACCATCAGCATCGTGCTGCCCATAACTTGCTGCGGCTCGAGCAGGCGCGAGATCGCCTCGAACAGGATCCAGCCGACGATGAATATAAGCGTCATCCCGTTGATGAACGCGGCGAGAATCTGGAAGCGCTGGTAGCCGTAGCTCAGTCGACCCTCGGGCGGCCGTTTGCTGTAGTGGAAAGCAAGCGCGGCCAGCGCAAGTGCCATCGTGTCGGTAAACATGTGGCCGGCGTCCGCAAGCAAGGCGAGGCTGCCGGAGATCAGTCCGCCGATGATTTCGACGATCATAAACGTGCCGGTCAGCGACAGCGCGATCAGCACGAGGCGCATGTTGCCGTCTTGATTGTGTGAATGGTCTGCCACAGCTAATCGCTTTTGAGGTCTTATTGCTCGCGCGGGAGTCAATCTGTCTTCGACAGACGATACATCAGGATCGCCGCGCGTTTGACCGCGAGCGGGAGACTGTCGAGTTCAAAACTCTCGTTTGGCGAATGACTGCCGCTGCCGAGACCGCCGAGGCCTGCGAGGCCGTCGACGTAGGGCGCGACAAACGAGATATCTGCGGCGCCCCGCCGTGCCGGGTCGAGCGCAGGCATCTCGCCGCGACCGAGTGCCACATTGATGTCGGACAACATAGCCTGCAGCCGGGCATTGCCCTTCGTTGGCGGCATCGACGGATAGCCGTCTGAAAACTCGATCGATGCCTGCGTTTCTGGAAGGTTTTGCGCCACGATGGCCTGCATCGACTCCCGCGCCCTTTCCAGTTGCTCGTTCGAGATCGTGCGGATACCGCCGTGCACGAAGACCTTACGCGGAACGACGTTGGTTTTTCCGTAAGTTATTCCTCGATTCTGCTGCGGGTCGTAGCTCACGTCCGTACCGCCCTGGATTGTGCCGGCATTGAACGTGAGGTATTTCTCGCCACGCACTTCGTCGTAGAACGCATCGAGAATCCTCGCCGCCTCGAAAATAGCGCCCGCACCGACACGCTCCGAAAAGATGCCTGACGAGTGTGCCTGTCGACCGTCGACAGTCAACATCCAACCTGACGAACTGCGTCTTGCGACCGTGGCCCAGTCCTGCCCGTCGTAATGCACCGCAGATTCGAAACCCAGCGCGATATCTGCCCACTTGCCGGCTGCGATCAGGTCCCGGCGTACGACTGAGAGCGGTTCACCCGGTTCTTCCTCGTCGCCGGTCAGTGCCACCGTGACATCAAGTTTGTCGAGCAGGTCGAGTTCCTTCAGCGCCCGCAACGCGTAAACGATGATGACATTTCCGGACTTCATATCGCTGACGCCCGGCCCCTTCGCAATCTGGCCGTCTCGTTCGAATGTCTGGAACGCGTCATCGGCTTCGAACACGGTGTCCAGGTGGCCGATTAGCAGGATCTTCGGGCCGCCGCTTGTCAATTTGCTGCGCGCAAACAGATGCCCCGAACGGTTGGCGTCCGACATGTCAATCCATTCGGTCTCAAGGCCCAGCGCTTCGAATTCTTCGCGCATGCGTTCGCCAAGCTTCCGGACGCCGTGGTAGTTCATCGTGCCGCTGCTGATGTTGACGGTCTCGCGCAGCAGGTCGATGGCCTCTTCCGCGCTCTCGTCTGCAAAGGCCGCAATCGCCTGTTCTGTTGCATCGAGCTCTGACGCGATCGACGGCGTCGCAATGAAAAGAACGAGCAGAAGGAATTGGCGCATGGCGTGAAGGCCCCGGAGAAGAAGACACGGGAAATGTACCAGAGCTCGCAGGCTGCGCGAGACGTAAGACGCAGGCGCAAAAAAAACGGCTCCTCGCGGAGCCGCTTTTTTCAAGTTCTGTATGCCTCGGCACACAACTTGGCCCCCCTGTTCCCCCGCCAAGCCTTACTTGAAGGTATCGAGCGTCGGTGTTGCTGAAACACGACGTTTCGATGGACTGAAGGTCGCAAAACTTTGCTTGAATGTCAACGTTTTCAGCGCGCATGACGACGATGACAGCCGGTTTTGGTAAAAATGTTGCGGAAAAACGACATGGCATGCACACCTGACCGAGCGCACATGCGCGCAGCCCGAAACTGCTCTACCATGCGGGTCGGGGAGGATTTCATTCATGATGCACTTTCGACTGTTCGTCCTGATCATGCTCGGCTTCAGCCACGCCGTCGCAGCAGAAACGCTTTTTATCAACGTGAACGGCTACACGCCGACCAATGACGGTCTCGTCCAGTTCGAGACGCTGGTTGTCGACGCGTCCGGTCGTGTGGTCGCTACCGGAGCAGCCGAGCTGTCGGCGGACTATCCTGACGCTGATGTGGTCGACCTCAACGGCCAGACGGTCATTCCTGGCATTACCGACGCCCACGCGCACCTGTCCGGCCTCGGTTTTCTCGAGACTTCCCTGGACGTCACCGGGCTTGAAAGTCTCGGGGCGACCAAGGAAGCGATTGCCGATTTCGCCACGGCCAACGTGTCGCGACGCTGGATCACGGGACGCGGCTGGAACCAGGTCCTCTGGCCGAGCAACGCGTTTCCAACCGCGTCTGACATCGATGAGGTTGTCGCGGATCGGCCGGTCTTCCTCAGGCGCATCGACGGGCATGCCGGCTGGGCCAACACCACAGCGCTGGAACTCGCCGGTATCGACAAGGACACACCGGACCCGATCGGCGGGAAGATCATCCGTGGCGCAAACGGTGAAGCGACCGGCGTCCTGATCGACAGAGCCATGAACTACGTCGAGGCAAAGATTCCGAAGCCAACGAAAGACGACATCCGCAACGCGTACCTGGCTGGTATCGCCAACGTCAATTCGCTCGGCATCACCGCCGTTCACGACGCAGGAATCGACATCAGCGAAGCCGAGGTCCTGATGTCCCTCGCGGATGACGGAGAACTCGCACTGCGCTTCTACGGGATGCTCGGCGGAGCAGGCGAAACGCTGGACGCGTTTGGCGAACCGCTGATTGGCTACGGGAACGAGCGCCTCGACATTCGCTCGGTCAAGCTCGTTCAGGACGGCGCGCTCGGTAGCCGCGGTGCGGCCATGATCGAACCCTACGCCGACGACCCGGAAAACTCGGGACTCGTGTTCTGGGAGCAGGATGAGCTCAACGCCCAGGTGAAAAAGGCAAATGACCGCGGCTTCCAGGTCGGCGTGCATGCGATCGGTGATCTCGGCAATCAGATGGTGCTCGACGCGTTCGACAAAGCGCAGGGTGGCAAGCCGT
>CAWUHY010000123.1:0-8687 GCA_963922215.1 uncultured Gammaproteobacteria bacterium | reverse complement strand
CCGCATCGCGTTCATGCGTGTCTGTTCGGGCGAGTACAAACGCGGCATGAAACTGAAGCATGTGCGCACCGGCAAAGACATGAAGATTCCGGATGCGATCACGTTTCTCGCGTCCGACCGACAGCACGCGGAGTCGGCTTTCGCCGGCGACATCATCGGCTTGCACAACCACGGCACGATCAATATCGGCGACAGTTTCTCGGAGGGAAGTGAAGTTCGTTTTCTCGGTATCCCGAATTTCGCCCCGGAAATTTTCCGGCGCGCCGTGCTGAAAGACCCGCTGCGGCTGAAGGCGCTGCAGAAAGGGCTCGCGCAACTCTGCGAGGAGGGCGCGACACAGCTCTTCCGCCCGATGCGCAATAACGACCTGATCCTGGGTGCCGTTGGTCCGCTGCAGTTCGATGTCGTCGCGCACCGCCTGAAGGACGAGTACAAGGTCGAGGCGCAGTTCGAGGCGATCAGCGTTGCGACTGCGCGCTGGGTCGAATGTGACGATCCGAAGATGCTCGAGCAGTTCAAGCGCAAGGCACACGACAATCTCGCGCTGGACCACAGCGAGTTGCTCGTCTACATCGCGCCGACGAAGGTGAATTTAAACCTCACCCAGGAACGCTGGCCGGACATTCGTTTCCGCGAAACCCGAGAGCACTGAGCATGTCCCGCTTCGCCTTTCTCGATCGCAAAGTGCTCGCCTGGGCATTTTACGACTGGGCGAATTCGTCGTTTGCGCTGTCCGTCCTCGCTGTCCTGTTCCCGGTCTTTCTCGGGAGCTACTGGAGCGGTGAATCAAGCGGCGCCGAGGTCACAGCGCGACTCGCCTGGATCACGGCGGGCACGAGCGCGGTGATCTGTGTTGTGTCACCGATACTCGGCGTGATCGCCGATGCGGGCGGTCTTCGCAAGCGCTTCCTGTTTCTTTTCGCGCTCGTGGGCAGTGCATCGACCGCGGCGCTTGGATTCGTCGGCGAAGGCCTGTGGGCTCTCGCACTGCCGTTCTACGCGCTTGGCTTCTTCGGCTACTACGCCTCGACAATCTTCTACGATTCTCTGCTGGTTGATGTTACCCGGCCACGCTACTTCAGCGCCGTTTCGACGCTGGGATTCTCGCTCGGATATTTCGGCGGCGCGGTGTTGCTCGCGCTGCATGTCGTCATGCTGTTGAACCCTGAGCGTTTCGGATTCGACGATGCCGTCGGCGTGATCCGGTTCGCGTTTATCTCGGTCGGCGTCTGGTGGGCCGGATTTGCGATTCCGATCCTGACGCTTGTTCATGAACGGCACGAAGCGAAGAAAACCGCAATCCTGTCGACGGCATATCGGCAGCTCAAGAGCACAATTGCCCACGTCGGACAGTACCGCCAGGTTGTCATCTTCCTGTGCGCCTACTGCCTGTACATCGGCGGGGTTTTCACGGTTATCTTCATGGCCGTCAATTTCGGGCAACGCTTGGGCTTCGAGCAGCAGGACCTGATCACCGCTTTGCTGGTCACGAATTTCGCGGGCTTCCCCGCGACACTCGCCTACGGCTGGCTCGGTCACCGCTATGGCGCGCGCCGCGGCATTCTTCTCGCGCTGCTCGTCTACGTCCTCGTGTCGTCCTACGCCGTCTTCATGACCGAAGTCAGTCAGTTCTACGTGATGGCGATCATCATTGGCTGCGTTCAGGGAGGCGTTCAGGGTTTGAGCCGTTCGCTCTACGCGTCTCTAATACCGGAAGAGCATTCCGGTGAATTCTTCGGCTTCTACAACATGGTGACGAAGTTCTCGCACGTCATCGGGCCGGCACTCGTCGGCGCCGCGGCGACGATTTTCGCAGGCCCGCACTGGGTGCTACTCGTCCTGCTTCCGCTGTTTGTCCTGGGCGGACTCTTGCTGCTGTTCGTCAGGCCGACGCCGGTCGATCAGCCCTGACGGGCAGACTTCGCCCGTACGGCAGTCTCGAGGGCGCGTAAACTTTGCGCGTCTGCATTCCCGTAGCGTGCGTGCAGGTAAAGCTTCGTGACCTGTTGCACCCGACCGGGCGCCGCGCCGCTTGCAATCGCGCGTCGGGCAAACGCCTCCGGTGCTTCACCCGTCTGCGGCGCGAGACCGGTGGAGCGGACGAATCGGCGATACAGCCGGAAAGCCCGGTCGCGCGTCGGTGCGCGATTCCTCAAGACCATCAGGATACTGATCCCGCCGACGAGTATCGCGACGCTGGCGACCAGTGTCAGCATCAGCGTCTGCCAGTCCGGGTCGTCCATGCCGAGGCGCTCCATCAGGCTCTTCTGCTTGTCCGGCCCGAAGCCCAGGACCCAGTCGTTCCAGCGCGCGTTGAGTCGATCCCAAGACTGCGAGAGCTGGTACAGGAACTGTGACGGCGCGGCCATGCCCCATTCGGCACCGAGTCCTTCGAACAAGGCACCGACCCGTCCCGACTCGATGCGTTCCGGCGCGACAGCCGCGGTTGGATCAATGCGTACCCAGCCCGAGCCTTCGAGCCAGATCTCCGTCCACGCGTGCGCATCCGCCTGGCGAACGGTCAGGTAGTCGCCGTTGATTTCCCCACCCTGGTAACCAAGCACGATGCGCGCCGGTATGTCCGCGGCACGCATCATGACGGCAAACGCCGAGGCGTAGTGCTCGCAGAAGCCCCGGCGTGAGTCGAACAAAAACTGGTCGACCGGATTGCGACCGAGAGCCGGGGGCTGCAGCGTGTAGTAATAGGCCTCGTCGCTGAACTTCGTCAGCACGCGGCGGACGAAGTCGCGGTCGTCGTCGGATTGCGCACGCAGGTCACGCGCGAATTCAACCGTCTCTGGGTTGCCGTCGGGTTCGCGTGCGTAGCGCTGCCGTGCGTTGTCGCGAAGCGAGAGGTCGAGACGATAGTCGGGAAACGAAACAACCTGGTACTGGACGCGCGTGTCGATCGGGAACTCGCGTACGAGCTGCTGGTGCCGCGTCATGTAGGAGTCGCTCAGGTTGTCCCAGCGATACGGCACATCGAGTGCCAGGGCGTAGCGCTGGCCCGTAGGCTCCAGCGTCAGATCGTAAACGTAGGGTTCGCCGAAGGCCCTGATCCGTTCAAGTGCGCCGGGCTCGTTCCCGTTGTCCCAGCCGTCGACCAGTTCCCAGGACCGGCCATTGAACTGCGTGAGCACGATCCCGCGCCAGTAGCGCTCGCTCGGAGGCGGAACCGCTCCGGTAAACCGCACCCGGAACGCAACGGCGTTGGACTGCGACAGTGAGCTGATATCGCCGGGGCTCATGTTGTCGCTTAAGCCCGTCACCGCCGAACCGGTATCGATGGGCACGCTCCAGAACGGCGCCGAGATGCGCGGAAACAGGATCCACATCGCAACCGCAATTGGCGCGGCGTAGCCGATCAGTCTGCCGCAGGTCTTGAGGCTGGCTGTGGCGGACTCCGATGACGTCGATGTCAGACGGAGCCACGCCGTCATCGCGACGAGCAGCGAGACCAGGAGATAGGGAAGCGACCAGAGGTATTGTTCGCGCAACAGCGCCGACATGGTCAGGAACAGGGCGATGAACAGCAGGACATACTGATCGCGTCGACGGCGGGTCTCCAAAAGCTTCATGGCGCCCATGACCGCGAGCAGCGCGCTGCCCGGGCCGACCCCGCTGATCGTGTGATAGGTCGCCAGGATGGCGAGAAAGCAGGCGAGGGCAAGGCTGCCGCGAACAAGCACGTGCGGAAGCAGACCGCGCCGTCGCTCGATCAGGTAACGCCATGCCGATGCCGCGACGAGAGCAATCGTCACCCAGACGGGCAGGTACGGCACGTGCGGTCCTGCCGCGACCGCAAGCGCGAGCACGGTCCACGGCAGTGTACCGAGCAGGGCGCCGTTCGTCGCGCGGGACGTTGGCACGCTAGTGTTCCTCACTGCCGTACAGCGCCAGCGCCTCGAGGCACGCGTGGCGATGCGCTTCGCCGTGCGCCGGCGGGAAGTCGGCTCCGGGGAGTTTGAGTCCGTAGTCGTCGCCGCGCCGGTCGGCGTCGATGATCCATCGGGTCAGGATTCGAAGTCGTTCCTCGACGTCGGCGCTCTCGATGCTCGCAAAATCAAACCACTGGTTGGACGTATCCGAGCCGGAGAACTGCTTTGTCAGCAGCTGATCGTTCTTGGCATACGCCTTCCACGCGACGTTGCGCGGCGAATCGCCGTCATGAAAGTCGCGGAGACCGGCAAAGTCTTCCTCGCCCCGCGCATCGTGCTGGCGGTGGCCCAGCGACGATTCGCTGGGCGGCGGCGACGGCGGATTGTCGGCCGGCGCCGGATAGACGAGGCCGCGAATATCCATGTGCAGCCAGGCCCAGGCGCGGAACAGATCGAACGGAAAGCGGCTGGACGCACCGAAGCGCTCGATTGAAATCCAGCCGCGCGTGGTCGTATGCACCGGGAGCGAGAAGACGTGGCTTTCGCCGGCCGGGAGATCGCAGGTTTCGCTTTCGCCGTTGGGACCGTTCAGACGAAGCTGGAAACGCGCCGTTCGCGACGGGTTGCGCGCGGCAATCCGGCACTGCGCCTTGCGGCCGGCAAACACCGGATCCATGCCGGCGAAGCTCAGGTCGAGTCCGACGAGATTGCGCTGGCACTGGTGCATCGCGACGAGGCCGAGTCCGATCAGGAAAAACGTCAGCAGGAAAGACAGGTTGTTGTTGTAGTTCATGGACCCCAGCAGGAGCACGAAGGTCATGATCGCGTACACAAAACCGAGGCCCGACGGAAGAATGTAAATCCGTCGCGCGGCGAGCGCGGTCGCCGATCCGTCGTGACCCTGTCGCCGCCGGGCCCAACGGACCGCTCGAGACGATAGCGAGCGACTCAGTGAGGGGAAAAAGCGGCGTGGATCAGGGAATGTCCACCGAAGCGAGGACATGATCGGCGAGCTCCACGTGATTGCGATAGTTGGTATTCCCCGCCGGCTTCAGGCGGTGGGCCGCGACCGCGCTGAATACGGCCTGCACGTCGTCGGGATAGACGCCGGAGTGCCGGGCGATGAAGGCATACGCCCGTGCCGCGGCGGCGATCGCCTGCGCGCCGCGCGGTGACAATCCGATTTCGACGTCGGGCATCTCGCGCGTCTGGCGCACGAGCGCCTGGATGTAGTCGACGATCGCGTCACTCATGTGCACTTGAGCGACGTCGTTCTGCAGCGCTTCGAGCGCCGCGGGCGTCATCACCGACTCCAGCGATTCGAGCATCGAACGACGATCCTGGCCCGTGATCAGCTCACGCTCATCCGATTCGTTTGGATAGCCGAGTTCGAGACGCATGAGAAAGCGGTCGAGTTGCGATTCGGGAAGCGGGAACGTGCCAATCTGGTCCGCCGGATTCTGGGTGGCGACGACGAAAAAGGGGCGCGGGAGACGCCGCGTTTTGCCGTCCGTCGAGACCTGGTATTCCTCCATGGCCTCGAGCAGCGCACTTTGCGCTTTCGGCGTGGCCCGGTTGACTTCATCGGCGAGTACAAGCTGGGAGAAAATCGGTCCCTCGCGAAATTCAAATTCCTGCGTCTCTTTGCGGAACACCGAGACGCCGACGACGTCGGCCGGAAGCAGGTCGCTCGTAAACTGGATGCGGCTGAAGCTCAAGCCCAGCGTCTTCGCGAGCGAGTGGGCGAGAACCGTCTTGCCGAGACCTGGAAGGTCCTCGATCAGCAGATGTCCGCGGGCGAGGAGACAGGCCAGTGCGAGATCGAGCTTCGTTTCCTTGCCGAGAATGATGCGGTTCAGCTGCTCGCGCGCCGCGAGCAACGCATCGATGGCGTTGCGATCACCCGTTGGAACCGTTTCCAGTGTGCTGCCTTGCATCGTGTGCTCCTGCAAATCGTGAGCCTATCCTCCTTGAAGACAGGCCGGAATGCACCGAATGCCGGTCGATACTGTGAATCAGTCCTCAGGTTTTGCGTTCTGAGTGTGTCCGTTCAGCCGGCGAGGTCCTTCAGGCGCTCAAGTTGCTCTTCAAGCTTGATTTTCTGGCGGTCGAATTCGGCGAGACGTTCGCGCTCCTGTTCGACAACCGCCGGTGGCGCATTGTTCACAAATTTTTCGTTCGCAAGCTTGCCGTCGGCCTTCGCGATCTCGGCGTCGATCTTGCTGATCTGCTTCGCGAGTCGATCCCGCTCGGCAGCAACATCGATCAGGCCCTTCATCGGTACGAGGATTCGCATGTCGCCAAGCAGTGCGCTGGCCGATGCCGGCGCTTCACCGTCCAGGATTTCGACTGATTCGACGCGGCCAACGCGCTCGAGCAAGGCCCGGTGATCGCTGGCACGTCGCTGATCGGTCTCATTCGCGTTTTCGAGCAGTACCGGAAGCGCTTTGCCCGGTGAGATGTCCATCTCGCCGCGAATCTGGCGGACGCCGAGAATAAACTGGCGAACCCATTCAATATCGGCTTCGGCCTCCTTGTCGGCGTCTCCGGAGTCGTTCGGGAAAGGCCGCAGCATAATGGTGGGCGAATCGATGCCGGTAATCGGAGCAACCTGCTGCCAGATTTCTTCAGTGACGAAGGGCATGATCGGGTGCATCAGGCGCAGCAGTGCCTCGAGCGTTTCGATTAGTGTCTTGCGGGTGCCGCGCTTAAGTGCGTCCGACGCCGTGTCGGACTGCAGCACCGGCTTCGACAGCTCGAGATACCAGTCGCAGAACTCGTGCCACGTAAATTCGTACATCGCCTGCGACGCGAGGTCGAAGCGGTAGTTGTCGAAATGCGTACGAACCTTTTTGACCGTCGCATTGAAACGCGACTGGATCCAGCGGTCCGCCGCCGAGAATTCTGCGTCGCCGTCGTCGAGTGATTCGACGTTCATCATGACGTAGCGCGCGGCGTTCCACAGCTTGTTGCAGAAGTTCTTGTATCCGTCGATACGCCCGACGTCGAAGCTGATGTCGCGTCCGTTCGTTGCGAGTGACGCGAATGTAAAGCGCAGGGCGTCGGCCCCGTATTCTTCGATGCCCTCGGGAAACTGCTTGCGCGTTGCTTTCTCGATTTTCGGCTTGAAGTGTTCCTGCATCAGCCCGGTCGTTCGCTTCTCGATCAGTGTGTCGAGATCGACACCGTCGATCAGGTCGAGCGGGTCGAGAATATTGCCTTTCGACTTTGACATCTTCTGACCGTCCGGGTCGCGAATGAGGCCGTGGATATAGACTTCCCGGAAAGGCACATCACCCATGAACTTCAGGCCCATCATGATCATCCGGGCGACCCAGAAGAAGATGATGTCGAAGCCCGTCACGAGGACATTGCCAGGATAGAACTCGTCGAGCGACGGCGTTTTTTCCGGCCATCCTAATGTGCTGAACGGCCAGAGCGCGGACGAGAACCAGGTGTCGAGGACGTCGTTGTCCTGGGTGAGTTCAACGCTCGCATCTAGCCCGTGCGTCTGGCGTACCTCCTCCTCGGAGCGGCCGACATAAACCTTGCCGTCCTTGTCGTACCAGGCAGGAATCCGGTGCCCCCACCAGAGCTGGCGACTGATACACCAGTCCTGGATGTTGTACATCCAGTCGTAGTAGGTCTTCGACCAGTTTTCGGGAACGAAGCGAATCTTGCCGCTCTCGACAGCCTCGATCGCTGGCTTCGCGAGCGGCTCGATCTTCACGTACCACTGGTCGGTCAGGTAGGGCTCGACAACCTCGCCGCTGCGATCGCCGCGCGGAATCTTGACGGTGTAGTCCTCGATCTTCTCGAGCAGGTCCAGCGCTTCGAAATCACTGACGATCGCCTTGCGTGCCTCGAAACGATCCAGGCCGCGATAGGCTTCGGGAACGTCGTCGTTCAGCGCGCCGTCGTCCGTCAGGATGTTGATCATCGGCAGATCGTGGCGCTGGCCGATTTCGTAGTCGTTGAAGTCGTGCGCCGGCGTGATCTTCACGCAGCCGGTGCCGAACTCGGGGTCGACGTAGTCGTCTGCGATGACTGGAATGCGGCGGCCGACGATCGGCAGCAGCACGTGCTTGCCGACGAGGTGCTGATAGCGTTCATCGTCCGGATGCACGGCGACCGCCGTATCCCCAAGTATGGTTTCCGGTCGCGTCGTCGCGACGACGAGATGCTCGTCGCTGTCTTCGACCGGGTAGCGGAAATGCCACAGGTTGCCGGGCTCGTCCGCCGACAGGACCTCAAGGTCCGAGAGCGCCGTGTGCAGCTTCGGGTCCCAGTTGACCAGCCGCTTGCCGCGATAGATGAGGCCCTCCTCGTACAGCTTGACGAAGACTTCCCGCACGGCTTCGGACAAACCCTCGTCCATCGTGAAGCGATCGCGAGACCAATCGAGTGACGCACCGAGGCGTCGGAACTGTTCCGCGATCTTGCCGCCTGACTCTGCTTTCCACTGCCAGACCCGGTCGACGAATGCATCGCGTCCAAGATCGTGCTTCGACCTGCCGCCAGCGTTCAAGAGCCGCTCGACGACCATCTGCGTGGCGATGCCCGCGTGATCCATGCCGGGCTGCCACAGAGCGCGATAGCCGTCCATGCGCTTGTAGCGGGTCAGTGCATCCATGATCGTGTCCTGGAACGCGTGGCCCATGTGCAACGTGCCGGTCACGTTCGGCGGCGGAATCATGATGCAGTACGGCTCGCCATCGCCGTCAGGCGCGAACCAGTTGTTGTCTTCCCAGCGTACGTAGATGCGCTGTTCGATGTCTTTCGGTTTGTAGGACTTGTCCATTCTTTCTA
>CAWUHY010000122.1:0-8741 GCA_963922215.1 uncultured Gammaproteobacteria bacterium | reverse complement strand
CCTCGACATTCGCTCGGTCAAGCCCGGTCAGGACGGCGCGCCCGGCAGCCGCGGGGCGGCCATGATCGAACCCTACCCCGACGATCCGGAAAACTCGGGACTCGTATTCTGGGCGCAGGATGAGCTCAACGCCCAGGTAAAAAAAGCAAATGATCGCGGCTTCCAAGTCGGCGTCCATGCAATCGGCGATCTCGGCAACCAGATGGTGCTCGACGCGTTCGATGAAGCGCAGGGTGGCAAGCCGTCGCCGCTGCGCAATCGCGTCGAGCATGCTCAGATCATTGCGTTAAGCGACATACCGCGCTTCAAGACGCTGAATATCATCGCCTCGATGCAGCCGACACATGCGACGAGCGACATGAACATGGCTGAAGACCGCGTCGGGCCGGACCGCATCGAGGGCGCCTATGCGTGGCGGACGCTGCTTGACCAGGGCACCGTCATCGCCGCCGGCTCGGACTTCCCGGTTGAGCTCGTCAATCCATTCCACGGCCTGTACGCGGCCGTCACGCGGCAAAGCCGCGACGGCATGCCGGAGGACGGGTGGTATCCGGATCAGGCGCTGACACGCGAGGAGGCACTCGATGCGTTTACGCTGTCGGCGGCCTACGCGGCATTTCGCGAAGACAGTCTCGGCAGCCTCGAACCTGGCAAATGGGCAGATTTCATCGTCATCGACCGTGACTACTTCGAGATTCCGGAAAGCGAGATCGATGACATCGAGGTGATCGAGACCTGGATCGCCGGAGAAAAGGTGTACGACAGAGCGGAGCAATAATGCTCGTCGAGCAACTCTATGTCGGAAATTCCTTAAGGAATTACAACTACATTATTGCCTGTCCCGAAACAAAGGACGCGCTTGCCATCGATCCCTTGGATTTTCGGCAAGTGATCGAGGTCGCGGCGCAGCGGGGCTTCACAATCACGCAGCTCGTCAATACGCACGAACACGCCGATCACATCGGCGGTAACAAGGGACTCGTCAAGGCGACCGGCGCGACGATCATCGCGCATCGAAACGCTTCCGATCGCATCTCCAATGTCGATCGGAGTGTCGGCGACAGAGATATCATTCGCGTTGGCTCATCGATCGAGCTTGAATGCCTCGACACACCCGGCCACACGATGAGCCACATCTGTCTCTTGTCGAAGACGGATCCCCCTGCCCTGTTTTCCGGAGACACGCTGTTCAACGCAGGTGCCGGCAACTGTCACAACGGCGGACACCCCGAGGAGCTATACGAAACTTTCGTGACGATCCTCGCGACTCTGCCGGACGAGACACGTGTCTATCCGGGGCACGACTATCTCGCGAATAATCTGCGTTTTACGCTCGCTCGCGAACCGGACAATAGCGCCGCCCGGGAGCTCCTTGACGCGCTTGGCGACGACGACCCGGCGACACACATCACGACGCTCGGCGAGGAAAAGGCGATCAATACCTTTTTCAGGCTGCGCTCGGAGTCTGTGATCGACGGCCTGAAAGCGGAATTCGGTGGCGAATTCGATCAAAAACGCGTTTTTCTGAAGCTTCGCGAGCTCCGAAACGCCTGGTAGGCCAGATAGCCGTATCAGCGGCGGCAAGACGCGGATATAATCGCCGCCTTTTTACCCGCCCGAAAGCCCCCATGCACCCCACGCAAAAACTGCGAAACATCGCAATCATCGCCCATGTCGACCACGGCAAGACGACGCTCGTCGACCGGCTGCTGCAGCAGTCCG
Organism: uncultured Gammaproteobacteria bacterium; assembly: GCA_963922215.1. GTDB lineage: Bacteria > Pseudomonadota > Gammaproteobacteria > Steroidobacterales > Woeseiaceae > UBA1847. Next base: position 7,019 of record CAWUHY010000122.1, on the reverse strand, counting down.
GCACCCTTGACGCGCGCACAACGATCCCGGATCGGGTCATGGACTCCAACGACCTCGAACGCGAACGCGGGATTACGATCCTGTCCAAGAACACGGCGATCCGCTGGAACGACTGGCGCATCAATATCGTCGACACGCCCGGTCACGCCGACTTCGGCGGTGAGGTCGAACGCGTGCTGTCGATGGTCGACGGTGTGCTGCTGCTCGTCGATGCGGTTGACGGGCCGATGCCACAGACGCGCTTCGTCACGCAGAAAGCCTTTGCACACGGATTTACCCCGCTGGTCGTCATAAACAAGATCGACCGGGACGGCGCACGGCCCGACTGGGTTCTCGACCAGACCTTTGATCTGTTCGATCGCCTGGGCGCGAGCGACGAACAGCTCGACTTCCCGGTCGTCTACGCGTCAGCACTGCAGGGCTTCGCCGGTACCGACGCGTCGGTGAACAGCGGCGACACGACGCCGCTGCTGCAGGCGATCGTCGACCATGTTCCGGCGCCGGACGTCGAAGTCGAAGGGCCGCTGCAGCTGCAGGTGTCGTCACTGGACTACAACTCCTACGTCGGCGTACTCGGCATCGGGCGCATTTCCCGCGGCGTTGTGCGTGCAAATTCTCGCGTCAGCGTCGTCGGTCGGGACGGCAAGAAGTCGTCGGGCACGCTCGCGAAACTCTACGGCTTCAACGGCCTCGAGCGCGTTGCGATTTCGGAGGCGCAGGCGGGAGATATCGTCGTCTTCTCGGGCTTCGACGACCTGCAGATTTCCGACACGATTTGCGACAAGGACCACCCGGACGGGCTGCCGCCGCTGTCAGTCGACGAACCGACGATCAGCATGACCTTCCAGGTCAACAAGTCGCCGTTCGCGGGACAGGAAGGGAAATACCTGACCAGCCGCCAGATCCTCGAGCGCCTGAACCAGGAGCTCAAGCACAACGTCGCCTTGCACGTCGCGGAAACAGACGATCCGGACAAGTTCGTCGTGTCCGGCCGCGGTGAACTGCATCTTTCTGTCCTGATCGAAACGATGCGCCGGGAAGGCTTCGAACTTGCCGTCTCCCGCCCGTCCGTCATCGAACACAACGTGGACGGCGTTATCGAGGAACCCTGGGAGCTGGTGACAGCCGACTTCGAGGAGGACTACCAGGGCTCCGTTATGCAAAGCCTCGCGGAGCGCAAGGGCGAACTCCTGAACATGACCTCGGACGGCCGGGGCCGCATGCGCCTCGAATACCGGATTCCGGCGCGAGGCCTGATCGGGTTTCGCACGCAGTACCTCACGATGACTGCAGGTACCGGATTGCTCTACCACGTCTTCGACAGCTACGGCCCGAAGGTGAAGTCCGATATCGGGCAGCGCAACAACGGCGTGCTCGTCTCGAACGTCAACGGCAAGGCACTCGCCTATGCGCTATTCAACCTGCAGGAGCGTGGCTCGCTGTTCATCGGTCACGGCGCGCAGGTCTACGAGGGCATGATCGTCGGCATCCACAAGCGCGATAACGACCTGCCGGTCAATCCGACGAAAGCGAAACAGCTCACGAACATCCGTGCGGCGGGATCGGACGAAAACATTCAGCTGACACCTCCGCTGAACTATTCGCTCGAACAGGCGCTCGAGTTTATCGACGACGACGAACTGGTCGAGATCACGCCCGAGAGTATTCGACTGCGCAAGAAACTGCTGGCCGAAGGCGAACGTCGTCGCGACGCCCGAGTGCGGGCAAAAGCGGAAGCGGAAGAGAGCTAGCTAGCCTCCAGGCGTTCAACGAGCCGCTCTTGAACGCCTGGCTGTCTTGCCTGGTCAGGAAACTCGGCTGCGAGCCACAGCCAGTTCAGAGCGTGACTTGCCCGCACGAAGGTCGGAAGGCTCTGCGCGAGTTCTGTATCTCCACCGTAGCCCGCGACCAGCGCGTCGGTCTGCTCGGGATCGAGCTCGTGATAGGCAACGACCATCGCGAGATCGAAGGGCGGCGAATTGTCCGCGGCGAATTCCCAGTCCAGGAGCCGCAAGCGTCCGTCGTCGAGAACGTTGCCAGCCACGATGTCGTTGTGCGAAAGCACGACCGGCGCCTCTGGCAGCGCTTCGACGCAGCGGACACAACGCTCCGCGAGCGCCGAGCCCCGCGCTTTCCGAGCGTAGGTCCGGGCAGCCAAAGGGCCGTTGAACCGTATTCCGAAGGGCGGCAGGGAGTGCACACGTCGAATCAGCTTGCCTAGCCGATGCAGAAATCCGCAGTTCTGAAAATCGTTCGTCGCTGACACGTCGGCGTCCACAAAGTCGGTCAGGATACAGTTGACGTCGACGTAGAGGACTGCCGGCGCGAGCCCTTCTTCGAATGCCTGCCGTTGAATCATGGCCTCCTGGATGCGGGTCGCAAGAAACTCGGCGCGCGGTGATTCATCGAATTTCAGGACAGCCGCGCGGCCCGCGAGTGTCAGCAGGAAGCAGTTCTCGCTGTGCCCCGCGTCGATGCGTTCACAGGTAGCGGTCGCCCACTCAGGCATCCGCTCGGCGATCAGCTTCTCGACTTCCGACTCAAGCATCGGCATGCATCGACCGGCGCCAGGCCGCCATGCCGAACGGGATGATAGCGAGATAGACGAGGAACAGCAGCGCCGTGAGGTACAGGTCGCGGGAAACGAACAGGACCACGGACACGCTGTCGATGACGAGCCAGTACCACCAGTTCTCGAAGACCTTTCGGGCAACGAGGAACGTCGTCCAGATAGCAGCAAAGGTCGTCAATGAATCCACGAGCGGGAATGCTGCGTCCGTATAGCGGGTAAGCAGGACGGCGCTGGCGTTGGCCGCTACGGCTATGAGTACGACGGCGATAACGTGGACTTTCAGCGGCCAGCGTTCGACGGGGCGTTCGGCGCGATCACCCGTCGCGAACGTCCAGACGTAAAAGCCGTAGAACGCCATCGCGAGATAAAAGAGGTTGAGCACCGACTCCATGTAGAGTTGCACGCTCAAAAAGACGTAGACGTAGGTTGCCGAGCTGACGGCCGCGAAAAACCAGCACCAGATGTTCTGGCGAACGGCGAGCAGCAGATACGCGATTCCGGACAGTACGGCGAGCCACTCAGTCCAGGCCGTCGCCGCTGCCTGGTCAAGAACAGTCTGCAGAAAGCCGCTATTCACCAAGCGGGTTGTTCAAGATCTTGATCGTGAAAATCAGCTTGTCGTGCTGCTCGAAGGAGGTACGAATCTCACGGTTCAGCACGTCCATGACGTCATCGTACTCGCCCCAGATTTGCGTGCTGAGCCGGTTCGTTTCCACACGGATGTTGTCGGCCGCGGCAAGACGCGCGATGACGTCCTTGATTGGCGGAACGAATTCCTCCTTGAAAGGATACAGGCTGATGTCGACAGCGACTTTCATTCTTCGAATCTCCAGGTAAAGGTCAATCCCACGTGACGCGGATCGCCGCGTCGCGTGTACAGGGCAGGAACAAAATTGGGCGGCTCGTTACCGAAGAAAAATCCGCGAACGGCATAGTCCTGATCGAACAGGTTGCGCGCCCATAGCGAGACAGACCAGCGGTCGGCGTCGTAGCCAAGCTTCAGGTTTACGAGCTCGTAGGCTTCAGATCGCTGATCGTGACTGACGTCAAAGTAGAAGGCATCGATCGCATTGAGCGACGCATCGGCGTAGAAGCCCGCTTCGCTCGCGTAGCGCAAACCGAGCGAGGCCGTGTAGTTCGGTGCGTGCGCCTGCTCGCGCCCGGACAGGTTTGAAAGACGCGTCAGCGAATCCGGGAAGTCGCCGTAGAGCAACCCAAGACTTCCGCGGATAGACAACACATCTGAAATCGCCAGCGAGGCATCCGCTTCGAGCCCGTAGTTTTTCGCGCCGTCGACGTTGACGGTGGCAAAGCCGAAGGAGGCCGGGTTGTTCGGATCGAGCTGGAATGACGACCGGACCTGCTGATCGTCACGCCAGGCATGAAAGACGGCGGCGTTCACTGCGAGCACTCCGTTCCGGTACTTGTAGCCGCTTTCCAGCGTCCACATTCCCTCATCCGAAAACTCGCGCAGCGCGGCGGGTACGACACCGACATTGAATCCACCGGCCTTGAAGCCGCGGGACAGCGAGACATAGCCGGTTGCGTCGTCCGACAGGTCCTTGCTGATCGCGAGCTCACCACCCCACAGGCTGTCGGTCGGGTCGGCCACGAGTCCGTCGCTGTCTTCGTAATCCGTTCCGCGCTGCTCTGCGCGGAGAGATGCCGTCAACTGAAGGCCGTCACCAATGTCACGCACGTACTGGGAAAACAGGGCGATACTGGTCGACGTGTAGCGACTCGAAAACTGCGCGTTGAGACTGTCTGCAAAATTGAAACCGGGGTCGAAGTAGGTGCCCTGATCGTCGGTTGCAAGATCGTCGTCGAGCCGCAGCGCATAGACACCAAACAGCCAGTCACCGCGACTGTAGCGAAACTCCTGGCTCAATGTGCGTCGGTCGCGAAGGCTTACGGAGGTGTAGTCGTAGGTCACCGGCGCCCAGCTCTCGTCGTTGCCCCAGTCGGCATCAAACGAAAACACGATGTCGCTGCCTGCCGCAGATGTGATCGAGGTGAGCTGCCCGCCGGCGACGTCGTTTGTCTCGAGACGCAGCGAGAGACCAAGGCTTTCCTGCGCATCGCGTCCGGGCTTGTCGGACAGCATCGTGTAGCTGTTGTCGATTGCGAAAGCGTCGTAGCCGTTGTCGATATCGCTGTAGATCACGGCGAGTCGCGCGTCGGTTGCGGCCGTCGGCTGGAATTCCAGCCCGAATCGCGCGCTCAGCTCATCACGGCCGTTCGTGTCGTCGCGGCCCAGGAAGCTGTTCCGACGAAAGCCGTCGCTCTCGTGCTGGTGAAGACTGAAGCGAAACGGAAACGTCTCCGTCGAACCGAGATTGCCGCCAACGGCGAGCCCGAGTGCACGCATCGAATCGTCACCGGCGGAAACTTCGAGACGACTGCCGGAATCTGAACCGGGCGGCGTGCTCGTCAGATAGATGAGCCCGCCGAGCGCGTTCGCGCCATAGCGTCCGCTTTGCGGCCCGCGCAGGATCTGGACCGAGCCGACATCAAACAGCGTCGCGATCGTCCCGATTCCGCTGAAGTCGATATCGTCGATCAGGAAGCCGACGGAAGGATTTGGCGCGCCCTGGTACTGCTCGAGCTCGCCCACGCCACGAATCTGGATGTAGCGCGCGCGATGGCCGTCTCCGGACCAGTTGAGGTTCGGCACCTGGCCGATCAGTTCCTCGAAGTGCTGAACCGCTGCATCCTCGATCTCTTCCGCGGACAGAGCCGTAACGCTGGACGGAATATCCATCAGAGAACGCTCGCGGAAGTCGGCGGTAACGATGATTTCTTCGATGCGCTCGTCGGCGAGCGCCGGAGTTGTGAGAATTACCAGAACGGCAATCCACCGAGTGATTTTCATGGTTTGTCTTCCTACGCCGGCATTACCCGGATCAGGTTCGAGGGTTCTCGCATCCGCGAATCTCAGGTCGCAATGACCACCCCTGTGATTACATGTGCCGTCCGCGTGGCGCGGCAGGCGATATTACGATTTCTCCAGTCGCGCGATGAGGCTCGACGTGTCCCAACGTCCGCCGCCCATCGCCTGAATTTCGGCATAGAATGAATCGACCAGTCGCGTCATTTCAAGCTCGGCGCCGTTTCGGGCCGCCTCGTCCATGACCAGGCCCAAATCCTTGCGCATCCAGTCGACTGCGAAGCCGAAGTCAAATTCGTTTGCAATCATGGTCTTCCAGCGATTGTCCATTTGCCAGGACTGCGCCGCGCCGCCGGAGATTGCCTGGATGACCGATTCGACATCGAGGTCGGCCCGCTGCGCAAAATGCAGCGCTTCGGACAGGCCCTGAACGATTCCGGCAATGCACACCTGGTTCGCCATCTTCGCGAGCTGGCCACAACCCGGACCGCCGATGTGCGTGACACGCCCGGCGTAGACGTCGAGCAGCGGCTCGGTGTCGCGCACCGTGTCTTCGTCTCCGCCCACCATGATCGAGAGCGTGCCGTTCTCGGCGCCCGCCTGGCCGCCGGAAACCGGCGCATCAAGAAAGCGAACTCCCTGATTGGCGCAAGTCTCATGCAGCTCGCGGGCCAGCGCCGCCGAGGCGGTCGTGTGATCGACGACGACGGAGCCTTTGGAGGTTCCCGCAAGAACGCCGTCCTCGCCGAGCATGACATCGCGAACGTCCGCGTCGTTCCCGACGCACAGGAACACGGTCTCGGCACCGTCGGCCGCAGCCGCTGGCGTCAGCACATGCGAACCACCGTAAGTCTCGCACCATGACTCGGCACGAGCAGTCGTCCGATTGTAGACACAGACCTCGTGTCCCGCGCGCGCAAGATGGCCGGCCATCGGATAGCCCATGACGCCCAGTCCGATGAAAGCTAAGCGTGTCATCGCTTGCGCGGGTCGAGGCCGATCGAGCGCGCGATGATCTCGCGCATGATCTCGGACGTCCCCGCGTAGATGCGCGAGATTCTCGCGTCCGCGTACATCCGACAGATCTGGTATTCCTCCATGTAGCCGGCACCACCGTGAAGCTGGACGCCGAGGTCCGTCGCCCTGCCCTCGAGTTCGCTGGTGTACAGCTTCGCCTTGGCGGCATCGTCGGCCGTCAGCTTGCCGTCGTTGTGGCGCAAAACGCACTGGTCGACATAGCACTGTGCCATATCGATTTCGGTCTTGAGGTCCGCCATTGCGAAACGGGTCGCCTGGAAGTCGCCGATGAATTTCCCGAACGCTTTGCGCTCGTTGATGAAGTCCATCGTAATGTCGAAAGCGAGCTGGGCGTTCGCGATGTAACCCGCAGCGCCGAGCAACCGCTCCTCAGCGAGAAAATGCATCAGCGAGTAAAAGCCCTTGTTCAGTTCACCGAGCAAATTTTCCTTCGGCACCTTCACATTGTTGAAGAACAGCTCGGCCGTGTCCTGGCTCTTCAGGCCCATTTTCTTGAGGTTACGACCTCGCTCCAGGCCTTCC
>CAWUHY010000121.1:0-8743 GCA_963922215.1 uncultured Gammaproteobacteria bacterium | reverse complement strand
GGCGGCACAGCCGTCGAGGCCGTCCTCGCGGGGAACATCTTCAAGGTAATGGTGAAGCCCGGCGACTCGGTTGCGGAAGGCGATCCTTTGCTGATCGTTGAAGCGATGAAGATGGAGACCGCGGTCAGCGCGCCGTCCGGCGGGAAGATCACCGAAGTTCACGTCAAGCAGGGCGATGTCGTCGCCGTGGGTGACTCACTCGTGTCGATCGGCTAGCGCATGGACATGGTGCTTGAAATCTGGAAAGGCTCCGGCCTTTACCAGATGACGCCGGGACAGGCGATCATGATCGGGATCGGCCTTTTGCTCCTGTATCTCGGAATCGTCAAAAAGTTCGAGCCGCTCCTGCTCGTGACGATCGGCTTCGGCGGAATCCTGAGTAACATTCCGGGTGCAGAGATCGCGACCGGCGACGGTCTCCTGTATCTCGTCTACACGATCGGAATCGAGACCGGCGCGTTCCCGCTGATCATCTTCATGGGCGTTGGCGCGATGACGGACTTCGGTCCGCTGCTCGCAAATCCGCGGACCCTGTTTCTCGGCGCGGCGGCGCAGTTCGGAATCTTCGCGACGCTGCTCGGTGCGGTCGGCCTGACCTCGCTCGGCGTGTTCGATTTCTCGCTGAAGGAGGCGGCCGCAATCGGCATCATCGGTGGCGCCGACGGCCCGACGGCAATCTACGTCGCGGGACAGCTCGCGCCGCACCTGCTCGGGGCAATCGCCGTCGCCGCGTATTCCTACATGGCGCTCGTGCCGCTGATCCAGCCGCCGATTATGAAGCTCCTGACGACCGAGTCAGAGCGCAAGATCAAGATGGTGCAGTTGCGGAAGGTCTCGAAAATTGAACGCGTGATTTTCCCGATTCTCCTGCTGCTGCTCGTCGCACTGCTGCTGCCGTCCGCGGCGCCGCTGCTCGGCATGTTCGCGTTCGGCAACCTGATGAAAGAGTGTGGGGTCGTCGATCGCCTGTCTGATACGACGCAGAACGCGTTGATCAATATCGTCACGATTTTCTTAGGACTGGCGGTTGGCTCGAAGCTCAGTGCGGATGCGTTCCTCGTCCCGAGCACGCTGGGCATCCTGATGCTTGGCATGGTGGCGTTCGCGATCGGTACGGCGAGCGGTGTGCTCATGGCGAAGATCATGAACCGCTTCTCGAAGATGCCGATCAACCCGCTGATCGGGGCCGCCGGCGTCTCGGCCGTGCCGATGGCCGCGCGTGTTGCCAACAAGGTCGGTCTCGAGGCGAATTCGCAGAACATCCTGCTGATGCATGCGATGGGACCGAACGTGGCCGGTGTGATCGGCTCGGCGGTCGCCGCCGGTATCATGATTCTCTTCACCGGCTGACGGAAGCTCACAGCATGGCGTCATCGCGCTTCGAATCGATGATTCGGCGAGTGAATTTCTATCCGCCGTTCCTTGGGATGGGAATTCGCGTTCGCGACTACAGCGAGGACTTCACGCGCTTCACCGTCGAGCTGAAGCAACGCTGGTACACGCGCAACCTGTTCGGCACGCATTTCGGCGGCAGCCTCTACACGATGTCCGATCCGTTTTTCGTGTTCATCGTGACGCTGAATCTCGGCCGCGAATACATCGTGTGGGACAAGTCGGCCTGCATCGATTTCCTAAAACCCGCAAAAGGCACGATCACCGGCGTGTTCGAAATCGAGCCGGAGCGGCTGTCCGCGATGCGCGAGGAAGTCGATGCGAACGGCAAGGCAACGTTCGAATTCAGCACGGAGTTGCGTGACGAAGACGGGGTCGCGGTCGCCCGCGTGGCAAAGACCGTCTATGTCCGCAGGAAGTCCGCCTGACCGGAACTCACAATCGCCGCATCGGTCTTTTACCTGCAAGTATGACAAGGGGGAACGCATGCGCATTCTGTCGATAACGATCCTGTTGCTGGCATCCGCCAGTGGTACCTGCAAGGAAGTGAGCTTCGCGACTGACGACGGCGTGTCGGTGTTCGCCGAGCTCCAGTATGCTGCCGACGCCGACCGCGACGCGCCGCTGATCCTCCTCTTTCACCAGGCGGGGGGCGATGGACGCGGTGAATACGGGCCGATCGTGCCGCGGCTGCACGCCGCCGGCTACCACACGCTCTCAGTCGATCAGCGTATCGGCGGAGATCGTTTCGGCGGAGTCAATCGCACGCTCAAGGCGCGCGGTGAGACGGACGAAGGCTACTGCGACGCCTATCCGGACCTGGTGGCGGCGCTCGATTTCGTCCTTGAGAACGGCCACTCAGGACCGATCGCTGTGTGGGGCAGCAGCTATTCCGCTGCGCTGGTAATCCGACTGGGTGCCGAGCGTGGTGACGACATCGACGCCGTGCTGGCGTTCTCACCGGCATCGGGCGGGCCGATGAAGGATTGTGCGCCCGGGGAAGTCTTGAGCGAGCTTGAAGTACCCGTCCTCGCGCTTCGACCGGCCAGGGAATTCGAGATCGAGTCGGTCCAGCGTCAAATGGCCGACTTCGAGGCGCAGGGGGTGGAAACCTTTGTCGCGGAAGCGGAGCCGGGCGGCGGCTCGCACGGCTCCTCGATGCTGGTGCCGGATCGCGCCGGTTCCATGACCGGCGCGACCTGGCACGTCGTACTCGATTTCCTGGAGAACGCGTTCCGCGAGTGAGCGTCGTTTACAGGCCCTAGTGGTCTGCGTCTGCTTCTTCTTTCGTGGCGTGCTCGGTGCCCGGCTCGTGCTCGGGCGGGCTGTAGGTCGTAAAGAGCTTGAGCATGCCCGCGCCGGTATTGCGGAAGTTGTGAAAAACTCCGGACGGGACAATGCTGACATCGCCGTCGGCGACCTCGAGCTCGGTGTCGCCAATTTTCGCAACGCCGTTCCCGGCGACAAAGTAGAGCAGCTGGTCGTGGCCTTCATGGACTTCGCCGCCAATCTCGCCGCCTTCCGGAATGGCCATCAGGACGAGCTGGGTCTGTTCGCCGGTCCACAGGACCTTGCGAAATTCATCGTTCGTGCGTGCGAGCTCGACGACGGGGAGTGTCAGTTTGTCGGTTTCGGACATGGAATCGTTCCTGTGTGTCAGTGTTTAAGGGCTTCGTAGTTAAAGAGCTATAGGGTTCAGGCCGCGGCCTTCAAGCCTGTCAGATGCTCGTAGTGGTCCTTTAACACCTGCGCGACGCAGGACGTCAGTCGCTTGCCGGTTTCGATGTGCAGGAACTCGTTCGGGCCGTGTGCGTTCGACTTCGGACCGAGCAGACCGGTGACGAGGAACTGCGCGTCGGGGAACTGTTCTCCGAGCATGCTCATGAACGGAATCGTTCCGCCCGTGCCCATGTACATCGACGGTTTGCCGAAGAACTCCTGCGAGGCTTTCTGCATCGACGCGTCGAGCCAGTCTGCGACGGGCGGTGCGTTCCAGCCTTCGCCGGTGGAGCCGGGTTTGAACGAGACCTTGCACAGCGGCGGCGGGTCCGACTCCAGGATGTCCTTGACGGCGTCGGCCGCCTTGTCGGCATCGCAGGTCGGCGGCAGCCGGAATGAAACCTTGATCTGGTTGTACGGCAGCTGCACGTTGCCGGCGTTGACGAGTTCGGGCAGGCCGTCGGCACCGGTCACGCTCATGGTCGGACGCCAGGTGTTGTTCAGCAGTAGCTCGTAGGGTGACTCGGACGGCGTCGCGCCCTCGACGGCCCACGGGTACTTCTCATACACCAGCGAGCCGAGCGTCTCTGATGCTTTGCGCGCCTGTTCCAGACGCTGCTCCGGGATTTCGACGTGCAGCGCGTCCGGAAGGATCTGTCCGCTTTCCGCGTCTTCGAGGCGGCCGAGCAGTTGCCGGATAATGCGGAAACTGTTCGGCACGATGCCACTGGCGCCACCGGAGTGAACGCCTTCGGTCAGGACGTCGACCCGCAGCGTACCGGTCAGATTGCCGCGCAGAGAGGTTGTGCACCAGAGCTGGTCGTAGTTGCCGCACTCGGCGTCCAGGCAGACGACGAGGCTGGGCGAGCCGATCCGGTCGCTTAAGAGATCCATGTAGTAGGGCAGGTCGAAGCTGCCGCTTTCTTCGCAGCCCTCGATGAGCACAACGCAGTGCGCGTGTGGAATTCCCTGCTCCTGGAGTGCACGGATCGCGGTCAGCGAGCCGAACGTCGAGTAGCCGTCGTCGGCACCGCCGCGCCCGTACAGCTTGCCGTCCTTGATCTTGGGCTCCCAGGGCGAGAGGTCGTCGTCCCAGCCCGTAAATTCCGGCTGCTTGTCGTAGTGGCCGTAGAGCAGGACGACATCGTCGGTTTGTCCCGGGATGTCGATGAAGAGAACGGGTGTGCGCCCTTCAATCTTCACGACCTCGACAGGCATGCCCTCGAGCGGCAGCTGCGTTGACCATTCCTCGAGCTGGCGAACGGCGGTTTCCATATGGCCGTGGTCGTCCCAGTCGGGATCGAACATCGGTGACTTGTTGGGAATCCGGATGTAGCTCTCGAGTTCCGGAATGATCGAGTCATCCCAGAGGCGATTGACGAATTCTTCGGTTTTTCTGTGATCCATAGTCTGTCTTATTGTCCTTCAAGGTCTCTGTAGAACGTGCGCGTCATCCGTTCGGTCGTGATGAAGCCCCAGTTCCAGTCGTCGTGATAGTCGGCGAGCGGGTTTTCCGCGACGACTTCGTCGGCGCTCAGGCCCTGGTCGTACAGCGCTCGGACTCGCTCCCGGCCGTCCTCGAGCAGGTCGATGCTCGCCTGGAGGTCAGCGCGCGTCGCCAGCGGTCCGTGTCCGGGAATGATTTTCGTATTCTCGTCAGCCATCGACGCAATCTTTTTCTGCGCTGCAATATAACCACTCACGCTGCCGCCGCTGTCGAGGTCGATGAACGGAAACAGGCCGTTGAACATGATGTCGCCGGTGTGAATGACGTTCGCATCGGGAAAGTGAATAACGGCGTCGCCGTCGGTGTGCGCGGTTTCGACATGAAAAACGACCGCGGTCAGCGAATTCAGATGAAAGGTCACCGCGTCGGAGAAGGTGATGACCGGGAGCGCGTCCGGGTTCGTTTCGTCGTCCGCCAGCATGCGCGCCCGGATATTGTCATGCGCGAGAATTGTCGCGCCTTCGCCCGCGAGCGCGGCATTGCCGCCGACGTGGTCGCCGTGCACGTGGGTATTGATGACGAAGTCGACGGGCCGACCCGCAATGTCGGAGGCAATCTTCAGGAGCTCTCCCGATAGCGGCTCGACGAAGTCGTCGATCAGCACGATGCGTTCGTCGCCGATCAGCAATCCGACGTTGCCGCCGCTGAACCCGTCAGCACCTTCGATCATGTGGATGCCCGGCGTGACCTCGGACGACTTCAGTTCGGTTGCGAATTGCTGGCCGTAGACGGGCGCGACCGCTAGCAGGGCAACGATGCTCGCGAGTGCTTTTTTCATGCTGGCATTCCTTGTTTGTTTTTCGCTGGCGTCAGTACGAGTTAAGCATCGCCATTGCGATCTCCACCCCGTGAAACTAACGGTTTTGTGGTACTGGAGTTTTCGTCTGCTTTAATGGCACAGTCTAGCTCTTTCACCACCGCGACAAAAATCCATGAGCCAGTTCGGCACCGTTTTCTGTGATCATTTTGCAACGGCGCGATTCATCGACGGAGCGTGGCAGGACGCATCGATCGAAGCGCTAAAGCCGCTGGAGATGCATCCGGCCTCGCACGTCTTTCACTACGCCAGCACCTGTTTCGAAGGCTTCAAAGCCTACCGATTCAAGGACGGCGGCGCACGCATCTTCCGCCTGCACGATCACGTCGCCCGCATGCAGCGCAGCGCGAAGTCGCTGCGGCTTCCGGTCCCGGATGCGGATCTGCTCGCAAACATGGTCAAGGATCTAGTCCAGCGTCAGATCGACGACATCCCCCCGCCGCCGAGTTCCCTGTACCTGCGGCCGACGCTGATTGGCACGCTGCCCAACATCGGCGCCGCGGCCGCACCGTCCTCCGAGGCGCTGTTGTTCGTGCTTGCGTCACCGGTTGGCGACTATTTCGCGGGCGGCGCCCGACCGCTGAAACTGCTGGTCGACGACGAGCGTGCGCGCTCGACGGAGCAGCTCGGCAGCACGAAGACCGGCGGCAACTACGCTGCCGCACTTGGACCAACGCTGGACGCGAAAGAGCAGTATGGCGTGGACCAGGTCCTGTTCTGCCCGAACGGCGACGTACAGGAAACGGGCGCTGCCAACTTCCTGCTGGTGAATGATGAGGAAATCATTACCAAGCCCCTGGATACGAGCTTTCTCCATGGCATGACGCGCGCTTCGATTCTCGCGCTGGCTAAAGATGCAGGCTATCGCGTCAACGAGCGCAATTTCACCGTCGACGAGCTCCTGGAGTGGGCACCGGACTACGAGGCTGCGCTGTCCGGTACAGCCGCATGCCTGACGGCGGTTGGTTCGCTGGTCTACCGCGGCGAGGAGCGCCTCGTTCGCGACGGTGGCGAAGGGCCGAACGTGAAGAAGCTTCGGGACGCGTTGCAGTCAATCCAGTACGGCGAGGCCGACGACAAGCACGGCTGGCTCGTCGAAGTCTGAGCGCGTCTAGCGTTCGACAGAGCGCAGGCTGTGCAGCAAGAAAACCATGCTGCTCAGAACGAGCAAGGCGATACCCTGGTGCGCCGTTCCGACAAGAATCGGTACGGCGTAGAGCACCGCAAGAACGCCCAGAATGACCTGCAGGATGGCTGTGTGCAGCAGCGCCGTTCGCCCGATCTGTGCACGCCGCGGGAAATTCGCGCTTTTTGATCGCAGGAAGTAGGCGATGATCAGCGCGAAGGTCGTAAGCGCAAGCAGACGGTGATTAAACTGCACCGACACCGCGTTTTCGAAGAAATTCTTCACGACCGGCGTCATCGCGAAGAGCTCGGGCGGGATCCAGTGCCCGCCCATGGTCGGAAACGTGTTGTAGATCTTTCCGGCTTTCAGTCCCGCGACGAATCCACCAGACGTGATCGTAACGACAAGCAGGCCGAGCAGCGCGGCCGTGCGACCGAACCACGGGTGCCGCTCGCCGCGCGGCGGGTAAAGCAGGGACAGAGCGACCCAGAACATCGCACAGTAGATCAGGAAGGCAAGACTCAAGTGCGCGGTCAGGCGGTACTGGCTGACGTTCGGCGCGTCGACGAGACCGCTCTTTACCATGTACCAGCCGAGCAGACCCTGCGCGCCGCCGAGTACGAAAAGGAGAATGTACTTCGGCGTTTCGTTCAGGCGGATGTTTCCGCGCACGACAAACACGATGAACGGGATCAAAAACGCGATGCCGATGAGCCGGCCAAGCACGCGGTGAATGTATTCGAGCCAGAAGATCCCTTTGAACGCGTCGACGTCCATCGCGTAGTTGACCTTCTCGAATTCCGGCGACTGCTTGTACGTTTCGAACACGGCCTGCCACTGCTCCGCATTGAGCGGCGGCAGGATGCCGGTGATCGGACGCCAGTCGACCATCGACAGGCCCGAGCCAGTCAGGCGGGTAAGGCCACCGATGACGACCATCAGGAAGACGAGCCCGCAGACGGAAAACAACCACATTGCGACAGGCTTGTGGCGCGCTTCAGCAACGGGCGGGGGGGATGATTGTGTTGCGCTCAGTTCCATGGCCGAAAGTCTAGCAGGCTAAATTTGGCGCGAACTCAACATGCTATTCTGCGGCCATGAATTACGCCGCATGCCATAACATCAGCGACTTCCGGAAGGTCGCCGCACGCCGTCTGCCGGAGCCGGTATTCCACTATCTCGACGGCGGTGCCGACGATGAATGGACGCTAAAGCGCAACACGGCGGCCTTCGACGACTACGCACTGATGCCGTCACAGCTTGCCGATGTCAGCCAAGTCGATACGTCAACGACAATTTTCGGCCGGCCGAGCTCGAGTCCGCTGCTGCTTTCGCCGACAGGCGCGACGAAACTCTTTTGCGCAGACGGTGAGCGGACTGCTGCACGGGTCGCGGAAGACCTCGGCATGCTCTACAGCCTGTCCACGCTGTCCACGACATCGATCGAAGATGTCGCGGCAGCGTCAAACGGCGACAAACTTTTCCAGCTCTACATGTTCGACGATCGCGGGTTCAGCGAAGAGCTGATCCAACGCGCAAAGAACAGTGGCTATGTCGCACTCGCTTTGACCGTCGACACGCCGGTCGCCGGAAATCGCGAACGCGATTTTATCTACGGATTCTCTGCGCCGCCGCGCTCTCGTCTGCGCCAGGTCGCGAGTTACCTCCGGCATCCACGCTGGCTGAAACGCGCTGTTATCGATCGCGAACTTGAGCCCGTTAATCTCACCGGTTCGCCGCGCATGAAAGACGTTCTGAAAACCGACATGCGCTCGTACATCGAGGCCCATCTCGAACGCTCACTGACGTGGAAAGACGTCGAGTGGATTCGTGCACGCTGGGAGGGTCCGCTAGTCGTGAAAGGCGTGCAAAGCGTCGAGGATTGCAGCCGGGCGCTCGACGCCGGCGCAACTGCTGTCATGGTGTCCAACCACGGAGGGCGCCAGCTCGACTCCGCACCAGCGCCTATCGACTGCATCGCGGCGATTGCGGATCGACACGCGGGCGCGCTGGAGATCATCTGCGACGGCGGCATCCGACGCGGCACTCACGTGATCAAGGCGCTGGCCGCAGGCGCGAGTGCGGTCGGCATTGGTCGTGCATATCTCTACGGACTCGCCGCGGGCGGCGAGCCGGGCTTGAGGCGCTGCCTTGCTCAGCTCAACGCGGAAATCGAACGGAC
>CAWUHY010000120.1:0-8789 GCA_963922215.1 uncultured Gammaproteobacteria bacterium | reverse complement strand
CGATCGCTCGAACCAGATTCTGTGCCTGACTGCCAAACAAAGGCTTGATGAAGAACGCGTTCGAGCAGTTGTCCAAAAGCTCGCGCAGCAACACGACGCATTGCGTCTTGAATTTCAAACGGGTCCATCGGGCGAAATACTTGCGTGTCATTACGCCGCCGAAGCGCCGGGCGAAAATTTCGGCCGGGTCGAAATTGTGGGAGGGCTGACAGAAGCAGAGCTGGAAGACCGGATCACCGAAACGATTGGACAAACATCGGCGAGCTTGAAGGTCGGCGGGGGGCCGCTGTGGAAAGTAGTCCTGGTTGACAGCGCCAGCGACGATCGAAGCCGGGTCATATTCTGCCTGCATCATCTCGTCGCAGACGGATTTTCCGGACGTATCCTCACGGACGATTTTGCGGCGATGTATCTGCAGGCGGCTCGTGGTGAAGACATCGTGCTTCCGCGCAAGACAACCTCATTCCAGGCGGCCGGCGAGAGAATGGAAGCGCACGCAGCCTCCGATGAGCTTCGTCGCGAACTCGGATACTGGCAGGGGCACGACGACGCTCGACCGTGCCAGTTGCCGGCAGACCGGAATTCAGGAAACGACGACGAACAGTCCGAGCGCACGCTTAGCGCGCGACTCTCCGCAGAGGCAACTGCCGTACTGTTGAAAGACGCGGCGAAAGCATACCGTTCCCGGGTCAACGAGTTGCTTATTGCGGCGCTCGCCCGGGTCTTGTGTCGCTGGACAGGACAGTCTGCGATCCAGATGGAAACGGAAGGCCACGGCCGCGAAGAGATATTTGAAGACTTCGACCTGTCGAGAACAGTCGGTGTCTTTGCGGCGATGTTTCCGATCCTGATTGAGGTCGATACGGACGCACCCGTTTCCAGAACGGTGCGCAGCGTGAAGAGCCAGTTCAGGACGATTCCGTCCAGCGGGCTGGGCTTCGGCTTTTTGAGCTATCTCGGCAGCGACGAGGAACGAGCGTCGCTCGCGTCTCTTCCCGCAGCCGACATACTGTTCAACTATCTCGGGCAGTTCGACCAGTCCGGCGCGCAGTCCGAGCTTTTCGAGCAGGCTTTCTATCTCGATACATCGGACCGGACTCCCGAGGAAATCCGGACACACACGCTCGATGTCATTACCTGGGTCGTTGACGGCGAGTTGAACATTCGCTGGACTTATTCCGAGAATCGGCACGCGCGCCAGACTATTCAGGTTCTGGCCGATGCCTTTGTCAACGAGATCGAGTCGCTGATTGCGCTGGAATCACAGGATGAGACCAGCTTGTCGACCGATGACTTCCCGCTGGTCTCAATTTCAGAAAGCGAGCTGTCAAGAATTGCAGAATCCGTCCCGTCCGTAGACAAGATTTATCCGCTAACGCCTCTACAGGAGGGCATGCTGTTTCATGCGCTGTTCGAACCCGACTCGGATGTATATTACGTTCAGTTGAATGGCAAGCTTGCGGCCGACCTCGATGCGCAGGCGTTCAGCGATGCGTGGCGTACCGTTGTAAAACGGCACGACATTTATCGCACGCATTTTCTGTCGGATGCCGGCTCAAGGGCGCTGCAGATCGTATCCGCGCAGGGGGATCTCGACGTGAAGATTGTCGATCTCTCGGCGCTCGACGACGCGGAGGTTAGCAAGAGGCTCGGCGCAGCGCGGGAGGCCCGGCGTGACGGCTACACGATCAAGGGTGCTCCGCTGATGAGTATTCGGCTCTTCAAGACCCGCGATGCGCACTACGTGTACTGGAATTTTCATCATCTTCTGCTCGACGGAGCATCAATGGTGGCAACTGTCGAGGAAGTGTTCGAGCTGTATGAACAGCTTGTCGACGGCAAGCGAGTCGACGAGCATCCGGCAGCGCATCAATTCGGTGACTTCGTCGCCTGGCGGGAGCAGCAGTCTGTCGACGATGCACGATCTTACTGGGCAGGGCAGATGTCCGGGGTAACACAAGCAACCGCGCTCCCGGGTGCCGACACCAGCTCAGCAAGCGGCCACGCCGAATTCAGGAAGCTGAGTTTCGAACTGAGCGGCGCCGCAAGCGAGGCGTTTCGGGATCGAATCAAGGAAAAGCGCCTGACACCAAATTCCGTGGTGCACGGTGCATGGGGGCTGCTACTCGGCGCCAGGTCGGGAAGCGGTCCTGTGGTATTCGGTTCCGTTGTGCCGGGCCGTTCGCCGATGATGCCGGGCTCGGAAGCGGTGATTGGCTTGTGCATGAACACGCTTCCGGTCGCCGTCGCTGTTCGCGCAGAGGAGAGTGTGTCCGACTGGCTGGCTCGTCTGCAGGCGGACCTCGTCGAGATGCGTGAATTCGACTATTTCCCGCTCGTCGATATTCAGCGTTGCACGTCTATCCCTTCCGGCACACCGATGTTCGAGAGCGTTATCGCGGTGCAGGGCTACCTAGGCAAGCACAGTTCACTGCGAAGCTGGGCGAGATCTTTCGGGCTGGACGAGCTGGAGTTCATCGACTGGAACGACCTGCCGCTGAGTCTCGCTGTCGAGGTCGGAGAATCCATCGAAATCGTTTTGAAATACAAAAGCAGCGCCTTCACCGAAGATGCGGCGTCAACTCTGAAAGACGAGTTTGAATTCCTGATGCACGAACTGCCTAGGACAATGGACGAAAGCATCGACACGCTTCAGGCCGCATTCGCAGATTTTCGGCAGCAACGCAGCCGGCAAGCGAAACAGGACAAACGCGCTTCCGCGGCAAGTCAGCTACGCAGGATTCGGCGAAAACGGGTGTCCGATTAGGACGCCGTCGATCGTCCAGTCAATCACGCCGATGCAACAATCGCCTTCGAACTTACCGACGATTGTCCTGACATTTCCTTTTTCTCTCGGTCTCGACGGCGGCGGACCCAAGGACTGCGTAAGTACGGCTGTTGCCCTGGCCGAGAGCGGTGCAAGGGTTCTTGTCCTGCCTGTGCAGACGATCTCACACGACCGCTTTCCGCGGGCCAGGGCGCCGAATCTTGAGTTTGATGCCCCGCAGCGGCAACGATTGCTCGATGCCGGAGTCACAATGATTCCTGTCCAGAGGAATCCACTGCACTTCATCCTCGACGCAAATGCCATTCGCCGCGCATTAGGCGACGTCTGTACCGATCGCAAAATCGATGCCGTGATCAGTTACTGGCAGGAGGGACGGGGAATTCAAGGAGTCGTCAGGAAGTTTGGCGCCTTGCACGGCGTTCTGGCCGCCGCATCGTATCGGCAGTGGTTGCACGGGTCGGATCCGGACAAGCCGGCCGGTATGACGCCGAAGGCGCTAATCAAGCGCACCCTCGTGAATCCCTACCGGCGCTACATTCGTCGGCCGGTGCATCGTATTCGTTCCCAGGCTATCGTCGGGCGTGCAATTCGGGACGCGGATTTTGTCGTAGCGCGATCGAAATTCACGCGACAGGAAGTGGTCGAGCTGTTCGGCGCCGACGAGCAGAAAGTCGCAATCGCGCACTGCGGAATTGACGACGCGTTTCGAACGTGCACAAGGCAGTTCCGGACCGAACCTCGTACGATCCTTTACGTCGGTGCACTTGTCGCCCGAAAAGGAATTTTCGACGCCCTCGACGCATTCGCCCGACTGCGGAGCGCGACAGGCGTTGACTATCGGCTCCGAATCGCGGGATGGGGCAACCAGGAGCCCGTCGCGAGCCGCCTGCGCGCACTCAAAATCGACGCGCATGCGTCGATTCTCGGCGGACTCGATCGCGACAGCCTGATTCGCGAATTATTGGGCGCCGACCTCGGGCTCATGCCGTCATATTCGGAATCGTTCGGCCTCGCGGTCGCAGAAGCGCAGGCGACCGGATTGCCTGTCGTCGCCTACGATGCGGGCGCCGTGCCGGAGGTGCTGGAGAACGGTCGTACCGGGTGGCTCGCGCAGACCGGGGATATTCAGGCCCTGGCTGACGCGCTGCTCGGCGCGCTCGAGTCTCCCGAGGCGCTTGCGTCTGCGGGCGAAGCGGCGGCAGCACGCGCGGGCTCACGATTTACCTGGAGGGCGTCTGCCGAGGCGATCATTGACACGATCCGTCACGCGCGGACGCCGCCGGTCGAACGCGACGTTAAACTGGCATGACGGAGATCACCGATGCGGGAGAACTGGTTTTCAAGGCTGAAAACACGATAATTGAAGGTAGCGGGCGGGTCCGCCTTGGCCACATCAGAGGAATGCCACAGTGAAAAACAAACTCCGTTTTCTGTCTCCGTTGCTGCTCTTGTTCGGCGGATGCATGCCATCTCACTCGGAAACCCTGAGCGAGAAGGACATGGCGCGCGACAAGGCCGAGCGGCCCTCCGAGATCCTGGAATTTGTCGGGATCGAACCCGGAATGGCTGTTCTCGATGTCTTCTCCGGCGGCGGCTACTTCTCCGAAAAACTGGCCGATGCTGTCGGGCCGGACGGAACCGTGTACGCTTGGAACAACGCGTTTTTCCTCCGCATCTCCGAGGAACAGCGGCAGGAGCGCAAGCTCGGCGAGCGGTATATGCAGGTGACGATACTCAACGATGAAATCCAGGATCTCGACTGGCCCGAGGGCCTGGACGCGGTCATGATGACGACCGTGTTTCATGATCTGTGGGTTCCGCGCATCGTTGGCGAAAATTTCAATGCAGTTGACCCTGTGCTCAGCGGAATTTTCGAGTCACTTCGACCGGGCGGCAAGGTACTTGTCATCGATCACGTTGCGCCGGAGGGCAGCGGCGCCAGGTTTGCGGCCGACCTGCACCGTATCGAGGAAGCCCACGTCGAGAAACTGTTCGAGGAAGCCGGGTTTACCCTCGCCGGCAAACTGGATTTCTTGCGCAGTAACAAAGACGACTACACGGTCAGCGTCTTCAACA
This sequence comes from uncultured Gammaproteobacteria bacterium, assembly GCA_963922215.1. GTDB lineage: Bacteria > Pseudomonadota > Gammaproteobacteria > Steroidobacterales > Woeseiaceae > UBA1847. The sequence goes on along the minus strand of CAWUHY010000120.1, from coordinate 3,925 downwards.
AGCGAATCCGTGGCCGTACGGACCGTTTCATTCATCTCTACGAAAAGCCCGCGGGCTAGCGGACATTCAACAGGCTGCTAGACCCGGAAGTAGGATTCGCCAAGCCAGTTCACTGCGACCACCGTCCCGCGGGTCGCGCCGCCGGGAAGCCGGCGGACGGGGATCACGCGTTCTTCGTCCGGCAGCAGGTCGAAGTAGTTCGCATCGAACGCAAATCCCGGCGAAGACAAACGCACGCGTCGGAGCGCGCGATCGCTCTTAATCACAAGCTGGTCTTCGGCGCTTCCCTCGCTGACGGTCACGGTGCAGTCGGCGGCAAGCAGCGGCGCGTCGATCAGGCCGCGCTGCCGGGAGAGGACGAGCTGACCGTCGTCGTCGTACAGGCGCACGCTGATCGTGTCCTGCCGACGCGGGCCGAAACGGTGTCGGTGCAGGTGATCCGAAAATCCGCCTAACAGCTCGTCGATCGAGACTTCGAGACTGTCACCGACCGCGAGGGATATCTGTCGTTCGGCCTCACCCACGGTGCGCCTCGAGTCGGCGTAAAGACAGACTCGCAAGCGACCGGAAAATAAAGGTTTTTCGGAATTTCGAATTACAACAGACATGCCGTCCATGCCACGATCGCGCAGCGCGAGTGCGACCGGCTGCCAGCTCTCACGGACGATTTCGAGGGCCGGCTTGGCACGCGCTTCTGAGTCGATCAGACCCCATCCGGCGCCCGGTAGAATGTCATTCAGAAACCAGACAATCGCGCCGCTGCAACGTCCGCCTGTACGCCAGTGATCGTAGCTGCGCGCCATGACTTCGCCGCTCACGACGGAGCTCAGGTACAGGTAGCGCGCATTATTTTCATAGCGAAGTGTTGCCGGGTCGACGGCAAACAGTTTGGCGAGATAATGATCCCGCACGTCTTCGAAGTCCCAGCCCGTCCCGGAATCGCGAGGCACGCCTGATTTCCAGGCCGGGGTATGCACACCCGGCGTTGCGGAGTTGAAGCTCTCCATCAGAGTTCGTTCGGCCGGCACGTTGGCGAATGCAAGACACTCGCTCGCGAAGCGTACCCGGCTGCGATCCAGATCGGTAAAGTCCTGCAGATAGGCGCCGACGCCGAAGTAGTGGCTGATACCGACTGCGTTGTGCATCGGGAGCGGGCCGTCGCAGGGTGAGGACGGGACGTAGGGCTGCGTGACTTCCATCGATTTCAGCCACGCCGGGATGTGTTCGCGAAAGAGGGGATGCTCCCAGGTTTCCCGATCTTTGCCGAACATCGCGGCTTGCTGTTCAGTTTCGCTGCTGCCGCAGAACACGGCCACACAACCGAAGCTGCGCAGCCGGCTGACCTGCTCGGTGATCTCTTGTTTCACCGAGTCGAGAAAATCCGAATCGTCGGCTGGATAGTCCATGCTGGCGAACATAAAGTCCTGCCAGACGAGGATGCCCAGTTCGTCACAGATGTCGTAAAAGGCGTCCGACTCGTAAGTCATCGTGCCGCCGACGCGGACCATGTTTAAGCCGGCATCTGCCGCTGCTTGAAGCGTCGCGCGCATGCGGTCTTTGTCACCATTGAATGAGGTGATGTCGGAAACTGTCCAGCAACCTCCGCGGCAAAAGACTGACGTGCCGTTTACCCTCAGCTTGAAGCCGTCGTCAGCGCGGTCTGCACGTACTTCACGAAAGCAGATCATGCGTTCGCTCAGAGCGTCTGCTTGCCCCGGGCGACGGAAGCTGAGAGCGACGCGCTCGACCGGCCCTTGCGTGTGCGGTCGCCACAGTGGAACGGAATCCAGTTCCAGTTGTGCCCGGGTCGTCCCGATGCCGTCCCGCCACTCGATCGGCAGAGTAAAGGTCCGGTCAAGCACTCCGACCTCAAGTTCGGTGTCTCGCTCCGGGTCCCCACCGACGAGAGAGAGATCAATGTTGAGCTGTGCCTTGCCGTCGGTGACGGACGTCCAGCTCAGGTCCCTCGCGACGACGAGCGACGCACCGTCGTAGACGCGAATCGGTCGCCACGGGCCGATCGCCGGCGTTGGCGGCGTCCAGCCCGGGATGCGTCCGAGCAGGCTTGTACGAATCCATCGGAGCTGCTGGTTGTCGACGAGCTGGGTTTTCCACCGCGGTCGCGGCCGTCGCAAAGACAGTTGATGGGACACCGACCGGAAGGCGATGACAAGGTGATTGTCTTTTCTTGAGTCCGAACGAACGTTCAGCAGATAGCGCCGAAACATGTTGTCTGATGATTCAAGTTTTTCGCCGTTGAGCCAGATGTCGGCGAACGTCGCGAGGCCTTCGAAGTCAATCCACAGGTCGTCGCCGGCCTCGGGTCGACCAAAGCGAGTCGAGTACCACCAATCCCAGGCGTCAATGTCGTCGCAGTTTGTTGCTGTACTCGACAGCGCTGAGGCGACTGTGCCCGGCACCTCGGCTGTCAGAGAATCAGACCAATCGACCTCTGCGGGACTCGCAAACTGTCCGGCTTCTGCTTTGACGAGTTGCCAGTCGCGGGTCAGGTTCAACGTGGTCATTCGGAGCGTACCCTCAGTCGAGGAGAACGGAACGGTAGCGGTCAGAGGCCTCCTGCCAGTGCGATGCCATGTCGTCGAGTGGTCCGAGGTCCAGTGTTTTCCCGCGCGCAAGCGAGCGAGCGAGTTTGAACTGAAACACCTTGGTCGACTCGGCGATTTCCCGATAAGCGGCCGCCGATGCCGACAGGTCGACTCCCGCCGTTTCCGAGAGCCAGTCGGCGTAGGTTCCCGCGAGTTCGTAATTCGCGCCAAACTGGCGGAGTGTGGCAAACGAATACAGGTGGAAGGTCTCGATCGGTTCTTTTGTTAGCCATTCCAGGTCGGCAGCGAACCGCCCGCGAAATGCATGGAACGGATTGTATTCCGGTATCAACCTTGCCTGCAGCTTCGCCGACGCGAGAGACTGCTCGAGAACGTCTTTCTCGCGCGGTGCATCTTTCAGCTTTACGAGCTCGATATAGGGCGGAAGCATGCGTTCGTGCACGAGACCGCCTAGCTGGAACAGCTTGTCGAAATCTTCGCCATCGACGTGATAGTAACCCTGCCCGTGGAAGTAACCCATGTGCCGCGCTTCGATATCGATTTCGTTGACGGCGACCGTGGATTTGACGTGCGCGAGTTTGTACGCGGTGCCCTGGGTGTCGGGCAGATAGTATGAATCCAGCTCGACGAGCACCGGTCGACCGGCCTCGACCTGAGCCTCAACGTGTTGCGCAAGGTTTCGCCAGGGATTCAGTTCTTCGACCTGCATACCGTAGAGGTTCAAGAGGTCGCGGTGCTGGTACTTGAAAAACGTCCACTGGTCGACCTCGAAGTCGACGGCAACGGTGAACGCAAGTCCGGCAATCGGCTCGTGCCCGAGCGCGTGAATCAGCTCGATCAGGACGTCGACGTAGCAGTTCGTCTCAGCCCAGATTCTGCCGTCCTGGTGAATCAGGTGGCGCCGGTAAGAGGCCGGGTCCAGCTGGATGATCGACTTCACTGGCCTTTGTAGGCGATCTGCATCGTCGAATTGTGTCCGCGAATCCGGTCATTGTCGACCATCAATGCGGCACCGTATGCATCTCGTAAATGCCGGCTAAGGCTTTTCTCGCTATCGTTCTTGTAACCCGAAATGCCAACGATCTGCAGCGCCTTGCCAACAACGTCCACGACCATTTCCGAGCAGCGGATCTTCACATTATTAATCTTGATGGAAAATCCAAAGTTCGAGAATGCATCGTCGTTGCCGGCGTCAAGCAGGGCCTGGTAATCATCGATCGTTCCATGCAGGCCGCTGCGCATGCTGAACAGTTGCTCATTGACCTCGGACAGGCGCAGTGCCGTGACGGGCGGCACAGACGGTTGCTTGCGTGCCATCTCGCGCACGCACTTTCTCGCCTTCTCGACAGCGCTCGCGG
>CAWUHY010000119.1:0-8811 GCA_963922215.1 uncultured Gammaproteobacteria bacterium | reverse complement strand
GAACTTCGCCGGTTTCCAGCGACATGCCGTCGAAGTAGGGCGGATTTTTGACGTCGGTTGAGTCATCGTCCCAGGTGTAGATTTCGCCTTTGGGAACGTCGAGGCTGTTCCAGTTGTCGTCGCCGTCGAACACGCTGTCGTAGCTGGTCTTGAACATGTTCGAGCTGACGTTCGCACCGACCGTCGCCTGAATTTCTTCCTGCGTCGGCCAGATGTCCTTCAGGTAGACCGGGTTGCCGTCCTGGTCCTCGCCGAGCGCATCCTTGTACAGATCCACTTCCATGTTGCCGGCCAGCGCATATGCAACGACGAGCGGCGGCGATGCCAGGTAGTTCATCTGGACGAGCGAGTGGATTCGACCTTCAAAGTTGCGGTTACCAGACAGGACGCTCGTTGCAACAACGTCGCCTTCCTTCACAGCGTCTTCGATCTCGGGGAGCAGCGGGCCGGAGTTGCCGATGCAGGTCGTGCAGCCGTAACCAACCGTGAAGAAGCCCAGCTTGTCGAGATCGTCGAGCAGACCCGCCTTCTCAAGGTAGTCGGTCACGACGCGCGAGCCGGGGGCCAGCGATGTCTTCACCCAGGGCTTCGTGCGCAGTCCCTTCTCGGCAGCATTGCGCGCGAGCAGACCGGCCGCGACCATGACGGCCGGGTTTGACGTGTTCGTGCAACTCGTGATTGCCGCGATCAGCACCGCGCCGTCGCGAATCTCGACTTTCTCGCCACGCACTGTTGCCGTCGCTGAGCCAGAAGCTTTGCGGTCGCCGATGATGCCCTTGACCTGTTCTGTGTAAGTGCTAGCCGCTTCGCTCAGCGCGATGCGGTCCTGCGGGCGTTTCGGGCCAGCGATGCTCGGCTCGACCGACGACAGGTCGAGCTCCAGCGTGTCGGTGTACAGCGCGTCTTCTTCGCCGTCTTCACGCCACATGCCCTGGGCTTTTGCGTACTGTTCGACGAGATCGATTTGCGATTGCTCGCGGCCGGACAGTTCGAGGTATTTCAGCGTCTGGTTGTCGATCGGGAAGATCGCACAGGTTGAGCCGAATTCCGGTGACATGTTGCCAAGCGTCGCGCGGTCCGCGAGCGGCATGTCCGCGAGGCCGTCGCCGAAGAATTCGACGAACTTGCCGACCACGCCCTTGTTGCGAAGCATTTCGGTGACGGTCAGCACGAGGTCGGTCGCTGTCGCACCTTCCTTGAGCTTGCCCGTCAGTTTGAAGCCGATGACCTGCGGGATCAGCATCGTAATGGGCTGGCCAAGCATCGCGGCTTCGGCTTCGATGCCACCAACGCCCCAGCCGAGTACGCCAAGACCGTTGATCATCGTCGTGTGCGAGTCGGTACCGACGACTGTGTCGGGGTAGGCGACGTTCTTGCCGTTCTTCTCGGCGTCGAAAACGACGCGACTCAGGTATTCGAGGTTGACCTGGTGGACGATGCCGGTGTTCGGCGGAACAACGCGGAAATTCTTGAACGCCGACTGGCCCCAGCGCAGGAAGGAGTAACGCTCCTTGTTGCGCTGGAATTCGATCTTGTTATTGAGATCCAGCGAGTTTGCTGCGCCGTAGGTATCGACCTGCACAGAGTGGTCGATGACCAGCTCGGCCGGGGAGAGCGGATTGATCTTATCGGCCGAACCGCCGAGTTTGACGACCGCTTCACGCATGGCTGCGAGGTCGACGACAGCGGGCACCCCGGTGAAGTCCTGCAGGATGACGCGAGCCGGCGTGAAAGAAATCTCGGTGTCCGGATCCGCTTTCGGATCCCAGTTGGCGAGTGCAAGAATGTCATCACGCGTGACGTCGCGGCCGTCTTCGTGTCGCAGCAGGTTCTCCAGGAGAATCTTCAGCGAGTAGGGCAGGCGGGACACGTGACCTTCCGTGACCGCGTCGAGTTTGTAGAAATCCAGTTCTTTGCCGCCGACATTCAGGGTCGACTTCGCACCAAAGCTGTCGCTCATGTGGGATATCCTCTGTTTTGTTCTTGTGCGTGACGGAAACGCCGAGCACGTAATTATAGCGAACCAGCGACAGCGCTGCTGCGGGATTGTGTTGCGGAGGCATGAGCTTCGACCGTGCGATCAATCGTCGCGCCGCCCAGGCAGCGATCGCCGTCATAGAAGACGACAAACTGTCCCGGCGTGACCGCGCGCTGCGGCTCGTCGAAGCGCACCTCGAGGCTTCCATCCTCTCGCGCAAGGATCTCGCAGGCCTGGTCGTTTTGCCGATAGCGAACTTTCGCGCTCGCGCGTCGCGGGAGATCGGGCTGGCCGTTAATCCACGACGGGTCCGACGCGATCAGCGCACTGCTGAACAGCAACGCGTGCTCACCCTGCGCGACAATCAGTCGATTGCGCTCAAGATCCTTCGCGACGACGTACCAGGGCTCGTCGCTGCTGTCGTCGCGTCCGCCGATGCCAAGCCCCTGGCGCTGACCGAGCGTGTAGTACATCAGCCCGACGTGCTCGCCGACCTCGACACCGTCCGGTGTCTCCATCCGGCCCGGCTGGCCGGGAAGGTAAGTCTGGAGGAATTCTCGAAACGGCCGTTCGCCGATAAAGCAGATACCGGTGCTGTCTTTTTTCGCGTGCACGACAAGGCCGTGGTCCTTCGCGATGCGCCGCACGTCCGATTTTTCGAGCGAACCCAGCGGGAAGACGGTTTCTCGCAGTGCGTCTTCGCTGACGGCGTGCAGGAAGTAGCTCTGGTCCTTGTTGCTGTCCTTGCCCTTCAGCAGAGCAGCCTGGCCGTCGATCATGCTTGTTCGGGCGTAATGGCCGGTTGCGAGGAGATCGCCACCGAGGCGTTTCGCGTAGTCCCGGAAGCTTCCGAATTTGATCTCCCGGTTGCACAGCACGTCCGGATTCGGCGTGCGGCCGCTGCGATACTCATCGAGAAAATAGGCAAAGACGCGGTCCTTGTACTCGGCCGAGAAATTCGCGTGGTGCAGCGGGATTCCGAGTTGCTCGCACAGGTTGCGTGCGTCCTGCAGGTCTTTCGCGGCGGTGCAATAGCCGTCGTCGTCTTCCCAGTTCGTCATGTGCAGCGCATGCACGTCGGCGCCTGCCTCTTTCAGCAACACGGCACAGACGGCAGAGTCGACGCCCCCGGACAGACCGAGAATGACGCGCTTACCCGCTAGATTGGGGAGTTCGGGATGCATGGCGACGTGATGGTAGCAAACACGCCGCATTCAAGCCGCTGCAGCGGCCGCAGACTAGATCAGATTCGCTCGGGCGATGACCGCATCGACGTGGTTCGTCAGCGGCCGCATCCGCGTAAATTCGCGCCCGGACACGCGCTTCCCGGCCTCGAAGTCGTCAATGCAGCGTAGAACGGTCGGCGTGCGCAACTGCTCCCGTCGCGATTGGACCTGTTCCCGCGTCAGCCAGAGTCTGCGGTAGACGCCATCGTCGAGCTTGCGCGCTTCGTCGCAGTGCACGAAGTCGGCCGCGTAGGCGAGGCGAAGGAACTGCTGACGCGTCTGCGGGTGAATCCAGAGGTAGACGCCGACGAGCTCGTTACAGCTCACGATGCAGCCGCTTTCCTCCAGCGCTTCGCGTTCGACAGCCTGTTCCGGAGATTCATTGCTGTCGATGTGGCCGCCCGGCTGGGTCAGTACGTCGCGCCCGTGAGCGCGCTCTTCGATCATCAAATAGCGGCCAGCGTGAGACGCAACAGCCGCGACCGTGATATCCGTCGGATACATCGTTTTGAGTTCCCTGTTACCGGTCCTGGCCGCAGCCAGACTCCGGTTGTTTTTCTTTTTCGTTACATGCCGAGCTGGCGGAATTCGACTTCCACTTCGCTCGCGAACCAGATCTCGTCAAACATCTTGCCGTAGAGTTTTGCAACGGCGGGTTCGTGCGTGTCGGCGATGCCTTCCCAGCGATTCGCCTGCAGTCGGTAAACGAGTGCTTTTTCGTCGGCGATGCAGAACGCTTCTGCGTGCGTGCGAAGATCGTCGCGAACGTGCCGGAATTCGATGTACGTATTGAGCCTGCGCCCGAGGTGGACAAAATTGTTGCCGTTCTTCACCGCTTTCATCGGGTCGGCAATCAAGACACGAATTCGTGCGTACGCCTGAGAAAGGACGAGGCGCTTGATGATCTCGAGAAATTCGGGGTCGTCGTAAATTCCGGGTTCAAGGTCGTGCGTGAAGATCGAAAGCCGGCGCTTCGCTTCCTTCGCTGTCGCGATTGCCGCCTGGCGCATCTCTTCGCGTGTCGAGATGACCCAGCGTTTGCCTTGTTTTGGAATTTCTTCCATCCGTGACTGCCGTCTCTTGAGGGAGGCGATACGCGCTCGTTTGACCGACTGCCAGTGTAGCCTTGTCCATGCGGTTTATTTGTCGACTACGTCACGTTCTGGGCGAGTGCAGCCGCCCGGAAACAAAGATTTCCGAATTTTCCGGCTTTACGTAAGCCAAGCGCCCGGCAGGCGGCGGGATCGGCTCAGAGGTCGTGGGTCAGGCGGGTCGCGAGACCGGTGTACTGCTCCGGACGCAATGCGAGCAGTCGATCACGCTCGTCGGCGGGGATATCCAGGGTTTCGACGAACTGCCGCAAGATTTCCTCATCCACAGGACGTCCGCGCGTCAACGCTTTCAGTTTCTCGTAGGGCTCCGGGATGCCGTAGCGTCGCATGACGGTCTGCACCGCCTCCGCGAGTACTTCCCACGCGCCGGAGACATCGTCGCCAATCCGTGCCTTGTTAACCTCGAGCTTGCCGATGCCCTTCAGCAGCGATGCGACTGCGATCGTGTGGTAGCCGACAGCGGTACCGAAGTTTCGCTGCACGGTGGAGTCCGTCAGATCTCGCTGCCAGCGAGAAATCGGCAGCTTGTCCGCAAAGTGTCCAAGCAGGGCGTTCGAGAGTCCAAGATTGCCTTCGGCATTCTCAAAGTCGATCGGATTCACCTTGTGCGGCATCGTGGATGAACCGACCTCGCCGGCCTTCGTTTTCTGCGTGAAGTAACCGAGCGAGATGTAGCCCCAGACGTCGCGGCAGAAGTCGATCAGGATCGTGTTGTAGCGCATCAACGCGTGAGCGTAGGCGGCCGTCCAGTCGTGTGGCTCGATCTGGGTCGTGTGCTCGTTTGCTTCGAGGCCCAGGGATTCGACGAAAGTCTTGCTGAGCGTCGGCCAGTCGACCTCGGGATAGGCCACATGGTGCGCATTGAAGTTGCCGACGGCGCCGTTGAACTTGCCGAGAATCCTGACGGCCTTGAGGCCATCTTCGGCGCGGTCGAGGCGAGCGATGACGTTCGCGAATTCCTTGCCGAGCGTCGTCGGACTGGCCGTCTGGCCGTGCGTGCGTGACAGCATGGCGAGGTCTGCGTGTTCGTTCGCTATCGTCTTCAGGCGGCTCTTAAGCTCGCGCATCTGGACGGCGAGAACCTCCTTGCGTGCCGAGCGCAGCATCAGCGCATACGACAGGTTGTTGATGTCCTCGGAGGTGCAGGCGAAGTGCAGGAAATCGCGAATCGGACCGGTCTCCGGGCCATCGCCGATTTTCTCGCGAATGAAATACTCAACCGCTTTGACGTCGTGATTTGTCGTGGCCTCGATCTCCTTGACCCGCTCGGCGTCGTCGATGCCAAATTCGTCGACGATGTCGTTCATGACGTCCTTCATGACCGAGGAGAGCGGCGGCAGCGCGTCAATGGCCGCTTCGTCGGCGAGGCACTGCAGCCAGCGGACCTCGACGAGGACCCGGAATCGAATCAGGCCGTATTCGCTGAAGATGTCCCGCAGCTGTTCGACCTTGCCGGCATACCGGCCGTCGACCGGCGACAGCGCTCGGAGGGTGGAGACTTTCATGGTGGACAAACCCGTGTAGACTTGCGCGCGAAGCGCGAATCATACACGAACGGCCGGGAAATCCCGGCCCTGCGGCACCGGAATACGAGGAAATCATGAACGACAAGTCTTATCGCACCGAACGCGACAGCATGGGTGAATTGAAAGTGCCGGAAGATGCACTGTGGGCCGCCCAGACGCAGCGCGCCGTGCAGAACTTTCCAATCAGCGGTCTGACGATGCCGCGCCAGTTCATCGCGGCGCTGGGCCTCGTCAAGTGGGCCTGCGCAGGAGCAAACGCGGAGCTCGGCCTCCTGAAAAGCGATGTCGCGATTTCGATCCAGAAGGCGGCGCTCGCCGTTGCCGCTGGCGAACACGACGCACACTTCCCGATCGATGTTTTCCAGACCGGCTCCGGCACAAGTTCCAACATGAACTCGAACGAGGTCATCGCGCATCTCGCCAGCGACGATCTGGGCAAGCCGGTGCATCCGAACGACCACGTGAACATGAGCCAGAGCAGCAACGACGTGATCCCGACCTGTGTTCACGTCAGTGCCGCGATCGGCATCCAGCAGGATCTGCTGCCGGCGCTTGAGTCACTGTCCGAAATTCTCGAAACCAAGGCTGAGGAAGTCAGCAAGATCGTCAAGACCGGTCGCACCCACCTGATGGACGCGATGCCGGTGACGCTTGGGCAGGAACTCGAGGCGTGGAGAGCCCAGGTCGACAACGCCGCGGAGCGCCTGCGTTCGACGCTGCCGCGCATCTCGGCGCTCGCACAGGGCGGCACGGCCGTCGGCACCGGAATCAACGCGCATCCGCGATTCGGCAACAAGGTCGCGGTGCTTTTGAGCGAGCAGACGGGTCTCGAATTCACGTCGAACGCCAACAAGTTCGAAGCGCTCGCGAGCCAGGATGCGGCGGTGGAAGTTTCCGGCCAACTGCGCGGCCTCGCGGTGTCGCTGATGAAAATCGCCAATGACCTGCGCTGGATGAACTCCGGGCCGCTCGCCGGCATCGGGGAGATCGCGCTGCCAGCCCTGCAGCCCGGGTCGAGCATCATGCCCGGCAAGGTCAACCCGGTGATTCCCGAGGCGGTCGCGATGGTCTGTGCCCAGGTCATGGGCAACGATGCGACGATCGGCGTCGCCGGGCAGTCCGGCAACTTCCAGCTGAACGTCATGCTGCCGGTCGTGGCTTACAACCTCCTGCAGAGCGTTGAAATTCTGTCGAATGCGGCGACGGTGCTCGGCAAGGACGCGATCCAGGGCTTCACAGTGAACGAGGACAACATTACCGGCGCGCTCAGCCGCAATCCGATCCTCGTGACCGCCCTGAACCCGGTTATCGGCTACGAACTTGGCGCCGCAGTTGCAAAGAAGGCTTACGCCGAGAATCGCCCGGTCAAGGACGTGGCGCGGGAGATGACTGACCTGACGGACGACGAGCTGGATCGCCTGCTCGATCCGGCATCGCTGACTGAAGGCGGCATCAAGAACTGATGACGGCGGCAACGCGCATCGGCAAGGATGAGCTGATCGCGAGTTTTTCGGGCACGACGATGCCGAAAGACCCGGCTCGCGTGGACCCGTCGAGTCTGCCCGGAAGCTGGCCGAAGGCGATCATCGAGGAATTCGGTACGGACCTGACGCCCGCGGGCGTGCTGATTCCCGTGATCGAGCGTCCGGCGGGCCTCACAGTCCTGCTGACGGAGCGCGCCGCGCATCTGAAGCATCACGGTGGCCAGGTGAGCTTCCCGGGCGGGCGGATGGAGGAAGGGGATCGCACGATTGTGGAAACGGCGCTGCGCGAGACCCACGAAGAGGTCGGGATCGAGCCGTCGTCGGTCACGATTCTCGGTCACATGCGCACGACCCTGACCATCACCGGCTACGCGGTCTCGCCCTCCGTTGGTCTGATCGATCCCCCGGCTCGCTTCACGATGGATCCGAACGAGGTTGCGGCGGTCTTCGAAGTGCCGCTGGACTTCCTCCTCGACGAGAAGGTCTACGATCGCTCGGTCCGCGAGTTCCGCGGCCTGAAGGTTCCCGTCCTGGAGTTTCGCTACGGCGGCCAGCGGGTCTGGGGGGCGACAGCATTGATGCTGTCGACCTTCATAAAAACGATAAAAAACAGTATTTAATGAAGAATATCGACAAATTACTTGAAGTAATGACGGCGCTCAGGCATCCGGAAACGGGATGCCCCTGGGACGTCGAGCAGAGCTTCGAGACGATTGCGCCGTACACGATCGAGGAAGCCTACGAAGTGGCAGACGCGATTGCCGAGGGCGATATGGAGGGCCTCAAAGGCGAGCTGGGCGACCTGCTGCTCAACGTGGTTTTCCACGCCGAGATGGCGCGCGAACAGGGTTTCTTCGACTTCAACGACGTGGCCGGGGCGATCAGCGACAAGATGCAGCGTCGCCACCCGCATGTGTTCGGAAGCCCCGAAGAGCGGGCTGCAGGTCCGGTTGAGGGCAGTTGGGAGGCGATCAAGGCCGAGGAACGTGGCAACTCCGGAGCGCCCGGTGACACAAGTGCGCTGGCGGACATTACTCGCTCGCTGCCGGCGCTGAAACGCGCGCAGAAACTCGGTTCTCGCGCTAGTGCGGTCGGCTTCGACTGGCCAGATCTTGCAGGAGTCCGTGAGAAAATCACCGAGGAACTCGACGAAGTGAGTGAAGCGGTCGGGTCCAGAGATGCGGAGCACATCCGGGAGGAGGTCGGCGACCTGCTGTTCAGCGTCGTCAATCTCGCCCGCCACCTCGATGTTGATGCCGAGGACGCGCTGGCTGCCGCAAATCGCAAGTTCGAGCAGCGATTTCGCACGATGGAGACCCTGATTGCCGATGACGGCGAGGACGTCAAAGCCATGGATATCGACGCGCTGGAGAAGGCCTGGCGCCGCGCGAAAAACGCCTGAGAGTTACGTTCAGATTCGTTCAGGCAGTGTTCATTCCTGCCTGACTATTCTTGTCCCCACGCTGGCACTGGGCCCGCGCCACC